>JAZKEV010000324.1:0-5559 GCA_040386765.1 Verrucomicrobiota bacterium | reverse complement strand
TCGGGTTTGCGCGCGGGGCTGCTGACTTTTGGAGGAGCCTACACGGCGATTCCATTTCTAAAGGAGGATGCCGTGGAACGGGGGCGGTGGATGACGGAGCGCGATTTTCTCGACGGCGTGGCGCTGTCGGGAATCCTGCCCGCGCCGCTTATCATCTTCTCGACCTTCGTCGGCTACTTCGGCGGCGGACCGCTGGGCGCACTCGCGATGACCTTCGGCGTATTTCTTCCCGCGTTCGGTTTCTCGTTGTTGTTTTATCGCCACCTGACCGCCGTGGTCGCGAACCCGCTGCTGAAGCACTTTCTGGAAGGCGTCACGGCGGGTGTGGTCGGCCTGATCGCCGTTACTACGGTCACGCTTGCCATGACGGCTGTCCCGAATCTGAAAGCGCTGGCGATCATGGCGGGCGCGCTCGTCGTGGTCTATCGCTGGAAGACGAAGCTGGCGATTCCCGTGCTGATGGTCGCAGCCGGATACATCGGCCTGCTGCTTTTTTAGGACGAAACAAGACTCTGCTCACGAGAGCCGACCGCGAAGGTCAGGTACGCGAAGAGCACCGCGCAGGTTATTTTAGAGGGACGCACGGCGCGGAGCGCAGGACGCGCACGGTCGACGCGGGATTTTTCGCGAGCTTGGCCGCCGGACGGATCGGGCGGCGCACCAACTCGCCGCCGCAGTTGGCGCAGATGAAGCCGAGGCGCTCTGAAGCGCAACTCAGGCAATAGGTGCACTCGAAGGTGCAGATATAGGCCTCGCGGGAATCAGGTGGCAAATCCCGGTCGCAGCATTCGCAGTTGGGGCGCAGTTCCAGTGACACGGTGTTATTCCTTTCTGCGAGCATCGAAGCCGAGTTATTCCGCGGCAAGGGCGAATGGTGAAGGGCGCTCCGGTACGGATTGCAATACCGGTTGGTCGCAGGATCAGCGGTGTTCGACGTTGTAACGGGGGTGGATCTTTAACGTCTAGGCAAAGGAAACTCATCTGATGGAGGACACCGCCGTTAAGCCAATCGAAACCAAATCCAAGAAGCGGGCGGTGTGGCATCTCAATATACTCGCGACACTGCTCCTGCTCTTCTCGCTGACGCTGTCTTCTCTGGATGGCGTTACGCGACTGATCACCATTCTCTGCCATACGGTGGCGCTCGGAACTTCTTATTTTTCGCTGCGGCGTCGCTTCACGCTTTTCGGGCTACTGCTGATTATCATCGCGGCCTATTTGTACGCGCTACACTTGATCGTCCTCTTAGAAAAAAATTCCTGACAAAGCACCGAAGCGAAGGGCCACGGCGGTCACGTTCCGCGCGTCCTCGAGCTGATGCGCGAGCGCCGCGTGTCCGGTCATTCAGAAGGGTATCACTCTCTGCTCGCCCGCACGCGGCGGATCTCTATTGTCTAGCCAAGGATGCATCTCGTTCAAAAGCGGCTGGGATTTCCGGCTTTCGAGTTCGATCTGGAAGACGACTGCCTGCGGGTGAGGACCAGGAGCCTGACGGGTTCGAGCAGTTACGAGGTGGCGCTCGCCGAACTGAGCCCTCGCACCTCGTCCTACAGTCATCGTCCGATTCTGTGGTATTGCTTCGCCGCGTTTATGACTCTCTGCACGGCGGTGTCCGCATTTGGGGTTTTCGGGGGTGCGCAGCTTCCGGACAAAGCCGGGGTCGGAATCCTTTTTGTGGTCTGTACCTCCGTGGGGATGATTGCGACGTACGAGGCTCTGCGCCGCCATGTTGACTATGTCATCGTCCATTGGGAACTCGGCGGGGCGGCCGTCCATTTTCACCGCACCCTCCCGACCGAGCGGCACGTCCAGGAATTCATTGATATCCTCAAGGAGCGGATTGCGGCGGCCAAGCTGGATTCGAAGGAGGAGAATGCTTAGCAAGATATCACAGCCGCGGCGGCTGCGTGCCTTGGTTCCTCTTCGACGTTAAACAAAAATGCGTTCCGTCCGATACCTGCTGATAGTTCTGCTCGCGATCGCTCCCGTCGCCCAAGGCGTGTTGTTGGCCTTGGCACTGTTTTCCAACAGTCCATTCACTCTCGTATCCGTCGGAGTATTTCCGCGCGACTTGGGCGTCGTTTATTACATTCAAGTGCTGGGGCTGGCTATATTGTTGATCTTTCAGGTGGGACTCGCGTTCGCGATTTACCTGGGCGAGGCGTGGGCGCGGCTGTTTATGCTGGGGTCGTTGGTGCTCGGCTTCGTGGGGACTATTTTCAACTTGTTGGAAGATCCGGGCCTCTCTCCTGTCCTCGCCGCGAGCTATTGTTTGCTTCTCGGGTTTGTTCTCGCTCACCCAACGGTGAAATCGTTCCTCGATTCGCAGAGCGCCAAACGGGCAAACAAAGCGCCGGCCAGAGTCGTGGACCCCATTTCACGTTAACCAGAACTGCATGTCTCAAGAACTGCCAGTTGCTTTTGACCAATCCCACGCGGCCACCTATGACCAGCGCTTCGCCAAGCTGGCGGCCATGCGCGATGCGCTGCATTTGCTCATCGGGGCGGTGCTTGGCGACCTGCCCGCCGAGGCGAGGATTCTTTGCGTGGGCGCGGGAACGGGGCAGGAGCTAATTTATCTCGCGCAGAAATTCCCCCAGTGGCGGTTCGCGGTGGTGGAGCCTTCGGCGCCGATGCTGGAAGTTTGCCGCGCCAAAGCCGAGGCGTGCGGCATTACGGCCCGCTGCGTCTTTCACGAGGGCTATCTGGACTCGCTTCCGCCTACGGTGGCTTTTGACGCGGCTACTTCGCTGCTCGTGTCCCAGTTCATTCTCGCACCCGAAGCCAGAGCCCGTTTCTTCCGCACCATCGCCGAGCAGTTACTGCCGGGCGGGTATTTGGTGAGCGCGGATCTGGCGTCCGATACGGCTTCCGCGAGCTACCGGAGCCTCCTCGAGGTCTGGCTCCGCTTGATGCGGGAGACGGGGCTCCCGCCCGAGCAGTTTGAGCGGCTGCGTGTCACGTACGGACGGGATGTGGCCGTATCGCCGTTGCCGCAGGTAAGCGCCCTGATCGCCTCAGCGGGCTTCGATACGCCCGTGTTGTTTCTGCAGACCGGCCTCATCCATGCGTGGTATGCGCAACGAACTCCCACGCCCACTGTCGCCTGACAAGGCGCTGGAGCTCACGTAGTCCATTACAGGGGCGTTGATGCGGCTCATCGCGTGCTAACTACGCACTGGCGGCGCTACAGCGCGCCCGGATTCAGGCGCCAGACGGAAAAACAGAGTGCCGTCGCGAAGCTGACCCACGCGAGATAGGGCAGGAGCAGGATCCCCGCCGCTCGGCGCACGCGCCAGAAGGCCATGACGGTGCAAAGAATCAACACCCATAGGACGAGGATTTCCGCGAAGGCCCAGGCTCCCCGGTGCCAGGCGAAGAAGAGCCAGCTCCACAGGGCATTCGCCGCGAGTTGAAGGATGAAGAGCCACAATGCTGCCCGTGACGCCGCGAAGCCCCGCTCGCGCCACACCAGCCACGCGGCAATTGCCATGGTCAGATAGAGCACGCTCCACACGGGACCGAAGACCGCTGCCGGTGGTCCCCAGCTCGGTCGCGTGAGCGCCTGGTAAAAAGGAGCGGCGGCGATGGAGGCGCGGGCTCCGATGGCTGCGGTGGCGAAGGAAAGCGCCAGCCAGCCGACGAACCCTACAACTTGCTGGCGAGTGGAAGGGGGGCTCATGAACGAAGCGGCGTGTCTCCCATGGTTTCAGATGAAACGTGCAAGTTCCGTTTCGGGATGCGCAGACACAGGGGAGGTGAAGCGTCGCGACGCATGACGGGGTAGGGCGGAACGTGGGACCTTGGTGCGGCGGGGAGCCTCATGTCCTATGGACGTGGGTTTCGAGAATTTTTTGAGAATGGACGGAATGGACGGTATGGACGGGGTGACATGCGACGCGGCCCAAGGTAGAGTGGAGCGGGATGAGCGGGAGGCCGATTTGGGAACATTAAGAAAGGAATGATGATTCATGCATGAAGTGCCGGGGGTGAGGGGCAGTGACGATTTCCTTCCCGGAGGGGTGGCCTGTGCGCTTACGCGTGCGAAGCGGGCGCGGCCTGGCGGTGGCGGGAAATTCTCCTCTATATCCGGGCTATTCCGGGGTTGGTTGGTATGGGCCGGATACGATTTAAACGAGGCTACGGCGACCTGCGGCAGGCGCCGCCAAGGCTTCGGCGAAGCCATGCGGGTGGAGGTGGCGGGTGGGGAGTTTCCGGTTGCTGCGTTTGGCCCAGAACGCACGGGGCGTCAGCGAGTGGAGAGTTCGCGGACCGGGTTGGGCGGGAAATTCTCCTCTATATCCGGGCTATTTTGGGCTTGGTTGGGTTGGGCTGGGATTGGCCGTGCGTCTTCGCCGAAGCTGCGGTGGAGTCGCTTGGGCGAGGGCGGTGGGAAGGAACGATCGCGGGTTATGCTTCGCTCGGCTCAGACTGCAAAGGGTGGGGCAGGAGGATCGGTCTGCACGTATCGGCGCGCGCAGAGTTTGGGACTGATAGCTCGGGGAAAATTCCCCTCTATTTCCGGGGTAGGCGGGGGTCGGGCGGGATTGGCTGGGGTCGTCTGGGGGAGAGTCTTCGCCAAAGCTACGGGCGACATTTGCGATACGCCTTTACCAAGGCTGAGCGCGCATGGTTCACGGTCCGCTGCTGGCGGGCACGTCCCCTCTATTTCCGGGATAAGTTGGGGTTGGCTGCGATTGGCTTGTGCCTTTGCCGAGGCTTCGGCGACACGCGGTGCGCCATCGCTAAAGCTACGGCGACATTTGTGCGCTACCGAGGCTGCGGTGAAGCCATTCGACCCGCGTTTGGAGCACTCAGGGTATTCCGAGCGCGGGCTGAAGCTCCGCGCTACGGATGGCGGCTATCTTTTTTGTGAAAGGGCTCTCGTTTGAACACGCACCCTCAAATCCTTCTCAAACTACCGCGACGAAAGCGCGGGCATGTCCTCTCGGCCCTGCTGCTGGCGTTACAGAATCAGATCCGGCGGGACGTTGCTGAGGGCTTCGTCGATGGTGGTGAGGCCCATCTTCACTTTCAGGATGCTGTCCTGATGGAGGGTCTTCATGCCGTTTTTCATCGCGATGCGTTTCAGCTCGGCGACTTCGAGCTCCTTGTTGATGGCTTCGGTCAGCTCTTCGCTGTTCGTCATCAATTCGTGGATGCCGACGCGGCCCTTGTAGCCGGTGCCGCCGCAGGTGGGGCAGCCCTGGGGGTTGGACTTGAAGATCTGGCCGTGCCAGCCGAGGGCTTTTTCCAGGATCTCGCGCGGGCGGCCTTCGGGCTCGTAGGGGATCTTGCAGTTTTTGCAGACGCGGCGGAGCAGGCGCTGGGCGCAGACGCAGACGAGCGAGGCGGAAATATTAAAGGCTTCCACGCCCATCTCGCCGATACGCGCTACGGTGGATGGCGCGTCGTTGGTGTGGAGCGTGGAGACGAGCAAGTGGCCGGTGAGTGCGGCTTCGACGGCGATGCCGGCGGTCTCCTCGTCGCGAATCTCGCCGACGAGGATGATGTCGGGATCCATGCGGAGGTAACAGCGGAGGGCGCGAGCGAAGGTGA
>JAZKEV010000323.1:0-3238 GCA_040386765.1 Verrucomicrobiota bacterium | reverse complement strand
GGTCGCAGCCGTCGTCGTATCCGTCTCCGTCATCTCCGCCGTTACCAAGGCGCCGAGAGGGTTCTAACGTCGAAACGACTTTTAGCCCCTCCGGTGCCACACCGGAGGGGCTTTTTTGTGGCCTCCTGGTGTGCTCTCCGGAGCGGGTTTTCAACCTTACCATGAAAACCGCCACTGCTCCCACCCTCCATCAACGCCCGCTCTTGCGGACCGAACGTCTGCGCCAGCGCGCCGATCTTCCCGCGATCCGCCCCGCGGCCCCCTTCGCGATCGCCTCGCGCGCCGAGCACGACTTCCTCGTGCCCAACCCGCGCCCGGACCTGACGCTGGATCGCACCACGCTCCGGATGATCGAGGCCGGATGACTCAAAGGTACCAGAGAGGGCGAGGCGTCTCCGCCGCTTTTTCATGGCCCTTGGTGATTAGGCCTTGGCCCTTCGTCATTCCACGCCCTTGGCGTGGTAAGTCTTCTCCCCTGCTCGTACCGGGAACGGCAGCTTGTTCTCCTTCGGCGGCAGCGGACATACCGCATACGGGGTAAAGGCGCACGGCGGGTTCTCCGCGCGATTGAAATCCAGAACAACCTTTCCGTCCTTCGCCTCCGTGTAGATGAAGCGCGCCGCAGCGTAGGTTTCCTTGCCGCTGGTCGCGTCGGAAAACACGAAAAACAACGGCTTCCCGGGACCCTCGTCGATGGCGAGAAATTCAAAGCGCTTACCCTCCCGCTCGAAGACCGCCTTGCCCGCCATCAGCATCGGACCGGTCATGCCAAGTCGATCCGTGACCGGCATCATCCGCAGTTTGTCGAAGGGCTCCCACGCCGCCTCGATCCGCCAGCTGGGATCGAGCGGAAAATAATCGAGCCCTGCAAACTTCGTCCGCCGCTCCGACTCGCTGTCTTTCACCCGGATCGCGCGCTTCCCGTTTCGATCCATCACGAAGAAACTAACGGTGCCGAACTTCACCGTCGTCGGTTTCGCTTCGCCGGCAGCGAGCTTCAGTTCTGCCGCAGTCGCCTTCCTTCCGTCAACGAGTGCCTCGGCGCCCGCTTCGAGCGTGAAGGTCACCTTCCCGTCAGCCGCCACGGTTGCCGTGCCGAGTCGTGCGGGCCCTTTTGCGAGCAGAACGTCGCTCCCCTTCGCGCTGCCGATCGTGTTCTCACCCGGCTTGAGGATATGGAGCCCGACGAGCGTCAGCCAGTTGTCAGGCTCCAGCAGCTTTTTCAACCGCGCGGCTTTCCATGCTTCCGTCTCGCGCAGATAGGCCTCGCTCGCCGGCGTCGGCGTCGCGGCAGGCGCAGTCCAGACCAGCGCGCTGAGCGTGCAAATACCTGCGAGGATGGCGCGGCTCCAGCTCATTTCATGATCGAGTAGAGGCTGGCGAAGTCGTCCGTCCACAGCGGGAAGTCGCGATTCGTGGGTTCGGGCGCCTCCGCTTTGTCGCGGATCGACTCGTGCTCCAGGATCGCCTTATTCTTGGTCAGGATCATCCAGGTGGTCGCGTAGACCCACCAGTTCGGCTCGTCGTCATCCGAGATCGTCGCCACCTCGAGCCCGAAGTGCGCCGCGAGCTTTTCCACCACGGGCCGCAGGTCCAGATAACGGTTCGAAATGTGCACCGCGATCACACCGTCGGGCTTGAGCTGCTGCATATAGATATCGAAGGCTTCCTTCGTCAGCAGATGCACCGGGATCGCATCGCTGCTGAAGGCATCGAGCGCCAGCAAGTCGAAGGCCTGCGTGCGCTTCTCCTCCACCTCCTGCTCCATCACGAGGCGCGCATCGCCCATCGCGACCTCGATCGTGCCCGGCGAGTGCGAGAGATACTTGAACTGCGACCGCGCGAGCTTCTCGACCTCGGGGTTGATCTCGTAGATCCGCATCGTGTCGCCGGGGCGCGCGTACACCGCGAGCGTGCCCGTTCCGAGGCCCACGAGGCCGATCTTGCGGGGGCCCTGCGGCAGCCGGTTGATCGCCCGCCCCACGCCGCTCGTATCCGCATAGTAGCTCGTCGGCATCACGGATTTTTCCGGCGCGGTAAACTGCAGGCCGTGCGTCGTCGCACCGTGCAGCAGCAGGTGGTAGTTGTCCTCCGCGTCGTTCGCGTAGTAGTCGAAGACCTTCAGCGTGCCGTAGAAATTCCTCGATGCGCTGAGCACCGGCACCGAGCTCTTCTCCGCCCATTGCACGACGAAGACCGCGCCGAGGCCCACGCACAGGTACATCACAAACCAGCCCGCACGCGGCTTCCACTCCGCCAGCAACCGGCGGCGTTTGAAATCCACGAGACACGCGACGAAGACCGCGAACGTCACGCCGATGTACACCGCGCGCTCTTTGAAGAGCTCAAGGTACTCGGCCTTGATGCCCGTGCTGTCGTCGAATTTCGCGCGCAGCAGGGGCAGCGCAACAATGGTCAGCAGCGCGCCGATGCCCACCGCCAGCACCATATCGCGGCTGCGGTGCCGGTAGCACAGCACGCCGAGTCCGTAACTGAGCACCCAAAGCCCGAGCTGCAGTTCGCGGTATTCGCTGAAGATTGCCGGCGCCACCACCGCCACGAGAAACCCGCCGATCGCTCCGCCCGCCGAGATCAAAAGGAAGTACGAAGTCAGCCGCTGCGGCGGCGGCCTCAGGCGGTAGAGCTCGCCGTGGCACACCATGCACGCGACGAAGAGCGCGACGTTGTAGCCGATGACCTGCAAGCGCATCGGCGCATCCGTGCCGGCCGGCAGGAGCTGCGCGACCACCGCCATGCTCACGACGAGCAGCGGGAGGAAGACCCAGCGGTTATACCACCGCGCGTGATCGAAACAGATGATGAAGGTCAGCAGGTACAGGCTGAGCGGCAGCACCCAGAGAAAGGGAATGACCGCGATTTCCTGGCACAGCTTGTTGGTCGTCGCCAGCAGCAGCACCGAGGCGATCGCCGGCAGGCTTACCCACAGCAGCTTGTCGACCGGCGGCGTCTTTTCCAGCGCTGTCTCCATGGCGGCTTCCGTCGCCGCCTGCACGGTGGCGATGCCCGGCTTCACGACGCGTTTCCAAAGCAGCCACGCACAAAAGCCGCAGAACAGCACAAACACCGCGAGGCCTACCGACCACATCGTGGCCTGCGCGTGACGCGTGAACTTCACTTCGAAATACGCCGGGTAGCTCAGCAGCGCGAGCAGCGAGCCGACATTCGAAAGCGCATAGAGCCGGTACGGCGACACCCCGGGATTTGTCTGAGAGAACCA
>JAZKEV010000322.1:19238-25617 GCA_040386765.1 Verrucomicrobiota bacterium | reverse complement strand
GCAGGAGATCCGGGTCCGGCTTCTCCCAATTCATGCCCGGCGCCAGCGCCTTCGCCCGCTCGTGGGCATACGTTTTGAAACCGCTTTCGAGGTCGTCCATCTCCACCGTGTTCTTGGCCAGCGAGGTGTTGATTTCCACGCCGTTGCGCAGATCGGTGAGGACGGCCCGCACCTTCTCGATGCCGAATTTCTCGATGATGTATTCGACCACCAGCGACGACTCCAGGTAGGCAAACTGCAGGTGCCGGGGCGACTTCGGCGCCAGGAACGCCGCGCTCAGCTTGCTCACGGGCACGAGGTCGTCGCCGAGCAGCATCTCGCGGTATTTCGGGTCGATCCGCATGCCCCAGGAAGGGTTGGCCTGCCGCTCTTCGTAGACGGAGATGCCCTCGCTCAACCAGCGCGGCATCTTGTTCTTCGTCATTTGCAGGGTCACGACATGGCAGAACTCGTGCCAGAGCACCGACTCCCAATTGGTCGCCAAATTGCTCGTCGCCGGACTGTTGGCCGTGACCACCCGTCCGAAACAGACGCCCAGGAACCCCGAGACATCGGGAAGCCCGAAGGTCCGCACCGCAAAATCCCGCTGGTCCGCAAAAATCTCGATGTAGGTCGGCTTGGCCAGCTCCACGCCATACTTGGTCACGAGTGCTGCCTTGGCCCGGCGGAGCAACGCCAGCACCCGGGGTCCGTAAACGGCCACTTCCGGCGCCGCCATCCGGATCACGAAGTCCTCGTCGTTGAGGGCGGCGTACTTGGCCATCGTCTCCTTCAAAGTGACGAGGTTGAACGCCTCGACATCGTAGTCGTCCTTCTCGTGGACGGTCTGCGCGAGCTTCCAGCCTTCGTCGGTCTCGCCGAGACGCAGCAGATTGGTGGCGAGCTGGGCCTGAGCCGGCAGGTAATTGGCGTCGAATTCCAGTGCCCGCCGCTGCGCGGCCGCGCCTTCCGTGAAGCGATACTTGGCCGAGAGCTTCTCACCGATGAGGTAGTCGACGCGCGGATTGGTCGGCCACGAGCCCAGCCCCTTATCGCGCGCCTGCCGCTCGGCGATCGGGTCATTCTTCAAATGCGCGATCACAGCCCGGTAGGCCCATGCATCGGGCTGCGTCTTGTTCACCGCGATGATCTCGTCGAGGAGTTTGTTGGCCTCGTCGTAAGCCTCGGCATCGATGTGGTGATCGACGTATTGCAGCAGCGTCGGAACGTGCTTGGGGTTGATCTTCCGGGCCGCCTCCAGCGAGGCCAGCGTCACTTCGCGGTCGCTGTTATCGTAGGCCTTCGCGCGACCGGAGAGGAGGTCCGGATCGTCGGGAATCTGCTTCAAGCCCTCCTCGTAGGCCTTGGCCGCCAGCGCAAAGTCGTGCTTCTCCAGCGCCAGCTCACCGCGCGCGAGGTACACATCGCGGAGCTTCGGCTCCATCTTCTGCGCGGCGCTGAAAACCTTCTCGAGCACATCCTTCGGATCGGCTCCCTCCATCAGCCAGGCGCGGCCAAAAATCACCAGATCCGCCGGCTGCCGGTAGAGCCACGCGCTCATCTTGATGGCACGCACCACCTCCTGCTGCCGTTGCACCGCCTCGTCAGGCCGCCCGTTTGCAAATGCCACCTCCCGGCCCAGCCACTTGAGCCGGATGCTCCGTTGATCGCGGGCCAGGGCCTCCTTCATCGCCACATCGGCCTCGGCATTTCTGCCGGTCGCGAGCAGGGCCTGGATCAGCACCATCGACCAATCGGTCTGCGCGCCTTCTCCCGGATTGCCGAGCGCAGCCGTGGCCCGCCGGATCGCGACGGCATAGTTGCCGGTCCGCAATTCGCTCTGTACCTCAGACACATCCGCGGCACGTACGCCCGCCGTCAACAGCGCCACGGCCAGCATCAGCTGCCCCACGATTTGCCCCATTTGCCGCCAATGAAAACCCCTCCACTCGGTTGCCAACGGGAGATGAGCTTTCGAGGTGCCGGTCATGCGTTCGGGAGGGGCGTGGAAAAGGAAGCGGTGACGACGCACGCAGGTAGACGCTGCGCACGACAAAGAGTGATGCGCGCTCCTCCGCTTTTCTCAAGCTCGCGCGTGAATGTTTCTGCGCGGCCGTTCTTCGGGCTCCGGGCCCGCCGTTTTACAGCGCCGAAGCGGCCGCCGCCGCACGGGAGCTGCGCCGTGCCGCCAACAAACCGTGTTTCGGCGCAAAAACGAGTGCCACGAGGAAGATCAGGGCCTGCAATAGGACGATGCACGCCCCCGTCGAGGCATCGAGAAAGAAGCTCACGTACACGCCAAAGAAGCTCGAGAAGATCGCGCTCGCCGCCGCAATCACGAGCATCCGGTTGAAACGATCCGTCAAGAGGTAGCCGATGCACCCCGGCGTCACCAGCATCGCGATCACGAGGATGATTCCGACTGCCTTCAGGGAGACCACGATGGTCACCGCGAGCAGCGAAAGCAGCAGATAATAAAGCACCGTCGTGCGCAGCCCGATGGTCCGCGCATGATTGGGGTCGAAACAATAGAGCAGCAGGTCGCGCCGCAGCACCAGGATGGCGCCCAGCGTCAGCCCCGCCACGATCAACGTATCGCGCAGGTCACCCACCTCCAACCCAAGGATATTGCCGAAGAGGATGTGATCGAGATGCAGGTCGCTCTTGATCTTGGTGAAAATCACCAGTCCAAACGCAAACAGCCCCGTAAACACCACGCCCATCACGGTGTCCTCCTTTACGCGGCTGTTGGCCTTGATGAAGCCGGTCGCCACCGCGCACAGCAGCCCCGAGGCAAACGCGCCGACCGCCAGCGGCGCGCCGATCGCATAAGCGATCACGATCCCGGGCAGGACCGCGTGCGAGATCGCGTCGCCCATCAGCGACCAGCCCTTCAGCACGAGATAGCACGAGAGCACAGAGCACACCGCGCCCACGGCCACGCCCGCGATCATCGCGTCGACCATGAATTGAAACTGAAAAGGCTCGAGGAGGCGTTCCATGGTTTAGCTTCCTCCCATCGCCGCCAGGCTCGCCTCGCGCCGCCGACTGCGCGAAGCGATCATCCCGTGCTTCGGGCCAAAGATTAGCGCCACCACAAAGAGCAGGCTTTGCAGCGTCACGATGCACCCGCCCGTCGATCCGTCGAAAAAGTAGCTCAGGTACGCGCCCACGATTGAGGTCAGCACGCCCATGCTCACCGCGAGCCCGATCATCCGCCCAAACCGGTCCGTCAGCAAATAAGCCGTCGCCCCAGGCGTCACGAGCATCGCCACCACGAGGCAGGCACCGACCGTCTGGAGCGCCGCGACCGCCGTCGCCGAGAGCAGCGTGAGCAGCGTGAAGTGCAGCACGGTGGTATTGAGGCCCAGCGCCCGCGCCTGATTGGGATCGAAGCAGAAGAGCAGAAAATCGCGCCACTTCAGCCCGAGCACGAGGAGCGTCACCGCCGAGATGATCAGCACCTGCACCACGTCGGGATTAGAGATGCCGAGGATGTTGCCAAACACGATCGAGCGCAGGTCGACCTGGCTCGGATAAAGCGAAATCAGAAACAGCCCGAGCGCGAAGAACGCCGTGAACACGACGCCGATCACCGCATCCTCGCGCAGGCGGGTCTTCGTCTTCACGAAGCCCATGCCCGCCGCCGCCAGCAGCCCGGTGAAAAACGCACCCACCGCAAACGGCCACCCGATGTAGTACGCCACCGCCACGCCCGGCACGACCGAGTGCGACAGCGCATCGCCCATCAGCGACCAGCCCTTAAGCGTGATGAAGCATGAGAGGAATGCGCAGACGCCGCCAATCACCCCGCTCACGAGGATCGCCTTCAGCATGTAGTCATACTGCAGCGGCAGGAGCAGTTGCTCGATCATCGGAGGCCTTTCGAGGTAGGGCGCGTTATCCCTAACGCGCCGCTCAGGAGATTCGCATCCCCCAAAAACGGTCCGTTATTAACCCCTGCATGCCCAAGCCCACCCGCCATGAAGGTCGTTTTCAATCGTCCTCCTCCCCTTCCGCCCGCTCCTTGACGACATTCTCGCGACCGACGCGCTGGCTGTATTCCACATGCCCGCCCTTGCCGAAAACCAACGGCCGCTCGTCGTCCGTCAGCAGCGTCACCGCCCGGCCGTCGTGCTTTTGCACGGTCGATTCGTCGAAGCGGAAATGCCGCAGCGTGCCGCCAAAGGCGCGCAGCAAATTATCCTGCGTGAAGACCTCCGCCGTTGGCCCCGCGGCCAGTACCGTGCGATTGACCAGCACCACCTGGTCGCAGAATTCCGGCACCGAGCCGAGATTGTGCGTCGATACCAGCATGATCTGCCCCTCGCTCCGCAGTTCGCGCAGCAAAGCGATGATCGCCTCCTCGGTGTTTACATCCACGCCGGTAAACGGCTCGTCCAGCAGGATGACGCGCGCCCGCTGCGCCAGCGCCCGCGCGAGAAAGACGCGTTTCCGCTGCCCGCCCGAGAGCTCTCCGATCTGGCGCTCGCGAAACTCCAGCATGCCGACGCGCTTGAGGCTCTCCTCGGCGACCTTCTTGTCTTCCGCCCGCGGGATCCGGAGGAAATTCATGTGGCCGTAGCCCACACGCTCACCGGAAAGGTCCAGTCGACCTCCTCGGCCTGCGGCACGTAGGCCACGAGATTGCGCTTCAGCGCGCGGCGCACCGGCTCCCCGGCGATCTCCACGCTGCCCACCGCCGGCTCCACGATGCCCATGATCGCCTTGAAGAGCGTCGACTTGCCGCTCCCGTTGACGCCCACGAGCGCGCAGATCGATCCCCCGCGCAGTGCAAACGAGGCATTGCGCAGCGCGACGAGGCCATTGGCGTAGCTGACGGTGACATTCTTTACCTCGATGCTCAGTTCGTTCATTTCATTTACCTCTGGCGGCGGAGATTGGCCGCCGCCCCCATAGTCCCGCGCTCCGCCCCGCGGTGTCGAACCACCGCCGTCGAAGCGCGAGAATTAGCCGAAAGGGTCATTGGAATCAGCGTTGCAGGAATCCTTTTACGATGGTCTTCGCATTATATTCCATCAGCCGCAAGTAAGTCGGCGCGGGGCCGCTGGCCGCGGTGAGCGAATCGACGTAGAGCACGCCGCCATACCGCGCGCCGGTTTCGCCGGCCACCTGCCGCGCCGGCTTGTCGCTGACCGTGCTCTCGCTGAAGACCACGGGGATTTTGTTTTTGCGCACGCCGTCGATCACCTTCTGCACCTGCTGCGGCGTGCCCTGCTGGTCCGAATTCACCGCCCACAAGAACAGCTCCTTCATCCCGAAATTGCGCGCCAAGTATGGAAAGGCACCTTCGCTCGTCACCAGCCAGCGCTGGTTTTCAGGAATCTTCGCGAGTTCCGTGCGCACCGTCTCCTCGATCGCTACAAACTTCGCCGAGTAAGCCTTCGCGTTGGCGTTGTAAGTTTTCTCGTTGGCCGGATCGAGTTTCACGAGCGCTTTGCGGATGTTTTCCACGTAGATCGTCGCATTGCGCGGCGACATCCACGCGTGCGGATTCGGCTTTCCGGAGTAAGGCCCCTCGTCGATGCCGATCGGCTCGACGCCCTCGGAGAGGACCGCGCTGGGCACCTTGCGCAGGTTGCCGAAAAACTTCTCGAACCACCGCTCGAGGTTCAGCCCGTTCCACAGCACGAGGTCGGCGCGTTGTGCCTTCACGATATCCTGCGGCGTCGGCTCGTAGCCGTGGATCTCCGCGCCCGGTTTCGTGATCGATTCCACGATCGCAGCATCGCCCGCGACATTCTGGGCCATGTCTTGAATGATCGTGAAGGTGGTGACGATTCGCTTTTTTGCACCCGCAGCCTGCGCGGGGAGCACAAAGAGTGCCGCGGCGAGCGACAGCAGAAGGAGACGGATAACAGATGTTTTCATAAAAATCTTAAAACCGGCGCGAGAAGCCCGCGAATACCCCGAGGTCCGGCGCCGTGTGCGACACGCCGATATTCACGCCCGCATCGATCTGGAAATCGCTCCCGATCCGGTGCGTGAGGCCGACATCGAAGAGCAGCACGTGCCGCCCCGCCCCGGTCGTCGACACGAGTTCGAAGAACGCGCCCGTTTCCTTGGCCACTTCACGGGCCACCGAGAAGGTATTCGTCCACACCGCCTCGAATTTCCCGGCATCGGTGAATGCCCGCTCGAGGGTGGTCATCGCCGCGCCATCCCAGCCCGCGCCCAGCTCGAAGCTCACGGGAAACGTCAGGGCCAGCTCGGTGTGGTCGTTGCCTATTCCATTGGCGGCCGTCGGCAGCTTCACATCGGCGATCAAGCCGAAGCCGGTCGCGCCACCGTCGTTGCCCCAGAAGTTCATCTTGCCCCGCAACACCGTGTCTCCGATGCCGCGGACCGTTCCCTTCGGCCCGCCCCGCACCTGCTCGGT
>JAZKEV010000322.1:18579-19228 GCA_040386765.1 Verrucomicrobiota bacterium | reverse complement strand
CCCGATCCGGACATTGAAAGGCGCGATCTCCCACTCCGTGGTCCGCACGCCGTCGAGCCGATCCCGTGACCACGTCGCCACACTGGTCTCCAGCTGCACTTTCCCCGGCTCGATGGTAAACGGCGTCTCGGTCGTATCCGGCCGGTCCGTCGTCAGCTCGCGGGTGCCCGCGGCCCCGTTTTGGGCGTAGACCGCAGTTGCGCCTGCGCAGAGCGCCGAAAAAAACAAAGCACGTGGGTTGAAAACCATGATGTAGAGTAGTAATCGGTGGTGATTTTGAATAGTCAAAATAAAAGTAATATTGCGCTCAAATAAACCACCACTACCCGTTTCGCATGGCGACGAGCACCGTGGAAAATTACCTCAAGCACGTCCTCCTGCTTTCCGAGGGCAGCGAGGAGCTGGTGCCCATGGGCTCCCTCGCGTCCGCAGTCGCCGTCGTGCCCGGCACCGCCACCACCATGGTTAAATCCCTCGCCGATGAGGGGCTCGTCGAACACCAGCCGCGCGTAGGTGTGCGCCTCACGACCGAGGGCCGCCGGGTCGTGGCGGCCTTCCTGCTCTGACGCGCCTGCCGCGACGCGTGCGCGGCCTGCCCTCCCCCGGATCGGCTAGACTTCCGCTGTTTGCCCACGCCGGAGCCGCCATG
>JAZKEV010000322.1:0-18569 GCA_040386765.1 Verrucomicrobiota bacterium | reverse complement strand
CAGAGCGCGGCTATTTCCTCGCCCCGATGCAGCAGGGCGTGCGCCTCACCACCGAGGGCCGCCGGGTCGCGCTGAACGTCCTCCGCAAGCACCGGCTCGTCGAAACCTTCCTTGTTAATGTGCTCAAGATGGATTGGTCGAAGGTCCACGACGAAGCCGAGCAGCTGGAGCATGCGATCTCCGACGAGGTGCTCGACCGCCTCGATGCCCTGCTCGGCCACCCGCAGACCGATCCGCACGGCGACCCCATTCCCAGCGCCCAAGGCAAACTCAGCTCCCAGGTCTACGCCACCCTTGCCACCTGTGTGACCGACCGCGCCCTGCGCATCGTCCGGATCACCGATCAATCGGTGGAGTTCCTGCGCTTCGTCGAGCAGAATGGCCTCCAACCCGGCACGGCCATCCGCGTGAGCGACCGCAATTTCACCGCCGGCCTCGTCACCGTTCGCAAAGCCAGTGGCCGGGCCGTCCCCCTGAGCGTGACCGCCGCCAGCAAGATCCTCATCGAGCCGGAAAAATAAAGTAGGGCGGGTTTTAACCCGCCCTCTCGCATCCTCGAAGTCCGCGGAAGCCCACCTTCGCCCACCCGCCTTCGCCCACGACGGACCTCCACTCGCTTCGCATCACGCCTGCGATCACCCTTTGACCATTAAAAGGTGTTGTCGCCCCCGCGCCCTCGCACGCACACTGCCCCGCGATGTCGCACTCGCTCGCGCGCCTCGTTTTCATCGCCACGGCGGTCTTCTTCGCCGCCTTCTTTATCTGGCCTGTTCTGCAGATCTTGAAGGGCGGCTTCATCGACGCCGACGGCAACCTCACCTTCGCCTATCTCGGCGCGCTGCTCACCGATCCCACCTACCTCGGCGGCCTGCGCAATTCCTTCCTGCTCGCCTGCGCCGCCACCACGCTCGCGCTGCTCATCGCGCTGCCGCTCGCGATCATCAGCGACCGCTACCTCTTCCCCGCCAAGAGCATCCTCGGCTCGCTCGTCCTCGTGCCGATGATCCTGCCACCCTTCGTCGGCGCCATCGGCATCAAACAGATCTTCGGCCAGTACGGCGCCTTCAACGCCCTGCTGCACCATCTCGGCTTCCTCGCGCCCGGCGCGACCATCGACTGGTTTGCCGCCAATCAATTCTGGGGCATCGCCATCGTCGAGGCGCTCTCGCTCTACCCGATCATCTATCTCAACGCCGTCTCCGCGCTCGCCAATATCGATCCCGCGATGGAAGAGGCCGCGCAGAATCTCGGCTGCACCGGCTTCCGTCGCTTCTGGAAGATCACGCTCCCACTCATCCGCCCTGGCCTCTTCGCCGGCGGCACGATCGTCTTCATCTGGGCCTTCACCGAACTCGGGACGCCGCTGATCTTCGACTACGACCGCGTGACGAGCGTGCAGATTTACTACGGCCTGAAGGATATCGGCGGCAACCCGTTCCCCTTTGCGCTGGTCGCGGTGATGCTCGTGAGCTCCGTCGCGCTCTACGCGTTGAGCAAGGGCCTCTTCGGCCGCTCCACGCACGCGATGATGGCCAAGGCCACCTCCTCCGGCGGCCCGCAGCGCCTGCCGCTCGTAAAGGCCTGCCTCTGCACCGCGCTCTTCGCCGGCGTCACGTTTATCGCCGTGCTGCCGCACATGGGCGTGATCCTCGTCGCCTTCTCGCAGGACTGGTACAACACGGTGGTCCCGGCCAACTACACGCTCGGCAACTTCGAACTCGCGCTCGGCCACGACCTCACGGTGCCGGCGATCGCCAACAGTCTCCGCTTCGCGAGCATTTCGACGCTGGTCGACATCGTGCTCGGCGTGGCGATCGCTTACGTCGTCGTTCGCAGCAAGATCAAAGGCCGCGAGATCCTCGACTTCCTCGCGATGCTCCCGCTCGCCGTCCCCGGCCTGGTGCTCGCCTTCGGCTACCTCGCGATGTCGCAGGATGGAAAGTTCTTCAGCTTCCTCAATCCCACGCGCGATCCCACGCTCCTCTTGATCATCGCCTACTCGATCCGCCGCCTGCCCTACGTCGTGCGCTCCGCCGCCGCCGGCTTCCAGCAGACCAGCGAGACGCTCGAGGAAGCCGCGCAAAATCTCGGCTGCCCGCCGCTCAAGGCCGTGATCAAGGTCACGCTGCCCCTCATCATGGCCAATCTCATCGCAGGCGGACTCCTCGCCTTTGCGTTCGCGATGCTTGAGGTCAGCGACTCGCTCATCCTCGCGCAGAAACAGGCGTACTACCCGATCACCAAGGCGATCATGGAGCTCTTCCAACTCCTCGGCGACGGCAAGTTCATCGCCAGCGCACTCGGCGTCTGGGCGATGGTTTTCCTCGGCGTTACCATTACCGGCCTGAGCCTCATCCTCGGCAAGAAGCTCGGCGCCATCTTCCGCGTGTGACCCAAACGGTCCACCACGCCGTTTCGTTTGTAGTTCCGCCTTCAGGCGGAATCCGGACCGCCTGAAGGCGGAACTACAAACCCAAGACCCGTACCCCACCTCATGCTCTGCCTCGTCCTCGTCTCCCTCGTCTGGGCCTTCTCTTTCGGGCTCACCAAGGGCAATCTCGTGGGCCTCGACAGCGCTTTCATCTCTGCCGCGCGCCTCTCGCTGGCGCTGCTCGTGTTTCTGCCTTTTCTCCGGCTGCGCGGACTCTCTGTCGCGACCGGATTTAAGCTCACCGCCATCGGCGCCGTGCAGTTTGGTCTCATGTACCTCGCGCTGAACGAGAGTTACCGGTACTTGCAGGCCTACGAGGTCGTGCTCTTCACCATCACGACACCGATTCTCGTCACGCTCTTCGCCGATGCGCTCGACCGCACATTTCGCTGGCGCGCCCTCGCGGCGGCGGTGCTCGCGGTGCTCGGCGCCGCCTTCATCGCGTATCGCTCCGCCGAGCTGAAGCTCACGCTGACCGGCGTCGTGCTCGTGCAGCTCTCCAACGCCGCCTTCGCCCTCGGCCAGGTCGCGTACCGCCGCCTCCGCCAGCGCGAGACCGCGCTCCGCGACCGCGATGTCTTCGGCTTGCTTTATCTCGGTGCGAGCGTGCTCACGCTCGCGGTGATGTTCACCCGCGTCGATATCACCACGCTCTCGCTGACAACGAAGCAACTCTGGACGCTGCTCTACCTCGGCGTGCTCGCCTCCGGCCTCTGCTTCTTCCTCTGGAATGTCGGCGCCACCCAAGTCGGCAGCGGCACCCTCGCCGTGATGAACAACGCCAAAGCCCCCCTCGGCGTCGCCTGCTCCCTGCTCTTCTTCGGCGAAACCGCCCCCCTCCTGCCGCTGATCGCGAGCCTCTGCGTATTCGGCCTCGCCGTATGGCTCGCCCGATCGCGGCCAACGACGTAGCTGCTCCTCACATCCGCTTTGTCTTGAACGTCTGCGTGTGCCCGGTCGAGGGCACGCTGATCGTGTAGCTCTTTCCATCCGCGGCCACGGTCATCTTGATGATATTGGCGGGGCATTTCGCGGCATCGGCGCCCGTGAGATTTTCGTGATTGGCGATGTGGTCGTGCGCCGCGTTTTCTTCGGCGGGCACATTGTAGCTCTTGTGGATCTGATACAGCGCCTGCACCGACTTCGCGGTTTTGATCGCAGCAAAGGTCCCGGGTTGTCCACCCTTCTTCGGCCCGTTGTTCATCATCACCACCGTCGGCTCAAGGCTCTGCACAAGCAGCGGATTATTGCTCACTTCGAGCCCGTGGTGGTTGGTCTGATACACGTCGACGATCCCCGCCAGATTGTGCGGCGTCACCAACTTCTCCTCGAGATTCCAAGTCAGGTCGCCGCCGTCGAAGAAGCGAAAGCCGCCGAATTCGAGGACGAAGACCGCGCTGTTTGCGTTGTCGCTCGTATCGACGGGCTTCGCCGGCACGGTGCCGGTCAACGGGCTTTTTACCTTGGCTTGCGCCGCCGTCGGCTCGACGAATTTCTGGTCGGCCGCGATGCACTTCAGCGTAAGCTTGGTCGCACCCGCCGACTTCAATGGGATCACCGTGCCCGCCGCAAGCGCGACGCGCTTCGCCGCGATTTCATTGTACGGCTTGATCTGTGTGAGAAACGGCGACTGCTTCCGCTGATCGGGATCGCTTCCGGGAATCGCACGCTGGTAGAGCGTGCCGAAGGGAACTTGCTGCGCCACTTCCGCCGCACCACCGAAGTGATCGATGTGCCAGTGCGTGATCATCACGTGGTCGATCTTCGTGAGCCCCGCGGCCTTCGCCGCCGCCACGATGCGCGAGGAGTCGCGCCCGCCGGGATTGCCTGTATCGATCAGCACCGACTCGCCCGCCGGCGTCACGATCAGGGTCGAGCCACCGCCCTCCGAATCCACCCAATAGAAATCGAGCGTCTTGGTCTTCTGATCCGCCCAGGCGAGCGAGGGGCCAACAGCCAGCGTGAGAACGAAGCGTAGGAATGCTTTCATGAGGGGTTGTGGGAAGGTTTCCTGATTCATTTGAGCCGAGGGCGGATATCCCTGATCCGCCATCAGCCATCGTCATCGTCCTGCCAAAAGCGCGTAAGTCCCTCGCGCGCCCTTCGTTCACGACTTCGAGTAAAACGCGTTCACCTTGTCCGCCACGTCGCGGTACCCGATGTCCTCGCTGTAGATGACCTTGAATTCTTCGATCGCCAATTCGGGCTTGCCCATCAGCTCGTAGCAGGTGCCCAACTCGTAGATGACTTCTTTCTTGGTCTCGTCCATCGTGCTGAGCTCGTTCTTCGCCGTGTTGAACTGCGACACCGCGAGATCGAAGAGCCGCTTCGTCTTGAAGGCGCGGCCGAGGCCGATGAGCGAGGGCACGCGCACCTGCGGGCCCTTCTGGGCCTGCTGAAACTGCCCGATCGCCGGATCGGTCTGGCCTGTCTCGAGCAACAGCATGCCGAGCGCGTAGCGCGCCGCGTAATCGTTGGGATAGCGCTCAACGTAGCGCTTCGACTCGGTGAGCTTGAATTCGGCCAGCTCCTTCGTCGCCGCGACCAGCTTGGCCTTCGCCGCTTCGTCGTTCGGCGCCGCGGTCACCGCCGCCTGCGCCTCGTTCATGTGCTTCTCAACCACCGCGGTCGCGAGCTCGGACTCCTGCTTCTCCAGCGCGGAGTCGGCTTTCCCGACCGGGAGCTCGCGCGCCTTGCGCAGCCAGCTTAGCGCTTCCTCGAGATTACCCAGCTGCTTGTAGGCCTGCGAGACGCTGCGGTAGTGATTAAGATTATTGGGCTCCGTGGCCACACGGCCGAGCGCTTCGGTGAGGAGGCGCTGCGTCATATCATCGCCGGTCACGACCTTGGAGGCCTGCTCGAGCGAGATGGCCTGCGCCTCGTTGCGCAATTTGTCGCGGAAGCTGCCCTTCTCCTCCCAGTTGCCCTTGTTCACCGTCTGCGCGATCGACGCCTTGCGCATGAGGTCCTGCGCCTCGGCGTCCGCGGGCTTCGTCTTGAGAATCTCGTCGGCGATGGCCACGGCCTCGACCGCCTTGCCCGCCACGAGCAGGGCCTCGCCCAGCGCCAGCAAATTGGCCCGGTTGCCCGGCTCCAGCTCGCGAATGGCATCGAGCGCAAACGCCACCGTCTCCTTCAATTCCAGCGCTGCGGCCGCATCGGCGAGCATCTTGAGCGCGGAGACATTGGTCGGGTCCTTCGCGAGCAGCGTTTCGGCCGACTCGAGGTGTTTCGCCGGGTCCTTTTTCGCTCCGCCGCCAAACATGAAAGGCGCCGCCGAGAGGCCGCCGAACGCCTTGCCCATGAAGCCGCCGCCCTTGCCCCGGTTTTGCCGCAACTGTGCCACGCGCTGGAGCCGGCGCACCGGGAGACAGCCCGGTGTCATGCGCAAGACCTGCGAGGTAACCTCGATTACATAGTCGAGATTTCCGCGCTCCAAGGCGATGCGCGCGTTTTCGACTAATTTCTGGTGACGGGGATCGAGCGAGGAAACGGGAACTTCGGGCATAACGTAGAGGCAGCGAAGTCGTCGCATCAGACGCGGTCAACCCCTTAGCTGCATCGAAGTTCGACGCACTGCCTCCCCGAATGTTACAGGACTTGCAAATCGGCTCGCGTCGCCGCTTCCAGCCGGTCCATTCCGGCGCGGACCACCTCATCCGTCGGGCCTTCGATCAACAGTCGCAGTTTCGGCTCCGTCCCCGAATACCGTACCAGCACCCGCCCCAGGCCGCCCAGTTCGTTCTCCAATGCTCGAATCGTCGCCGGCAGCGTGGGCAGCGTGTCGACCGGGATCTTTTCCCGCACCTTGAGGGCGGCCGTAAGCTGGGGGAATTTTCGCAGCCCCCGGCGCAATTCCGAGAGCGGTTTCCCGGTGGCGAGCATCACCTCGATCACCTTCAGCGCCGCCACCAGGCCGTCGCCGGTCGGCGATACCTCCGAGCATATGATGTGACCTGACGACTCGCCGCCGAGCGTGGCGCCCTCGGCCTGCATCCGCTCAATGACATAGCGGTCACCGACATTCGTCCGCAGCACGCGTCCACCCGCCGCCCCGATCGCCGCATCCACCCCGAGATTGCTCTGGATGGTGACGACGAGCGTGTTCTTCACCAACCGCCCCAGCGGCAGGGCGTGCAGGGCGAGCAGCGTCAACAGCTCGTCGCCGTCGAGGACCGTCCCCAGCTCATCGCACAACACGCAACGGTCTCCGTCGCCGTCGTGGGCGATGCCCAGCCGGGCGCCCTGGGCAGTAACTTTCGCCGCGAGCGAGGTCGGGTGTTCGCTGCCGACGCCCGCGTTGATGTTCTTGCCATCCGGCGCGTCGCCGATGCCCAGCACCTCGGCCCCGAGCTGGCGCAGCACTGAGCCGCTCGTATGGCAGGTCGCACCATTGGCTGTATCGAGCACGATTTTCCAGCCACCCAAGGCCCAGGCCGGGAGCAAGGCTTTCGCGGCGGCGATGTAGTCGTCGATCGCCCCGTCGATGGTGTCCACCGGACCCATCTCCGCGTGGATCGAGTCGCCGAGCAACGCTTCGATCGCCGCCTCGTCCGCATCGGTCAGCTTCACGCCATTGGCGCCGAAAAATTTGATGCCATTGTCGCTCGCCGGATTGTGCGATGCGGTGATCACCACGCCCAGCCGTGCACCACTCTCCCGCACCGCCCGCGCCACCGCGGGTGTGGGCAGCACGCCCAGCGAGATCGGCTCCGCTCCCGCCGCGCGCAAGCCCCGCGCCACGGCGGCTTCAAGCGCCGCGCCCGAGGCGCGCGTATCGCGGCCGATCAGGATTCGCCCCACCCCGCCAGCTTCGCGGCGCTCGACCGCGAGTCCGGCCGAAGGCGTCACCAGCTGACGTCGTTCGCCCGGCCCCCGCAGCCACAGAACCGCTGCCGCGCCGAGACGCGCCGCAAAATCCTCGTTCACGACGGGACCGCCGTAAACCCCGCGGACGCCATCGGTGCCAAAATATTTTCTGCTCATGAGCGATAAAATTCCCGCGTGGCCGCGATCTTCTGTTTCACCGCGCCGCCGAGCAGGAGCTCACGGGCCGGCGCGAGGCCTTCGCGCACGCTCGCCGTTTTGCCGACCAGCCACAGGCCCACCGCCGCATTGAGCACGATCGTATCCACCAATCCCGCGGGCGCGCGGCCCTCCAGCAACGTGTCGACGATGGCGAGATTCGCCGCGAGATCGCCGCCGGTCAGATGGTCGAAGGGCATCCGCTGCAGCCCGAAATCCTCCGGGCTCCACTCCCCTTCCACCGAGCGCTGCGTGCCAAAGCCGCGCACCCGGTTCGTCGTCGCCGTCGTGAGTTCGTCGATCCCGCGCGTCGCATCGATGACGCCATGCGCGGCCAGGCCGGCTTTTCCACCAAGGGTGTGGAGCGCGTCAGCCAGCTTGGGCACCCAAGCCGCCGAGAACGATCCGAGCAAGATATGAGCCGGGCGGCCCGGGTTGATCAACGGGCCGAGGATATTGAAGATCGTCCGCTGGCCCTTCGCCGCGAGGGCCTTTCGCACCGGCCCGATGTTCTTGAACGTCGGATGATACGCGGGCGCGAAGAAGAAGACGAAGCCCAGCTCGTCCAACGCGCGCCGCAGTTTTTCCGGCGGTGCTTCGAGATTTACACCGAGGCCGGCGAGCAGGTCGGCGCTGCCGCACTTTGAGGTGATGCCGCGGTTGCCGTGCTTCATCACCACCACGCCCGCGCTTGCGAGAACCAGCACCACGACGCTCGAGATATTGAAACCGCCCGCGTGATCGCCACCGGTCCCCACGATATCAATCGCGCGCGGCGCCCACGCTTCGACCCCGGGATTTACCGCCCGACCGCGAAAAGCCACCGCAAAGGCCGCGACCTCCTCCGGCGTCTCGCCCTTTCTGGCCAGCGCCGTCAGAAAATCCCCCTTCGCCTCCTCTGTTTCCGCCGCAGCCGCCAGCGCCGCCGCGGCGATTTCGACTTCGGTGGGGCTGAGGTTGCGGCCCGTGGAAAGCTGCGCGCTGAGTTCGGCAAGCGTGGACATTGCCAATGGTTCTCTTGTCGGCGCTTCGTTCGCCGCAACGACAAACACAGGTTCGCAAATAAAATTGCTCCAGTCCGCCAAAGCTGAAAGCACCCCGCGTGCGCTCTTTTCTCCTCGCGATTTCCGCCGCGCTGTTCGTCACCATCGCCTCGGCGCAGGTGCCCGCCGCCCCCACTGCGCCCGCCCGGCCTGTCACCGCTCCCATCGCCGAGCTCAGCCTCACGGATGCCATTATTCTCGGCGTCGTCGAAGGCGTCACCGAGTATCTACCGGTTTCCTCGACCGGGCATCTGATCATCGCGTCACGTCTCCTGCGCCTCGAGTCCGAGCAGCCGCTCGTCGATGCCAACGGCCAGCCTCTCTGGTACCGCAAGCCTTCGCCGAAGTATCCGAACGGCAAGCCGCTCACCGTGAAGCTCGCGACCGATACCTATCTGGTCGTCATCCAGGTCGGCGCCATCGCGGCGGTGGCGTTCCTCTATTGGTCGCAATTCATGGCCATGCTCCGCGGCCTGCTGGGGCGCGATCCCGTTGGCCTCCGTCTGCTCATCTGCGTGCTCGTCGCCTTTGTCCCCGCCGCAGGAATCGGTTTCATCCTGAACGACTGGATCGACCAAAACCTCTTCTCGATCAAGGCCGTCATCATCGCGCAGGTGGTCGGAGCCTTTCTGATGTTCTACGCCGAGAGCTGGCGTCGTAGACGCGTGCTCCCACCCTCGGCTCCAGCGGCCGCCACCGGTTCCGTCGCCTCTGAGATCACCCTCGGCAAGGCCGCCGCCATCGGCGCGCTCCAATGCGCCGCCCTCTGGCCGGGCACCAGCCGCTCGATGATGACCATCGTCGGCGGCTACTTTGTCGGACTCGATCCCCGCCGTTCCGCCGAGTTCAGCTTCCTGCTGGGCTTCGTTACCCTCAGCGCCGCTTCCACCTACAAGGGCTACAAGAGCGGCGCCGCCATGATTCAGGTCTTCGGCTGGACCAATATCGTGATTGGCGGCGTCGTTGCCGCCATTACCGCCTTTATCTGCGTAAAACTACTCGTCCACCTCCTTACCCGGCATGGGCTGGCGGTTTTCGCTTGGTATCGCCTCGTTTTTGCGGCGATTCTGGCGTTCCTATTCTATCGGTAAAACGGCCGGTTCCGTTTGTCGCTGATATGGCGCTTGACGCACCTTAACCCAGCCCTGTATTTCGAACCCTTTCATTAATCCGCAGGCGTCCCTTTTAGCGTCGCCCGCACTCTACAAGCTACTCTCATGGCCAATCCGAAACGCAAGCAGTCCAAACGCCGCAGCGCCAATCGCCGCGCCGCCAACGCCTTCAAGGCCCCCGAATTCGCCAAGGATGCTACCGATGGCAGCCTATTCCGCCCCCACCGCGTGAACGCCAAGAACGGCATGTACCGCGGCCGTCAGGTGCTCAACGTCGAGGTCTAAGCCTCGGTCGCTGCTCGCTAGTTTTTCTACCATCCCTGCGATGGTTACCACGTCCGGCTCCGCGGGGCGCATAGCGGTCGATGCCATGGGCGGCGACCTCGGTCCCGCCGAGGTGGTCGCTGCGGTCAAGCTCGCGCTCGCCCAACCCACTGCGCTAAATCCGATTACACTCGTCGGTGACGAGGCCGTGCTCAAGCCCCTGCTCGCGGACGCAGGCTTGGAGCTCGGCCCCCGGCTTGCCCTCCATCACGCCTCCGAGGTGATCACGATGGACGACAAGCCGCTCAACGCCCTCAAGCGTAAGAAGGACTCCTCGATGATTCGCGCCATCGAGCTGGTCAAAAGCGGCGAGGCCGGTGTGGTCGTCAGCTGCGGTAATACCGGCGCGCTCATGGGTGGCGGAGCTCTCAAGCTCCGCACCATGGAGGGTGTTTCCCGCCCCGCGCTCGCCGCCATTTGCCCGCGTGAAGGGGGTCATTTCGTGCTCATCGACGCCGGGGCCAACCCCGACGCCAAGCCCGAGCACCTGGTCCATAACGCCATCCTGGGCAGTCACTACTGTCGCGTGATGCTCGGCGTGAAGGAGCCCCGCGTGGGCCTCATGACGATCGGTACCGAGGAAGGCAAAGGCAACGCCCTCATCACCGAGACCAATGAGCAGCTCAAGCGCATCGGTTCGCTGATCAATTACGCCGGTCCCATCGAGGGTTTCCATGTCTTCGCCGAGCACGTCGATGTCGTCGTATGCGACGGTTTCGTCGGCAACATCATGCTCAAGAGCTGGGAGTCCCTCGTGAAGTTCTTCTCGAGCATGCTCAAGGAGGAGCTGCAGGCCAATCCCATGCGCGCCACCGGTGCGCTGCTCTCCAAGGGCGCCTTCAACGCGCTCAAGGAGCGCATCAACCCCGAGCGCTACGGCGGCGCCCCTCTCCTCGGCCTCAACGGCAACATTCTCAAGGCCCACGGCTCCTCCAGCCGCCGCGCGATCAAGAGCGCCATCTCGGCCGCTAACGAGATCGTCAAGGCCGACATGAACCAGCACATCGAGGCGGACATCAACCGCGCCAACGAACTGCTCGCGCAACCCGCCCTAGGCTGAAGTGATGATTTACGCTTTGCCGGCCGCCTTCCCCAGCGGCCCCCGGACCCTGTTGTCCCCTCGTAAATCGTAAAATCGGATACCCGCACCCTTTTGATGTCTTCCCGCTCCACCGTCATCCTAGGCACCGGCGCCTACGCTCCCGAGCGTATCATGACCAACGACGATGTCGCGAAGATCGTCGATACCTCCGACGAGTGGATCCAGACCCGCAGCGGGATTCGCGAGCGCCGCATCGCCGCGCCCAATGAGGCGACCTCCGACATGGGCGTCCAGGCGGCCCAGCGCGCCCTCGACGATGCCGGCGTAAAAGCCTCCGAGATCGATCTCCTCATCGTCGCCACGATCACACCCGACATGCCGATGCCGGCCAGCGCGTGCCTCATCCAACATAAGCTCGGCGTGCCCTCTTCCGCCGCCTGTTTCGACCTTAACGCCGCCTGCTCCGGCTTCGTCTACGCCCTCGATACCGCCTCGGCCATGCTCTCGTCGGGCCGCTACAAGAAGGCCCTGGTCATCGGCGCCGAAAAGCTCTCCTCGATCCTCGACTGGCAGGACCGCACGACCTGCGTGCTCTTCGGCGATGGCGCTGGCGCGGCCGTGCTCGGCCTGAGCGACCAGCCCGACATCGGCCTCCTCGGCACGCGCCTGGGCGCCTTCGGCGAGAGTGCCGACCTTCTTTACATTTCCCACGGCGGCAGCCGCTCCCCCGCCACCGCCGAGTCGCTCGCCAATCGCGACCATTGCATCCGCATGAAGGGCAAAGAGGTCTTCAAGCTCGCCGTTCGCGCCATGGACGAGGCCGCTCGCGATATTTTGGAACAACACCAAATCCGGGCTGATCAGATTTCACTCGTGATCCCGCATCAGGCGAATTCCCGGATCATCGAATCGATATCCCAATACCTCGAGCTCCCCATGGATCGCTTTTTCGTCAATCTCGACCGCTACGGCAATACGTCCGCCGCCTCGATTCCGATCGCGCTGGACGAGGCGCGCCGGGCCGGCCGGATCAAGGCGGGCGATCTTACGCTGCTCGTGGCATTTGGGGCGGGCTTGACCTACGGAAGTGCGCTGATTCGCTGGTGACCCTTTTTTCGATGCCTTTCCAACCCGCCCGCGCGCTTCTCGCGTTCTGTTTCCTCCTCGCCCTGTCATTCGTCGCCTCTGCGCGCGCGGAGCTGGTATGGACCAAGGGGACGGGCTGGCGCGTCGAAGGTGGCGCGCTGTCCGGTCTCGCCGGTGCCGAGGGTCGCAATGCCCTCGATCAGATGAACAACGCCCGCTCCGATGAGGAATCGGGCAGCCCCCGCTCCGCCATCAGGGCCTACGGCAAGATCGCCAAGCGCTATCCCAACTCGATCTACGCACCCGAGGCTCTCTACCGCTCCGCCCGCCTCCGTCTCGGTCGCCGCGACTTCACCAAGGCCTTCGACGACTTCCAGCAGGTCCTCGCCCGCTATCCGAATACGCCTCGCTTCAACGAAATCGTCGGCGAGCAATACCGGATCGCCAGCGCTCTCGTCGATGGCGCCCGCGGTCGCATGCTCTGGGGACTGCTTCCGGGCTTTACGCAGCGCGACAAGGCGATCGAGCAGTTCGAGACCATTCTCATCAACGCGCCCTACAGCGACTACGCCCCCCTCTCGTTGATGAACATTGCGCGGGGCCATCAGAAGCTCGGCAATGAGCCGGAAGCCATCGATGCGCTCGACCGGATGATCAACAACTACTCGCAGAGCCTGCTCGCGCCCGATGCCTATCTGAAGCTCGCGCAGATGCACGCCTCGCTCGTCGATGGCGCTTACTACGACCAGGGCGCGACCAAGGAATCGATCACCTACTTCACCGACTTCATGCTGCTCTTCCCGAGCGACTCCAGCGTAGCCGCCGCCGAAAAGGGCCTCGATGGCATGAAGACGATGCTCGCCGAGAGCAAAATGAAGATCGCCGATTTCTATTTCTACAAGCGCTCGAATTTCAAGGCGGCCCGCGTCTTCTACAACGAAGCCATCACCGCCTACCCCGAGTCCGCCATCGCGGGTCGCGCCAAGGCCCGCCTCGTCGAAGTCGAGGCCAAGGCCGCCAAGGTCGTACCGGCGACCCCGGCTACCCCGGCCGAACCCAAGAAGAAGAAACGGTTCTTTTTCTTCTGAGTCCGCCTGGTTCGGACCGGAGCGAATGAGCCTCTCATCTTCAGCGCTGCCCTCCGGCTTCACGCGTTGTTCGCGTTTTTGCGCGTTGGGCTTTGCCCTCACGTTCGCTCTTTTCGTTACGGGTTGCGCGAACTACCAGCTCGGCACGGGTGGCACTCCGAGTTTCCGCACGCTCTACATCGAGCCGGTCGCCAACAAGACCATGCTCCCGCAATCGCAGCCGCTGCTCTCGACGCGCTTGCGCGAGACGTTCGCCCGCGACGGCCGCGTCTCTCTCGCCCCCTCGTCGAATGGCGCCGATGCCACGCTCACGGTCGTCATCAATGACTACCATCGCGACGTCGCCGCGGTGCGCGAAGGCGACACCGGCCTCGCCCGGAAATTCAATCTCACGCTCGGCGCCACCTGCACGTTGAAGGATAATCGCACGGGCAAGTTCATCTTCGAGAATCGGCCCATCTCCGCCATTCGCGAGGCGTTCACCGACAGCGGCCAGTTGCAGTCCGAGTATCAGACGCTCCCGCTTCTCGCCGAAGCCCTTGCCACCAAGGTCGCGCACGCTGCGCTCGACGTTTGGTGAGAAGTTGGCTCCTTCGTCAGTGATTCCGCCTTTTTGGGCGGCTGCTTCACTCTCGCACCATGTCCTCGCCGCACTCTGCCGTCCTCAGTCCGTCGATCCTCGCCGGTGATCACGCCAACCTCGCCGCCAGCGCGCGCCTCGTCGAGGACCTCGGCCTTTCGTGGATCCATCTCGACCTGATGGACGGCCACTTCGTGCCGAATCTCACCTTCGGCCCCGAGACGCTCGCCGCGCTCCGCCGTGCGGGCTCGAAGCTCTTCTTCGATACGCACCTGATGCTGTCCGAGCCGCACCTCTACGTCGAAGCCTTTGCCAAGGCGGGCGCCGATCTCATCAGCATCCACATCGAGCCTGCCTACGACCACGTCGCCACCCTCGCACGCATCCGCAGCCTCGGCTGCCAGAACGGCATCGTCGTCAATCCCGGCACCGCCGTCACCGCCATCGAGCATCTGCTCCCTCTGGTCGATCTCGTGCTCGTCATGACCGTCCAACCCGGCTTTGGCGGCCAGTCCTTTCGCCACGAGATGCTACCCAAGCTTCAGCAGCTCGACACGTGGCGCCGCGAGCGCGGCCTGACCTTCCGCCTCGAAGTCGATGGCGGCATCGATCTCGCCAACGCTGCCGAGTGCCGTGCCGCCGGCGCCGACACCTTCGTGGCTGGCACCTCCTTCTTCAAGGCCGCCGACAAGACGGCCTACGCGACCACGATCGGCCTGCTCTAATTTTCTGGGGACCATGCCGCACGAGAGCGTCCACGCCGGCTATACGCTTTCCGACGACCCCGCGCGTCTCGACGTCGCGGCCATCCACGCCTACCTCACCCGCAGTTATTGGGCCGCTGGCGTCCCGCTCGACATCGTCGCCCGTTCCATCGCCCATTCGCTCTGCCTCGGCATCTACGCGCCTGCGAGTGAGCAGGTCGGGTTGGTACGAGTCGTGACGGATTACACCACCTTCGCGTACCTCTGCGACGTCTACGTGCTCGAGCCGCATCGCGGCCACGGCCTTTCTAAAGCCGCCATGCGCCTGTTGCTCTCGCACCCGCGTCTCCAAGGCCTCCGCCGCATGCAGCTCGTCACTAACGACGCCCACGGCCTCTACGCCCAGTTTGGCTTCTCCGTCGTCGCCGAGCCCGGCCGGCACATGGAAAAACGCACCCCACAGTCCTACCAGCGTCCGTAACGCGAAGCTTCAGCCCGCGCTTAGCCGGACTCACGCCGGTGAGGGCTGAAGCTTCCCGCTCCGTCCGGGAAGTCGGCTTTACTCCTTTTCCTTCTTCTTCCGCCCCTTTTTCGCGCCACCACCCTCTCCTTCACCATCGTCGCCGCGGCCACCCCATAGCGGTGCGACCAACGTCGCGTTCCAGGCATCCCACTTCGTTTGGAGTTCCTTCACCTTGCCGGGCTCGCTGGCCGCGAGGTCCTTGGCTTCGCCGATGTCCTTGCCGAGGTGATACAGCTTCGCGCTCGTGACCGGCTGGCGCGCCTTGCCCGTGCGGGTATCGGCGTTGCTGTCGTAGCGCACGAGTTTGTAGTCGCCCATGCGAATGGCCATCTGCTCGCCGAAGCGCCAGTAAAGCGCATCGTGCGGCGCACCTTTTTTCTCGCCGGAGAGATAGGGCAGCAGGTTCACGCCATCGAGCTTCCAGTCCGCCTTTGGCTCCATCCTCGCCGCAGCAAAGGCCGTCGCCGTCAGGTCGAGCTGGATTGCGGGCTGCTCATAGACGCCGGGCTTCACCGTGCCCGGCCACGAAACCAGGAACGGCACGCGGATGCCGCCCTCGAGCGTCGTCCGCTTCGAACCGCGCAGCGGCGTATTGATCGATCCGTTGACCGTCACGCCCGGCATCGCAGGGCCGCCGTTGTCGCTGATAAAGATGACAAATGTATTTTGCTCCTGACCGGTTTCCGCGAGCTTGGCGCGCACGCTGCCGATGGCCTCGTCCATCGCCACCATCATCGCGGCGTAAGTCTGCCGCCGGGTGTCCTTGATATGGGCAAATTTCGCGAGCCGCGCATCGGTCGCATGCATGGGCGTGTGCACCGCATTGAAGGCCAGGTAGAGAAACCATGGCGTGCCCTTGTTGCGCTCTACGAAGGAGACCGCTTCGCGTCCAAACGCGTCCGTCAGGTAATCCAGCTCCTTCACCGGTTCGGTCCCGCGCACGATGCCCGCGCGATCGAAGTAACTGTGCGCCCCGCCGAGGAAGCCGAAGAACTCGTCGAACCCGCGCCGCGGCGGCTGCATCTCCGCCGAGGTGCCGAGGTGCCATTTGCCGACCAGGCCGGTGTGATACCCACCTGCTTTCAGCCGCGCCGCGATCATCGTCTCCGTCAGCGGCAGGCCCGTGCCGGCGGCGCCGGCATTGAATTCGTGGCCGAACTTTTCCTGATACCGTCCTGTCATCAGGCCCGCGCGCGTTGGCGAGCAATACGGACCGGAGACATAACCATTCGTAAACCGCACGCCCGACTTCGCCAGCGCGTCGAGATGCGGCGTCGGGATATCCTTGCAGCCATGGAAGCCCACGTCGGCGTAGCCCATGTCGTCGCCGACGATGAAGAGGATGTTCGGCTTGCGCGCCGTATCGGCCGCGAGACCGCTGTGCACGAAGCTCATGCACGCGACGGCCACCAGGAAGAGGATTTTTTTCATAGGGAGTTAGGTAAAGTTTTGCTGGTTACGGTGAACGCAGCGAAAGGCGACAGCCCTCGCTACGTGACTCAATTTCACCGCCCGCTCACGGCAGCTTCTTGTGCACGCCGGCAAACTCCGCCCGCACCGTTCCATCCATTGCGATCGCTGGCTTCGCGTTCGAGACGCGCCCGAGCGGGCGGCATCCCGGACCGACGCCCGTCAGGCCGAGGTCGCCTTCCATTGTTTGCGCCAGCGCCTGCAATCGCGTCACGACCGCCGGCTGCGCCGCCGCCACGTCTTTGCTCTCGCCGATATCGTCCGCCAGGTTGAAGAGCTGCTTCGAGGCGAGGTGGAGTTTCCAAGGCCCCGAGCGCACCGCTTGCAGCGTGAAGCCTCCAAAGTAGAAAAACTCGGTTCGCGGCGGCTTCGCGTCCTTCGTGCCGAGCAGTACCGACGAGACGTCGACGCCATCGAGCTTCCGATCCGTCGGCACGCGCGCACCGGCGAGCTGCGCGAACGTGGGCAGGATATCCATCATGCTCGTCATCGCATCGGTCGTAGTGCCCGCCGGGATGCGGCCCGGCCACCACGCGATCGTGCACACGCGCACGCCGCCTTCGAAGATCTGCCCCTTGCCACCGCGCAGCGGAGTATTCTTCGCCTCGTGATTCAGGGGCCCACCGTTGTCCGAGGTGAAAATCACCAGCGTCTTCCGCTCGATCCCGAGCTCACGCACGGTGTCGAATAGCCGGCCGATGCTCGCATCGAGCTCCTCCACCCAGTCGCCGCGCATGCCGTTTACCGACTTGCCGCGGTGTTTCTCAGATGGATACAGCGGAAAATGCACCGCCGAATGCGGGAGATAGAGGAAGAACGGCTTGTCCTTTTGCGCGCGGATGAAGCCCACCGCTTCGTCCGTGTAGCGCTCAATCAGCGTTTGCTGCTCCGCAGCCCGCACGCGCGCGATCACCGCTTCGTTCTTGAAGAGCGGCAGCGGCGGCTGGCCCATGCCCTTCTTTCCCGTTTCATCATCCACCTGCGCCTTGGCATTCTTCTTCGCCGCGGGTGTGTCGGACGGCAGCGGCGCGCCGAAATTGCTCTTCACGCCCTCGCTGGCCGGGCCCATGTCGTTCGAGTACGGGAGCCCGAAATAAAAATCGAAACCCTGCCTCGTCGGCAGGAATTCCGGCTGGTCGCCCAGATGCCACTTCCCCACGCACGCCGTCGCGTACCCGGCATCCTTCAACACTTCCGCGACCGTCCGCTCCGCCGGATTCAGTCCGACCGCGCCGCCCGGAAACAATACGCCCGGCGTCGGCATCGCCCGCTTCGGATACGAGCCCGTCATCAACGACGCGCGCGACGGCGAGCACACCGGGGCCGCATAATGGCTCGTGAGCTTGCGCCCCTCCTTCGCCATTCGGTCGAGGTTCGGCGTCCGGCTCGTCGAGCCATAGGGCCCGATGTCCGCATAGCCGAGATCGTCGATGTTGATCAGGATAAAGTTCACTTTGTCCGCCGCCGCGCGTGCCGTGCCGGCGGCCGCTAGCAACGCCATCGCAAACATTCCGCTTCGTGCCAGGCCGGCTATTTTTCCGTGCAGTGTCTTCATCGAATTTTCTCCTGGTCGGTTTTCTTCCCTTTGCGTTTTCCGCGTGCGCCCGTGGCGTCGGGCTTGGACTCCACATACGGAGGCCGGTCAAAAGCATCCTCGAGCCGCGGATCGTGCGTCTCTTTCAGCACACCCATCAAGCGCTCGCGCAACTGCGTCGTCGTCGCCACGTAAGCCGGATCGCTCGCGACATTCTTCATCTGATGGGGATCTTTGCGCAGGTCGTAGAGCTCGTCAGCCGGTCGCTTGCCCAGCGTCAGCTCGAAGAGCGGCTTCACCGCGGGATCGTTGCGGTGCGTGAAGAGCCAGGCCTTGGTGAGACCCATATCGAGGTCACGCATGGTGACGTCGGTGTTCTTCAACAACGAATCAAAGCCCGGTGCCGCCTCGCCCGCGCCGAGTCCAAGCGGATCGCCCATCGGCCAGCGTTCCGGCTTGAAATTCCGGATGTACAGAAAGTCCTTCGTCCGCAGCGCCCGCGAGGGATAAGGCAGGTTGCCCGCCCGCGCCGTCACGTAGTGCCGCTCGCGCCCGTAGATCGCCGCATCGCGCGTGTAGTCGTAGCCGTTGGTCGTAGCGCTGCCGT
>JAZKEV010000321.1:4474-8792 GCA_040386765.1 Verrucomicrobiota bacterium | reverse complement strand
TTTGGATACGCATTCGTGCAGCGAATGGCGTACGCGGCTGAGCAATCGGTAGAGCGCGCCCACGGTGCGGTTCATGCGCGCGGCAATATCCTCAAGCGCCAGGTGCTCGTCGTAGCGCAGCAACACGAGGGTCCGGTGATCGCCCGGGAGCTTGGCGACGCAATGTTGCAGGACGCGCTGACGCTGTTCCAGGTTGGCCGCGCTGCGTTCGGCTTCGTCTGCCACCGCGCGCGTGAACTCATCGCTGAAATCGAGCGGATCGCGGTGCTTGCGTTTGCGAAAGGCCAGCACGCGGTGAAACGCGATCTTCCGCGCCCAAGCGCCGAAATTCGTGCCGGCCGCGTATTGGTCGAAACTGCGCCACATCACCACCTTTGTCTCCTGCAGGATGTCGTCCGCGTCCTGGGCATGCGGCACCATCGCGCCGACGTAGCCGCCCAGCATGCGCTCGTGGCGGGCAAGGAGAAAGACGAATTCTTCGGCGCGGGTGTCGGCGGACATGGGGTTGGAGCGGGAAGCGATCTCGACGCGGTTCCACCTAATTGAGTCCGCGAAACCCAGGACTTGGACAGACGATTTTTAAAAAATCGGGCAGTTCTGCACTTTTTTTGTCCAAAACGAGCCGCGCCAGGACTTATCGAATGAAATCCCCGCATGTCACCCCACTGCCACGCCGTCCTGCTGCGTCGTTTCATTTTCAGCGTTGCCGCGCTTCTCCTGGCGGTCCCCGCGCTCCGCCCGGCCGGGCAAACGCCGGCGCGGGAATACGATGTCGTCGTTTTCGGTGGCACGTCGGCCGGCGTGATGTCGGCAGTCGCGGCTGGCCGCAATGGCGCCAGGGTGGTGCTGCTCGAGCCGAGCTACCTCGTAGGCGGGCTGATGAGCGGCGGTTTGCACAAGACGGATATCGGCAAGGCCGAGACGATCGGCGGACTGGCGCGCGAATTCTTCGAGCGGGTGCTCGCTTATTACACCAAGACCTACGGCGCCGGCTCCCAGCAGGTGAAGGCCTGCGATCGCGGCTACTATTTCGAGCCGAAGATCGCGCACCGCATCTTCCTCGAAATGCTCGCCGAGGCCAGGGTGGACGTGCGGATCAAGGAGCGACTCGAGTCCGTCGCAGTCGTGGCCGGCGAGGTGCGCTCGATCGTCACGCGGCACTACGCCACCGGCGCCGAGTCGCGGTTCTCCGGAAAAATCTTCGTCGACGGCAGCTACGAGGGCGACCTCATGGCGCAGGCTGGCGTGCTCTATCGCGTGGGCCGCGAGGCGCGCGCCGAGTATCACGAGCCGCTCGCGGGCCTCACCGAAGGGCCCGCCGAATATCTCGGCACCGGCGACCACCGCGTGCAGGCCTTCAACGTGCGCAGCACGCTCTGCACCGATCCCGCCAACCACGTGCCGATCCCGCGGCCGAAAAACTACTTCCGCGACGCGCACGCCCACTATCTCGCGCTCGTGCAGACCCATAAATTCAAGCGGCTCGACCAGCTCTTCACCGACATGCACCGCTGGGCCGAGATCAACGGCAAGCTCGACCCGAACAAGGCCGATTTTCCCGGCGCGCAGTTCGGCTACGCCGAGGGCGACTACGAGCAGCGCGATCGGATCACCGCTCGCGTGCAGGACTACTGGCTGAGCCTCTGGTATATGCTGCAGCACGACCCGGAGCTGCCGGAGGAGTTCAAGGCGGACGCGCGCCGCTACGGCCTGCCGAAAGACGAATATCTCGAGAGCAATCATGTGACGCCGCAGGTCTATGTGCGCGTCGCGCGGCGGATGCAGGGCCGCTATCTGCTCACGCAGCGCGACGTGCAATACGAGCGCTTCAAGCCCGACACGATCTGCCTGGGCAGCTACAATACGGATTGTCATCCGATCCAGCAGATCCGCACTGATCATGGGTTGAAACTGGAGGGCGACTTCAACGGCTCGGCCGATGCCTACGAGATTCCCTACCGCAGCATCACGCCGTATGGCGTGAAGAATCTCCTCGTCGTCGCTGCGGTCTCGGCGACGCACGTCGCGTATTCCAGCCTGCGCATGGAGCCGGTGTTCATGATGCTCGGCCACGCCGGCGGGTTGGCGGCGCAGTTTGCGCTGGCGGACAAAACCTCGGTGCAGGCCGTGTCCATCTCGAAGCTGCAGGCCAGGCTCGCCGCGGACGGCGTGCCGTTGAAGGCGCCGTTTCGCCCGTGGATCGAGATTCGAGCGACCACGCCGCCGCCGCATCGTATCGGCGAGCCCATCGAGTTCGAGGTGGTGGATCGCAATGTCCGCGCGCCGCTCACGCGGCTGGCGTGGAATTTCGATGGCAGCGGCGAGGTGCAGGGCGAGGGCCGGAGCGCCCGCTACACGTTCAAGCAGGGCGGGAAGCACAGCGTCATGCTGCTGGCGCAGGACGGTGACAAACTGTTCGCGCTGCCGACCGTGCTGGAGCTCGACCTCGGCGGCGAATCGTTCAATCGCGAGGTGCACTATTCGCATGCGGAGCTCACGGGCCGGTGGGCTCGCGCCCGCGGCCCCGAGATCGAGTATCGCGGCCGTGTCGGCCTGCTAGACGAGGGCAAGGCCGACGGCCAGTCGCGCGCGGTTTTCTCGACGCAGCTGCCAAGGACCGGCCGCTATCGCGTGGCGGTGGCCTACGCGACCGGAGCGGGTCGTGCGACTCGCGTGCCGCTTTCGATCTCGCATGCCGAAGGCACGGCCTCGGTCACGCTCAACCAGAAGCGCAAGACCTCGCCTTATGCGTTTGCGCCGATCGGGGAGTATCGTTTCAAAGCAGGCGAACCTGCCACCGTCATCTACACCAACGAGGGGGTCGATGGCGCCGTGATTATCGACACGGTCCGATGGATCTGGCTCGGCGAGTGATGAAACTACGCTCTACTACCGTCATCATGCTGCTGTTCGCACCGGCCTTTGTCCCCTCCGGTGGCTCGGGCGCCGCCACGCCGGCCGCGTCCAAGCTCAAGCCTCATCCCGAGGCCAAGCCGGGCATCCATGCGCCGGGCGAGGTGGACCGCCCCGAACTCGTGCCGTTCATCGTCGCGGACCCGGCCTCGCTGCCAGGCATCGTGGTCGACGAGACCGAGGCCAAGCTGGAAGGCCTCTGGCAGTATTCCACCCACACGCCGCCTTACGTCGGCCTCGGTTACATCCACGATCAGCGCGAGGGCAAGGGCGCGAAGTCCGCCACGTTTACACCGGCTCTGCCACGCGATGGCTGGTATGAGGTGCGCCTCGCGCATTGCTACAATGTCCGCCGGGCACCCAACACTCCGGTGACGATCCGTCACGCGGAAGGCGAGACGTCGCTGCGGATCGACCAGCAGCAGGAGCCGCCGCACGGGCGGCTCTGGCGCAGCCTCGGCACCTTTCGCTTCACCGCCGGCCGGGGCGGTTTCGTTCGTATCGGAAATAGCGATACCGAAGGAAAATACGTCGTCGTCGACGCCGTCCAGTTTCTCCCCGCCGAGCCTCCGCCTGCCTCCCGCACACCCTAGCGGCGACCCCTTTTCTCGATGAAAACCCCGATACCCCTGAACCTCACCTCCCTCGCGCTGGTGGGTACGCTTGCTGCGACGAGCGTGCCCCACCTGGCCGGCCAGGCTGCGCCTCCCGATACCGAGGACGTAGTCACCCTGAAGGAGTTCCAGGTCACCACGGACCGCGATCGCGTGGGCTATCTCGCCACCGAATCCACCGCGGGCACCCGCACCGGCGCGAAGCTCTCCGAGACGCCGTTCTCCGTGCAGGTGCTCACCAACGAATTCATGAACGACTTCCAGTTGTTCGAGATGGCCGACCAGTTGCGGTTCATCGCCGGCGCGTTTTCCGGGGCGGAGGATACCGGCGCGAACAACGGCCGGACGCTGCGCGGCTTCACGCCCCCGATCCTGCGCGACGGTTTCTCCCGCGCCAATCCGCCGAATCGCGCGACGGTCGACCGCGTCGAGGTGATTCGCGGCCCGGTCTCCACGCTCTACGGCCAGTCCGGGCCCGGTGGCCTCATCAACTATGTCTCGAAGCGCGCCAAGCGCACGCCGCGCTACTCGCTGACCGCGACGGTCGGCGACGAGTATGGGTTCAAGCGCTTTGCCGGCGAGGCCACCGGCCCCCTGGTCAAGGACAAGCTCTACTACTACGGCATCTACGCCCACGATTACACCGAGAGCGACCTGGAATACTTCTACAACGAAAAGGACCTCTTCGCCGGAGGCATCACTTATATGCTGTCGCCGACTACCTCGGTCACGGCCTCGTGGGAGCGCCAGATGATCGAGTCCAATCAGGGCGACACCATTCCGATTCTGCA
>JAZKEV010000321.1:2347-4464 GCA_040386765.1 Verrucomicrobiota bacterium | reverse complement strand
CGGCCGAAAGCACCCGCACCCAAATAGCCATGAAGCTCGCGACCTTCAATGTCATGGGGCCGCACAACAAGCTCACCCGCGATTTCGAGAGCGGCAATCTGCTGATCGAGCACCGGTTCTCGCCCCACCTGATCGCGCGCCTCAATCTCCAGACCTACGACAAGGACTTCGAGGAAAACCAGTATCGCTATGGCTCTGGCGTCGCGCTCCAGGCCGGTGGCACGATGACCGCCGAGGCCTTCCGGCAGGATCAGGACGAGTCCGCGCACCTCGCGCAGGCCGACCTGCTCTGGACGGTGGACGCCGGCCGCGTGAAGCACTCGTTTCTCTTCGCCGGCGACATGAGTCTCTACGCGTTGCGCAACACGACCTTTGTCGCGCCTCCGGTCCAGACCTCGCCCACGATCAACCGGCGGCCCACGTACGTCATCAATCCGTTCAGCCCCGTCTGGCCCAACATCCCCGACTCGGCGATCTCGCAGGTTTTCCAGGATACGGATCGCGAGATCGACTACTATGGACTCTTCGCGAGCCACCGGATGTTCCTGCTGGAAGGGAAGCTCGTGACGATGGCCGGCGTGCGCTACGATCGGGTCGAAAACCAGAAGCTGCGCGCACTTGCCGCAACCGCCGTTGTCTCCGCCAACAACCAGATTCCCGTGGTGACGGTCGGCGATGGCAGCGGCTCTAGCGAGGAGGCGGTGAGCTACACGCTCGGAGCCAACTACAAGCTGCGCGGCGACAGCCTCGTGTGGTTTGCCAATCACAGCACCGGTTTCGAGCCCTCCGTGGCGATCGATGCCGGCACGCAGGCGGTCGTGCCCAACGAGACCTCGTGGGGCATCGAGACCGGCTTCAAGGGCTCGATGATGGACGACACGCTGATCTGGGGCGCCTCGGTCTTCAAAATCAAGAAGGAGGATGTCGCGATCGCCAATCCCGACTACAGCTCCGCCGCGCTGCCCGGCACGCCGCAGTTCATCCTCGGCGGCCGCGAGGAGGCCAAGGGCTACGAGGTCGATCTGCGCTGGGAGGCGAGCAAAAGTTTCTACGTTCAGGTTGGCGGCGCCTTTATCGACGCCACCGTCGTCGATCCGGTGGATCAGCGCGATCGCATCATCAAGGCGCCGCGCTACGGCGGCTATGCCGCGACCCGTTATCTCTTCCGCAGCGGCCCGCTGAAGGGCGTTCGCATCGGTGCGAGCACGAGCTACACGGGCGACTATCTTTTCAACCGTGGTTCGACGACGCGGTTCCGGCAGGTTCATCCCTCGGTGACGCTGCACAACGCCTTCATCGGCTACGGCTGGCGCGCGCCGGCGAGGTGGGCGCACAACGTGGCGCTCAATGTCCAGAATCTCACCGACGAGTATTACCTGCAGGACACCTTCCGCGTGGCGCGCGGTCGCGAAATCCGGCTGAGCTACACCCTCGGCTACTGAGTTGCGCGCCGCTTTCCCCTCCCCTCAATAACATGAAAACACGGCGGATGTCGACGGGCGTGATTGCCGATGCGGTGCAGTTTATTCTCCGGTGATCGCCAAAAAAATCCTCCTCGCTCTCGGCTTCGCCGCCGCGCTCTCCACCCCAGTTCTGGCGGGGACGGAGGTGCCGCCTCCGGCGCGCAGCCGCTTCATCGCGCAACTCGAGGCCGGTCGCCCGCAGCACGTCGTCATTTACGGCACCAGTCTCAGCAAGAGCGGTGCCTGGGTGCCGCAATTGCAGGCCGCGCTCGACGCGCGTTATCCCGGCCTGCTCAAGCTCACCAACGGCGCCAAGGGCGGGCAGCATTCGGGCTGGGGACTCGAGCACGTTGAGGCCAGCGTCATCGCGCAGAAACCCGATGCCGTCTTCATCGAGTTTGCGATCAACGACGCGGTCACGCGTTTCAATCTCTCGCTCGACAAGGTGCGCGCCAACGTCGATGGCATGCTCGACCGGATCGCGCTCGCCTTGCCTGAGTGCGAGATCATTCTGCAGATCATGAACCCCGCGGTCGGCAAGGCCGAGAGCGATCCCAGTCACCGGCGCGATCAGGATGCGTATCAGCAGATCTACCGCGATGCCGCCCGGCGCCGCGGCCTGCGGCTGATCGACCACTCGATCGCGTGGAACCG
>JAZKEV010000321.1:0-2337 GCA_040386765.1 Verrucomicrobiota bacterium | reverse complement strand
TTCAATGGTCTTGCGCCCCACCGGCTCCTCGCGGAGCAAGGCGAGGCCGGTTTCAAAAAACTCGTGCCCGATGGCGTGCATCCCCGCGCCGAGGGCTACGCGAAAGTCGTCACGCCCACGCTCCTCCGCTCGCTCGGGCTCGCTCCACGTTAGCGGCGTACTCCCCAGGCTCCCCCAAAACTTTACCCCATGTTCCCCAGCCGCCCCACGCTTCATCGGACAATCGGCGCCGCGGCCGCGCTCGCTCTCGGCGGCTTCGGTGCGGGGGCGGCGCTGCGTGCGGAAACGGACCACGAGTTTTTCGAGAAGAAGATCCGGCCGCTGCTGGTCGAGCGGTGTTACGAATGTCATTCCGCGGAACGCAAGGTGAAGGCCGGGCTGCGGCTCGATCATCCCGAGGGCTGGCTCGTCGGTGGCGACTCGGGGCCGGCAGTGGCGCCCGGCGACGTGGAGGGCAGCCGGCTGATCCGGGCGATCCGCTATGGGGACAACGAAGTGGAGCCGATGCCGCCGAAGAGTGCTCTCGCGGCGGAAGAGGTGAAGCTCCTCGAAGCCTGGGTGAAGCGCGGTGCGCCCGCGCCCGCCGCCTCGTCTGCGCCGCTCGCCGCGAAGCGCAGCGGCCTCAGCCTCGAGGAAGGCCGGAAATTCTGGGCCTTTGTTCCGCCCTCCGCGCCCGCGGTGCCGGCATTACAACGGCACGCGGCGTGGGCGCGCACCGATATCGACCGCTTCGTCGCTGCGGAGTGGGAAGGGCGTCAGCTCGACCCCGCGCGCGATGCGGACCGGCCGTCGCTGCTCCGTCGCGCCTATTTCGATCTCCTCGGGCTGCCGCCCAGTCCGGAGCAGATCGACCAATTCGTCCGCGATGAGCGCCCCGATGCGTTTGCCCGCGTGGTGGACACGCTGCTCGCCTCGCCGCATTTCGGCGAGCGCTGGGGCCGGCACTGGCTCGACGTGGCGCGCTTCGCCGAATCCAGCGGCGGCGGCCGCACGCTGCTTTTCAAGGAGGCCTGGCGCTACCGCGACTACGTGATCGAGTCGTTCAATCGCGACGTGCCGTTCGACACCTTCATCCGCGAGCAGATCGCGGGCGATCTCCTGCCGCATGCCACGGCGGAGCAGCGCCGGCGGCAGCTCACCGCCACCGGCTTCCTCGCGCTCGGACCGACCAACTACGAAGAACAGAACAAGGTCGCGCTGCGCATGGACATCGTCGACGAGCAGCTCGATGCGATCGGCAAGGCGTTTCTCGGGATGACCATCGGCTGCGCCCGCTGCCACGACCACAAGTTCGATCCCATCCCCACGCGCGACTATTATGCGCTCGCGGGGATCCTCCGCAGCACCCGCACCCTCGAGAACTACACCGACAACGTCGCCAAATGGGTCGAGACGCCGCTCCCGCTCGACGCCGACGCGGAACGGGAACTCACGGCGCACGATAAAAAAATCGCCGCGCTCACGGCGGAATTGAAGGCGCTGCGTCCCGCCGGAGCGTCGATGGCGAACTCCGCCCGCAAAGGGCCGGTCCGTCTCGACTCCCTCGCCGGCGTGGCAATCGACGAAGGGAAGGCCCGCATCGTGGGCGACTGGCAGCACAGCGTTTTTGGCGGCACCTATGTCGGCGACGGCTTCCTGCATGATCGCAACGAGGACAAGGGCGCAAAGACGATCACGTTTACGCCGGCGCTGCCGCGCTCGGGTCGCTATGAGGTGCGGCTGGCTTACACGCCGAACTCCAATCGTGCGTCGAATGTGCCCGTCACCATCCTCCATGCCGAGGGCGAGAACACCCTCAAGATCGACCAGCGTGAAACGCCGTCCATCGACGGCCGCTTCGTCTCGCTCGGTCAGCACTCGTTCGAGAAGGACGGGGCAGGCTATGTGCTGGTGTCGAACGAAGGCACGGACGGGGTGGTGATTGTCGATGCCCTGCAATTGATTCCCGTCGAGGATCTCTCTCGCATCGCGGATGCCTCCAGGCCGCCCGCTCCCAATGCCGAAACGAAGGGAGTTCGGGAGGCCAGCGCCAAGGTGCGACGACTCGAGGCCGAGTTGAAGAAGCTCGCGGCCCAGGGCCCCCCGCGGCCGCAGGCGATGAGCGTCGCGGAAGCGAAGGACGCTGGCGACACCGAGATCCGCCTCCGGGGCAACGTACGCTCCCTCGGGGCGATAGTGCCGCGCGGCTTCCTGCAGGTGGCGATGCACGGCGCCCCGCCGGAGATTTCCGCCAACGAAAGCGGACGCCGGCAGCTTGCCGATTGGGTCGCGAGCTCCGCCAATCCCCTCACCGCCCGCATCGCCGTGAATCGCGCGTGGGCCTGGCTGATGGGCGCG
>JAZKEV010000320.1:29713-54268 GCA_040386765.1 Verrucomicrobiota bacterium | reverse complement strand
TCCGCGGCCGAGCAGCGCCGGATCGGCGTCTGGTTTGTCGGCGCCAAGGCCAACAACCCGAGCCACAACTGGTTTCAGGACCAGCTGCTCCACATCCAGCCTGTCGATGCCCGCACGCGCATCGACCTGCGTGTCCTCTTTTCGAATACGCCGGAGGAGCTCCCGCCCGGCTTCGCCGCCGAGAAGCTCGACGGCCTCATCATCCAGGGCCGCGAGCCCACGGCTGCCTGCCTCGCGCAGCTCCGCGAGCTGCCGCACGTGTGGTTCATGACGCGCCGGTCGGCCACCTTTCCCGGCGACTACGTCGAGCCCAACAACGAGGAGAATGGCCGCATGGCCGCCGACTACCTCGCACAGCAGGGCCACAAGGCCGCCGCGGTGGTCAGCACCGATCCCGACTACCCCGCGGTCGCCCGCCGCGTGAAGGCCTTCGTGGCCCGCGCCGCCGAGATCGGCCTCCCGGTGCGTACTATCCTCGGCAAGTCCAATCCCAGCGTGGGCTACCTCGAGATCGCGCCGATGCATGGCGAGACGGATACGCTCGCGCGCACGTTTCTCGCGAGCACGCCGCGCCCGACGGGCCTCTACATTCCCGTCGATCACTTTTGCGGCTCGTTCTTCCGCGCGCTGCGCGAGATGGGCAGGAAGCCCGGCAAGGATTTCGAGGCGATCCTCGGGAACTACAACCCGATGATCTACCACAACCTCGATCACCACCCCGCGGCGATCGACATCAATCTCCCCACCCTCGTCCGCCAGGTGGTCGATCACCTGTGCTGGCGTATCGAGAATCGCAGTACGCCGGGCCGCATCGGGATATCCGTTTCGCCGCTCCTGCTCCCCCGCCCCGAAAATGGCCTGGGCACGATCCACTGATCGCCCCGCACCCGCTTTCCACCTCTGCCCCATCACCCTTCACCCCTCTCTCTTTCCGCTCTCTCGATCGGAACGACAGCACCCCAAACTAACATGAACCCAACCATCATCAGACCAGCCCACCGGGCCAGGCGTGCCCTGGCGACCAGTCTGGCGGCTTTGATCACGGCGACGTTTGCCTATGGGCAAACGCCGACGGCCGACCAAATGCGCCGCCTGCAGGAAGAAAATGCCGCCCTGCGCCAACGCATCGCCGATTTCGAGGCCCGCATGGGCCAGCAGCCTCAGCCGACGCCTGCGCCGGCTGCCGCCACCTCCACCACTCCCGCCACCACCACCGGCCCGGTCGCGCCAGCCCGTGGCACGCTCGGCACCGATGAGGGCGTGATGACCCTCTCCGCCTTCGAAGTGCGGACAGATAAAGACGTCGGCTACCTCAAGACCAACTCCGCCACCGCCTCCAAGATCGGCATGGAGATCCAGAAGATCCCGCTGAACGTGCAGGTGATCTCACGCGAGTTCCTCGACGACACCAACGCCCGCTCGCTTACCGATCTCTTCCGCTATTCCGCCTCCGCCTCCGGCGATACGCGCTTCGCGATGCGTGTGCCGGCCAATTCCGCGACACCGCAGGGCACCTTCACGATGCGCGGCTTTGTGGTGAACAGCCTCATGCGCGACGGCGTCTTCCGCTACACCTCCTACAACCTCGACACGGTCGAGCGCGTCGACGTGGTAAAGGGACCTGCCGCCGTCTTCTTCGGCCAGGGCTACCCCGGCGGCGTCATCAACTACATCAGCAAGCTCCCCAAGTTCGAGAAGACCGAGGGCTCGGTAAGCTACCAGGTCAACGACAACTCCGGCCAGAAATCGGTGCTCGATCAGAATGTCGCGATCAACAAGCAGACCGCTTTGCGCGTCGTCGGCTCCTGGGAGGACACGCAAGGTGAGCGCCGCTACGAGTATCGCCGCGGCTTCACCGCCAATCCGTCGCTCTCCCTCATTCCGTTCGACAGCGGAAAGCTGAAGATCACCGCGCAGGTCGAAATCACGCGCGAGAAGTTCAGTTGGAACGACTACGACTGGATCTACAGCGACTTCGCGGGCTGGGAAGAGGCCGCTCGCACGGGCCGCTATGGTTCTTCGACCGCGACGCTCGCCAACACGATCGTCGCCAATACCGGCAACGGCCTCACGGCGAACGTCATTCAGAACACCACCACGCCCACGCTGGCGTACGCGACCTACATCAACAACAAACGCGTCGCGACGGGCGATTGGTCCCTCCCCGCTTATACCAGCGTGCAGCGCGGCGCCTACATCACAGGGGCCAATGGCAATCGCTACCACGACGAGGCGTTCAATTACACGAGCCGTGGCGCGAATTTCGACAATCAGATCGAAAACTTCGCGGTTACGGCCGACATGAGCCCATTCAGCTGGCTCGACGTCCGCTACAACTACTTCAAGGAGAAATCGAAGAACTACTCCTACGGCCAAGGCAGTGCCCTCACGACCCCCTACGCCGACGGTATCCACTGGAACGCAGCGGTCGGCGCCCTATCCGGTTACTATCGCTTCGCGCAGACGCACAATGTCGATGCCGTCTTCAAGGCGGACTTCTTCGGCGTGAAGAACAAGATCCTCGTGGGTTTCCAGCGCATCAACCCCTATCAGCAGTTCCTCGGCGGCCAGACTGCCACGGACGCGCAGTGGGCTTTCCTGCCGGGCGCGCGCAATACGACGTCCAACCCCGACTACCGGGGCACTAATGTAGGCATCTACAATCACGGTGCGGTGCCCGTAAACCAGGTGATCTACAACCGCGATGGCTCCATAAAGCCGGTGCGGCAGATCTACTCGAACTTCGATCCGGGTTTCGAGACCTACCCCGACATCAGCGTCTATCACCAGGGTGACCGCAATGCGCTCGACGGCTACAAGGACAAGCAGCACTCCGCCTACATCAACTATCAGGCTTCGCTTCTTAACGATCGCCTGACGCTCCTCGGCGGCTATCGCGAGGAGCGGCGCTGGGCTCGCGGCCAGTTCCAGCCGAACAACTATCCGTGGTTCATTTACTTCCCCGATATGCATCTCCGCCCGGACCTGTATCCGGAGGATGTCTGGGGCCACTCGATCAACTACCAGCGCGGCCTCTCGACCGACCAGAAGGGCGACTCGTGGATGGGCGGCGCGTCCTTTGCGATCACCAAGGATCTCAGCGTCTACGCCTCCAACTCGAAGACGTTCAAGTTCAACGCCGGTCGCGTCGGCGGTCTGTTTGTGGGCGATGAACGCCTTTGGTACGATGCCGCGCGCGCCTTTGGCGCCGGTGGCGTCCCCGGCCAATCGTTCAGCTACCTCGGCCAGTCGATCACCTCGTACGAGCAGTTCCAGCAGATCCTCGGCAGCCGTGGCGTTTACGACATGATAAAGAACGAAGAAGGCATGAACTGGGAGGTCGGCGCGAAGCTGTCCATGGCGGACAATCGCATCGTCGGCACCCTGTCGTTCTTCCGCGGCGAGCGCGAAAACCAGATGCTCGACGACGCCGCCAAGCAGTCCAACCTCGAGGAACCGCTGAATTCCAGCACCACGATCTTCCCGGTCGGATCGCCGTTCTATAACACGCGCCTGCTCCGCTGGCGCACGACCGACCTCAAGAACCGCATCGAAGGCACCGAGGCTGAAGTCATCTGGACGCCGCGCCGTAACTTCCAGGCCGTCATCAACGGCTCGTGGCTGTGGACGGCAAAGACCGTGTACGACAGGACTCGCGCGGCACCCGGCACCGCTGCCTACAATGCGCTCGCGCCCGCGGGCAAGGTTGCCTCCGACATCTACTACAACGCCCGCATCGAGAACGTGCCGGAGTATCGTTTCAATGTCTTCGGCAAGTACACGTTCACGGATGGCATCGTCAACGGTATCGGTCGTGGCGCCAACGTAGGCCTCGGCGCGCGCTATTCCTCCGAGACCGTGGTCTCGCGCGCCGTCGACTGGAATCCGCTCGCCGGTGGCTATCAGGCCGGCGACTACGTCGTGTTCGACGCTACCGTCGGCTACTCGTGGAAGGTACTGGGCTACCGCTTCGATTCGATGTTCGGTCTCTACAACGTGACCGATGAGAAGTATTCCGAAGGTTCGTACGCGCTTTCTCCCGCGCGCAACTGGATCTTTAAGAATACCCTCCGCTTCTAAGATTCACGAGGCCTCCGATTCTCTCAAGGCGCCGGCCCGCAAGGCCGGCGCCTTTTTTATTCTCCATTTTTCCTCGTACCTGTTTTCAGGTAGCCGCTATCGAGTGCGCGGGCTGATCGACTCCCGCCGGCTCAAGGAGCACCGCCTTGTAAAGTTCGCATCTCGTTACCCTCAACAATTTCTGCTCAACGACTCGCCCACAAAACGCATCGCCATTGCAACGCGCCCGCGAAACGCTGCCCGCGTTCAACCCCCCATGTACGTTCTTCGTCGTTCCTTGGCCGCGCTACTGGTTTCGCTGGTCGCCCTCTCCGCCTTCAGCGCTCCCGCGACGACCCCTGCTCGCCCGCCTAATATCGTTTTCATCCTCGCCGACGATCTCGGCTACGGCGACCTCGGCTGCTACGGTCAGAAACGCTACGCCACGCCGCATATCGACGCGCTCGCGCGCTCCGGCATGCGCTTCACGCAGCACTACAGCGGCGCCCCCGTTTGCGCCTCCTCGCGGTCTGCGCTCATGACTGGCCTCCACACCGGCCACACTCCCATCCGCGGCAACAAAGAGATCATGCCTGAGGGGCAGGAGCCACTCCCGGCCGATACGCTCACGCTGCCCCGGCTGCTCCAGCGCGCGGGCTACGTGACCGGTGCCTTTGGCAAGTGGGGCCTCGGTTATCCGGGCTCGGTCGGCGAGCCCACGCGGCAGGGCTTCGATCACTTCTACGGCTACAACTGCCAGCGCCTCGGCCACCACTACTACCCGGATCACCTTTGGCAGGACACCACGAAGATCGTTCTCGAAGACAACGCCGGCACGATGAAGGCCGCCTACGGGCCCGAGCTCATTCACCAGAAATCGCTGGCGTTCATCGAGCGGAACAAGGACCGGCCGTTTTTCATGTTCGTCCCGAACATCATGCCGCACGCCGAGCTCGCCGTCCCTGAGCGCTATCTCGCCCGCCACCGCGGCAAGTACGGCCCCGAGACGCCCTATGTCGGCACGGACAACGGCCCCCAGTATCGCCAGGGTCCCTACGCTTCGCAGCGCGAGCCTCGCGCCACCTTTGCCGCCATGATGAATCTCCTCGACGACCAGGTCGGCGAGATCGTCGCCAAGCTCAAGGAGCTCGGGCTCGATAAGAACACCCTCGTCGTTTTCAGCTCTGACAACGGCCCGCACGACGAGGGTGGCCACGATCCCAAGACCTTCGCCAGCTCGGGCCCCTTCCGCGGCATGAAGCGCGATACCTACGAGGGCGGCATCCGCGTCCCCTTCATTGCCGCGTGGCCGGGCACGATCGCTCCCGGTGCCACCTCCGATCACATCTCCGCGTTCTGGGATCTGCTTCCGACCTTCGGCGAGCTCGCCGGCGCACCGATACCCACGGGCCTCGACGGCATCTCGCTCGCGCCCACGCTCCTCGGCCGCGGCCAGCAGAAGCAGCACGAGTACCTCTACTGGGAGTTTCACGAAAAGGGTGGCCGCGTCGGTCTTCGCATGGGCGATTGGAAAGCCGTCCGCTACAACGTGGCGAAAAATCCCCTCCCCGCCCTCGAGCTCTACAATCTCGCGAAGGACCCCTCGGAAACCAAGAACGTCGCCGCCGCCAATCCGGAGATCGTTGCCAGAATCGAGGCGCTCCTCCGCGGCGCCCGCACCGAGTCGCCGATCTTCAAGTTCCAGCAGTCAGGGTTTCTGCAGAAGAAGTAGGCGTTTGCGGGGCGCGTCGATCTGCACGGGAACGGAGAGGCCGCAGTATCTTTCGCTTCACCCCTGCCCTCAAAACAGGGGCTAGTTGATCCGTGTAGTCCGCTGCGTGAATGGCGGGACCGCACGTAAGCCCAAGCCCGTGCTTCGCCGATCAGGCGAAGCCTGCACACCTTACCCCGCCCTGCCTTCCGTCATTAGCGGAGATTAGCGTTCCCCTTCTCCGCCCAAGCCTTCGGCGCCTTGCCAAACCGCGCCCCAAACAATCGATAGAACTGCGACACATCGCCAAAGCCGCACGCGAAAATCACGCCCGTGATCGAGTGCCCCCCGCGCGTCAGCAGCTCTGCCGCATGCGCAAGTCTCACCTCGGTGAGATGCTCCCAAAAGGTCCGCCCCATCGCCGCACGAAACTGCGCGCTGAAGTGCCGTCGCGACATCCCCGCTCGCTCCGCGGCGCCGTCCAGCGTCCAGCGCTCGAAGAAGGTTTCGTCCACCTCGCGCGCCACCGCGGCGACGCGGCTCGCGGCATCCTCCACGCGCTTCGCCTTCGGCTGTCGCGCGACTTGCACCAGCACCTGAAGCGCGAGCGCCCGTTCCGCCGCCGCGCCCGCCGCGCGCGGGTACGACCGCTCGAGCAGCGCCCGTCGCCACAGCCCCTCGAGTGCCCGCCGCGTCGCCGCACCGATGGCGATCGTCCGCGAACCTGCGCCCACCCACCCGCGCCATAGCACCGCCAGTTCCTCCTCCTCGCGCACAAACGCATCGCTTAGGCACAGCAGCAGCAGCGTCGACGGCTCCTCGTCTTCAAACGCATGCCGCACCCGCGCCGGCACCAGCAGCAGCGCACCCGCCGCCACCGTTGCCACGGGCTTCTTCTCCTCGCGGTACCGCACCCGCCCGCGCAGCACGTAGATCAGCTTGTGATACCCATCCGCCCGCACGCTCATCGCAAAATCCTGCGCGTGCACGCTCTCCGCGAAATAGACGCCCGACGCCGGGAGCGTCACCGCCACGGGCCGCGAGGTTTTCATTCAGCGTTTGATTTTGGAAACCGTCATTGCGCACTGCGCTGGTCGAAGTCGGCAAAACCAGCCATAAGATTGCCCGATTAGCCAATCGCCGATCTCCCCAAACTCCAAGACGCAAAACCGCGCGTGGCGTATGCTCCTCCCTCCACCCCTGCCATGCTGCTCACCGAGGACATTCCCTTCGCCGCGCTGCGCCGCACCTGGCAACCCGTGGCCAATGCGCCTACGCTGCCGCCGGGGCAGGTCATCGGGTATACACTCCTCGATACGGAGCTCGTCATCGCCCGATTCCCCAACGGCGAACTCCTCGCCGCCGACGTCGCCTGTCCGCACAAGGGTGCGCGGCTCAGCGCCGGCTGCATCCGCGATGGCGCGTTGATGTGCCCGTACCATGGCTGGCGCTTCGCAGCGGATGGCGCGTGCCACGATATCCCCTCACTCGTCGAGCCCACGCCGGAGAAACTCGCGCTCGCCCGCCTGCACACGTATCCGGTCCAGCAGCGTTACGGGCTGATCTGGGTGAAGCTCGACTCCACCGGCACGCACACGCTGCCCGAGGTGCCGGAGTTTGAAGACCCGCGGTGGTCCTACCGTCTGGGTCCGCCGACGCCGTTTCGCGCCGGCTGGCGTCGCGAGGTCGAGAACTACCTCGACATGTCCCATTTTGCTTTTGCGCATGCGACCACGCTCGGTGCCGCGGCCGATGTCCGCCTGCCCGCGATGGAGATTTCGCTGCACGCCGATGGCGGTTTTCAAATGGATGCGCCTTTCCCCGCGCTCGCCACACCACATGAGCAGCCCGGCAAGCTCCAGAGCGCGCACCACCGCCGCCAGCGCTGCCATCTGCCCAATTTCACCACGATCCGTCAGACCTTCACCGATGGCGATGAGCGCGTCCTCGTGCACATCCCCTCTGCCAATACTCGCGAGACCTGCACAGTCTTCTGGTCGCTCGCGATCTCGCCGGGTTTCAACGGCCCGCCGCCCGATTCGCAGATCGATTTTGCGATTCGCGTTCTCGATGAAGATCGCCGCATGTGCGAGCTGCAGATTCCCGCCGAGGTCCCGCTCAACCCCGCGCGCGGTGGCTGGGGCGTGCTCGTGATGCCCGGCGATACGCTCGCCACCACCTTCCAGAAACAATTTCGTCGCTGGCTCCAAACCCACTCGGTCCACTCTCCCTCTCCATGAATACACCCTACTGCTGCGAAGGCTGCACGCCCTCGTCCCCCGCTCCCCGTCGCCCCGTCGCCGCGCGCGCTCTCGCCGCGCCGAAGGCCCCTTCGCGCAGCGCCAAGCCGGCGCACGCGCGCATCCCGACAAAGCCCGCGATTCTCACGACCACCGTCGGCTCTTATCCCGTGCCCGACTGGCTCGCCGCCCTGCCGAGCGAGCAGGCCGTGATCGACGCCACGCGCGTGATCTTCGATCTCCAGCGCCATGCCGGCATCGATCTCCCCACCGATGGCGAGCTCTACCGCTTCGACGTCAATCATCCCGACACCAACGGCATGATCGAATACTTCATCCGTCCCATGGCCGGCGTATCCGGCGTGGTAGGACGCAGCGTCGGCGAGGAATTCCAGCGCCACTCGCCCATGGGCTTCCGCCGCAAGCCAGCCGGCGTCGTCACCAGCGCGCTCGGTGAAGGCTCGCTCAATCTCCTCGCCGATTGCCAGCGCGCCGCCGATGTCGCCGGTGGCCCGTTCAAGTTCACCGTCACGAGCCCCTACATGCTCGCGCGCACGCTGCTCGATCATCACTACCGCGATTTCGAGGCGCTCACGCTCGCCCTCGCCGATGTGCTCGCCGAGCAGGTCCGCGGCCTCCCCGCCGCCTGCATCCAGGTCGATGAGGCCAACATCCCCGGCAACCCCGCCGACGGCCCCCTCGCCGCCAAAGCCATCAACCGCGTGCTCGACGCCATCGATAAGGGCACCGAGCGCGCCGTGCACTTCTGCTTCGGCAACTACGGCGGTCAGTCGATCCAGGCCGGCTCTTGGAAAGCGCTCCACGCCTTTCTAAACGAGCTCCACACCGATCACCTCGTACTCGAGCTCGCCCACCGCCCGCCGAGCGACATCGAGGCGCTCAAGGGTATCGACAAGCGCATCTCCCTCGGCATCGGCGTCGTCGACATCAAGGTGAATCACATCGAGACCCCCGACGAAATCGCCGCGCGCATCGCCGCCGTCGAAAAGAAAGTCGGCCCCGGCCGCGTCAAGTGGGTCCACCCCGATTGCGGCTTCTGGATGCTCAAGCGCTCCGTCTCCGACCGCAAAATGGAAGCCCTCGTCCGCGGCCGCGATCTATACCTGAAATAAGGTAGGCCTGTGAAAGGAAATGGCGATCGCGATGATCGCCGTTACTCCATGAGCCCTCAGCTCACCGCGTCAGCCGGTAAATCAGGATCGCCGCGCGGGTAGCCTGCGGCACGAGCGATTTCAGGTCCACCGTCTCGCGCTCCGCGTGCGCGCCTGTGCCGTACGGCCCGAGCCCGTCGAGTACCGCGCAATAAGGCGCGACAAATGCACCGTCGCCCGCTCCGCGTTGCGAAGGCTCGTTGCCCTTCACCGCACCCATGCCGACATCGATGCTCACCGCGCTGTAGGCGGCCAGCACCTCGAGATGCCGTGGTTCCGCCGCCAGCGGCGGGTACCGGTGCGAGATCGTCAACGTTGGCTGCGTCCGCGGCCGGTTCTTCGCGATCACCGCGCGCATCGCCACCTCCGCCGCCGCGAGTTGCTCCGGCGACACCGCGCGCAGGTCGCCGCGCGCCACCGCCTTGGCTGGGATGATGTTACTCTTCCCTTCCGCTGTTACGCTCCACACTTCGTCCTTCACCTCGGCGCCGCCCGCGATCACCGCCACATTGGCCGTGAGCCCAGGCAGCTTGCGCAGCTCGGTGTGAAATCCCTCGAGGATGCGCGACGTCTCGTAGATCGCGCCGCTGCCCATCGCATTGGAAAAGATGCCTGACGAATGCCCTGTCGGTCCCGTGACTTCCAGCAGCCACCCGCTGGAGCCGCGCCGCGCGATCGTGCCCTCGCCCGCCCGCGCCGTCTCGAAGGCCAGCGCGACATCCGTCCGCTTGCCCGCCGCAATCAGCTCGCGCCGCGATACCTCCAGCGGATTGCCAATCGACTCCTCGTCGCCGGTCAACGCCACCACGATCTGGGTGCCCTCGAGCGCGCCGGTCGCCTGCAAAGCCTTCAGCGCGTAAACCAGCACGACATTGCCCCCCTTCATATCGTTCGCGCCCGAGCCGCGGCCCGTATCGCCGTCGCGCTCGAATTTTCCGCCACGCAGCACCGTATCGAGATGCCCGATGAGCAGGACCCGTTTGCCCTTCGTGCCCTTATGCTCGGCAAAGAGATGCCCTGCGCGCTTCGACGACACCGGCAGCGGAATCCATCTCGGCTCCAACCCGGTCGCCTTCAGCTCCGCGCTCAACACGTCGGCATGCGCGCGCACGCCGGCCACGTTTTCCGAAGGGCTGTCGATCTTCACCGTCTTCTCCAGCAGCGCGACCATGCTCTCCTTCTGGCCGGCGAGCCAGTCGGCGAGCGCCTTCTCCTCGGGCGCGAGCGCGGCGCGCAGCTCCACGATGCCAGCCAGCGCCAGCCCTACCACCCAGTGGCACAGCTTCATGTCAGCTCCCATCCCTTGCGGTAGGTCCCGCGGATCAGCGGCTCCGCCTCGGGCACGCCGACTACGGCCATCTTCTCCGCATCCCACTCGATCGGCTTGCGCAGCCGCAGCGAGAGCACGCCGAGCAAACCGATCTCCGTCAGCCGCGCGCCATACGCGAAATTCGAACTCGCCTGCTCGCCGCCCTTGCACGCGTCGATCCAGTCGCGGTGGTGGCCCGCCACGCGCTTGATCGTCTGCTCCGGCTTAGCGGCGCTCGCGCGCAGCGTCTCCGGAAATATCCGCGGCGCGCCGCCTGCGCCGTCGCACTGGATCACGCCCTTCTCGCCGACAAACATCACGCCGCGCCTCCCGAGCTGAAACTTGCCCAAGGCCTCGGGCGCCTTTGGCCGGATGCCGCCATCGTACCACGTGAACTTGATCGCCGGCTGGTCGCCGCGCGCAGGGAAATCGTAGTAGATCATCGAGCCGTGCGGCGCGATCTCATCGTCCGACGGCCCCACCGCCTGCGCCTCGATCCGCGTCGGCACGGGCAGCTCGTAGGCCCAGACGGCCGCGTCCATATCGTGGCAGCCGAAGTCACCCATCGACGAGGTGCCAAACTGCCAGAAGTCGCGCCAGCGCACGGGATGATACGCCGGGTGATACGCGCGCGGCTCGCGCGGCCCGAGCCATAGATCCCAATTCAACCCCGCTGGCATCGGCTCATTTCCCGTCGGCACACCCACCAGCGACGGATTCCAGCGTTTCGTGCCCACCCACGCATGGATTTCCTTTACCGTGCCGATCGTGCCACCGCGCAGGTGCTCCACTGTGTCGCGGATGCCCGGCGTCGAGTGACCCTGATTGCCCATCTGCGTGGCCAGCCCGGTCTCCTTCGCAATCCGCGCCACTTCACGCGCCTCCCAGATATTGTGCGTGAGGGGCTTTTCACAGTAGATGTGCTTCCCCGCGCGCATCGCCAAAATGGATACATACGCGTGCAGGTGATCCGGCGTGGCGCACAACACCGCATCGACCGCCGTCTCCTTCTCCAGCATCGTTCGGAAGTCCACGTACTCAGCCACGCGGTGGTTGGGCGTCGTCTCCGCGTAATGAGCCTCGACCATGGCCTTGGCCGGCTTCCGCCCGCCGTCGCCTTTGTAGTAGAAATCGGCAAGGCCGAAAGTCTCCGCCGGATCGGCGATCGCGATCACCTGCACATCGGCGAGCTGCAGCAGCGCCTTCATGTTTTCCTTGCCGCGCCCGCCCACGCCCACGACCGCCACATTCACCTTCTCGCTCGGCGGCACGAACTTCGGCCCGCCCAGCACATGCCGCGGCAGGATGTTGAACGCCGTGACGGCCGTCGCCGTCGTCTTGATGAACTGCCGCCGGGTCGAGGAAGTTACTTTCATGGGAAAAAGAATGAAGCGCTAAGAGGTGGGAGTCTAGAGCTGAGAGCCCCGAACCTGCTCTGATTTGTTCAAGACGGTCGGCTCTTAGCTGGTCGGCACGTTATGACTATCCCTGCCGCACAAACTTCACCCGCCGGCAGCGGCCCGAAGCGTTGGTGGCTTCCAAGCCGGTCACCTTCCCGTTCGCGTCGCGCGTAAACGTGCCGTGCCAGCCATTTCGAAACATAAAGCCATCCGCAAACGTCGGCTCACCCGCCGCCGGCAGCCCCGGCCAGGAGACCACGGCAAGCTTTCCCTTCTCCTCCGCGATCATCACGGACACTCCGAGCTCCTCGCTCGCATACGTGCCCGTATACGCCGCGAGCGCGGCCGCCGTCGGCTTGGCCATGCTCTTCGCCGCATACGCGAGGACGCCGTTCTTCGACGTGACCGTCAGCTTGGCCGCCTGGCCACCGCTCCCGAACTCGGAAAAAACATACGTGGTCTGCCCCGAACTGTTCGCAAATGTCATCGGCCCCGTGGACACCAACTCGGCCCCGCCGACGGACAGTTTGTCGTCTCGCACCGCGACCCGGAGGATATCGTCCGCCTGCTCGCTGTGGTACATCCCCGCCAACCCCGCGATGGAGGCCTCCTGCTTCACCGGCACAGCGCGCGGCGCGCGGACATTCAGGATCATGCTCGCGAGATTGTGCGCCGCGACGCTGCTGCCGAAGTCAGCCGCATTGCCCAGCACTGCGATGGCGAGACCCTTCGTCGGAAACCGCATGAGGTACGTTTGATAGCCCGACGTCGATCCCCCATGCCCGATCTCAGGCAACCCGCCATACTCACCCACCGTAAGCCCCAGGCCGTAGCCCAGCACGCGGCCATCCTTCAGCTTCGAAGGCGTCTGGAGCAGCTTCACGACCTCGCCCCATTCGCCCTTGGCTCCATCGAGGCTCGTCGTCCAGGCGAGCAGGTCTCCGACCGTCGTAAGCAGGCCGCCGTTGCCCACGAGATTGCTGTAGGGCATGTCGATGCGATAGGCCGAGCCACGCCGGGCGTAACCCGCCGCGCGGCCCGGAATCACCGCCTCGAAATCGTCGCGCCACGTCGTCCGCTTCATCCCGCGCGGCGCGAACAACTCCGTGGCGCAGAATGCCCCAAAGCCCTTGCCGCTCACGCGCTCCACGATGGCAGCCGCGAGGATGTATCCGCCGTTGGAATACAGATACTCCGTGCCCGGCTCGAAATTGAGCGTCTTCTGCCGGCTCAGGATTCGCACCGCCTCGTCGTTGGTATGCGGCGAGGAGTACGACGGCCGGCCCAGCAGGTCGTTGAGCCCGTGAATGTCTCGCACGCCGCCCGTGTGGTTGAGGAGCATCTTCACCGTCACCGCCCGAAAGGCATCCGACATCTCCGGCAGGTGCTTCCCGATGGGATCGTCGAGCGAGAGCTTGCCGCGCACCGCGAGCAACGCCACCGCCGCCGCCGTGAACTGCTTCGCCACTGAGCCCGACTCCGAGATCGTCTCCGCTGTGAGTGCCACGCTGTGATCGAGATTGGCCATCCCGTAGCCGCGCGCGTGGATCATCTTCCCATCCTGCATGATGCCCACGATCACGCCCGGCGAGTCCTTCACCTCCCACTTCCCGAAAAGCTTGTCGATCCGCGGCGACAGCGCGCCCGCCTGCTCCGCGGCCCGCACTCCAGATACCGCCAGCGCGAGCGTCAGGCCAACGAGCCCTATCCGTCGTCGCCAACGCCCCCCGCCGATGGCACTCCACGTTGCGCCGCACACACTAAATCGCAGGCTGGACATAACGACTCACGGAAGTGCCAGCGAACCAAGGGCCAAGCCAGCCCAAAAGCCGGCCGCGTAGCGGGCCGCGCGCATCGGCCGAGGTAGGCATACACCGCCCCCTCCGTTCGCACTCTCCCCCAATTTGCGAACCATCACGCGCCCCCGCACACAAACACCTGCATGATAGCGCACGACGATCTCTACGGCAGCCCCACTCCCCGGCCCACCGAGCCAGTGGTCCTCGAAGGCCCGCTGGCCGTTGCCGCCACGCACACGATCGCCGCCTTCAACGTCACCTCGGAGATGATCAACCACGTCGGCGATCTCGCGATCGCCTACGGCGTGGGCAAATCGCTCCCGATCTACCTGACCCTCCTCTCCACGTACCGCACGCTCGTGCACACCCAAGCCTCCCTCGCCGCCACCGCGACCGGCATCCTCCACGTCGCCAAGAAACTCGCCCAACAACCCTGAGGTAGGGCGCGTTACGCTTACCGCGCCGACACGGCTTCCGCTCGCTGGACGCACAGCTAGATCCGCGTAACGCGTACGAGCGCGTCTGACCCGATGGAGGCGCGGTGCACTCACCCCTTCTTCCGCTCCACAATCCACCCCTCGATCACCTCCGCGAGCACATCAAGCGGCACCGACCCGGTCTGCAGCACCACATCGTGAAACGCCGGCAGCGAGAACTTCGCGCCCAATTCCGCCTTCGCCTTCTCGCGCAGCTCTACGATCCGCAGCATACCCACCATATAAGAGCACGCCTGCCCCGGCCACACCACATAGCGCTCCACCTCCTGCGCCGAGATGCCGTAATCGATCGCCTGCTGCCGCGTCCATTTCTTCGCGTGCAGCCCCGTATCCACCACGAGACGCCGCGCGCGAAAAAGCAGCGAGCCCAGCGCCACGAGCTGCCCGCGCTCGTCGCCCTCATACCAACCCTCCTCGATTGCCAGCTTCTCGGTATAAAGCGCCCAGCCCTCGGCGTGCACGCTGCCGCCGCCAAAAATCCGCTGCGCGCGGTACTTCGGCAGTCCCGGCAGCTCCTGCATGATCGCGATCTGGAAATGATGCCCCGGCACGCCCTCGTGATACGCGAGACTCCGCGATGCCTTGAAAAACTTCGGCCCCCGCAACGGCGTCCAGAATACCCCCGGCTGGCTCCCATCCGGCGCCGGAGCCGTGTAGTAGGCCGATGACGCCGCCTCCTTCATCGCCGGCACGCGCCGCACCTCGATCGGCGCACGCGGCCTCAGGTTGAACAGTGCCTCGCTCCGCCGCTCCGCGTCGCGGATGATCGCGAGATAATCGTCGAGAATCACCTTCCGCGGATCGGGACTATCGGGCAGCGCGGGCGTCGCCGTCGCCGCCGATACCCGCGCCACCAGCGAGCCCTCGGTGAAACCCAGCTTCCGCGTCAGCGCCTCCTGCTGCGCCTCGATCCGCGCCACCTCGCGCAGCCCCAGCGCATGGATCTCCTCCGCCGTCAGCGTCGTGGTCGTGTACGTCGCCAGTGCCCGCGCATAGGCCGGCCCACCCTCCGGCGTCCGCGAAAGCCCACCCTCCTCCGGCGCGCGTGTGATCAACTCATCCACAAATTTCGCCACGCGCAGATACGCCGGCCGCACCCGCTCGGTCACGAGCGCCTGCGCCTTTTTCTTCGCGACCGCCAGCGCCTCGGCCGACATGCCCTTCGCCTCCGCGCCCCGCCGCTCCAGCGCCGTCACGAGCACATTCTGCTCCGGCGCCGCCTTATAAAAAATATCCAGCTGCGCCTTCACGCGCTCCAGGATGTAGCGCGGCGGCAGCAGCCCCCGCTCCGCCGCCAGCCGCGCCTCTGCGATCCCCTCGTCGATGCGCGACGCCACCTTCTCGAGCCGCGCCAGATAACTCTCGAAGTCGCCCGTGTTTCGCAGCGGATGCCGCTCGCTCAGCAGGTCGACCATATCCGTGTGCAGCCCGGCGAATTGCCGGAAGACAAAGGTATGCGCCGCATACGGGGCGTTCTCCACCGTCGTCCGCAACTGCGAGCGCATCACCGCCGCCGAGATGCGCTGCGTCGACGTGAGCGTCGCATCATTAAAACGCGCCAGCCCCTCGAGCCCCCGCTGCGCCGTCGCCACCCGGCGCGCCCGGTACTCCGCCGTCTGCGGCTCGAGCTCGCGGTCGAGCGCCGCCTGCTCGATCCCCTCGAAATATTGCGTGATCGTCGCGGTCTGCGGCGCGAGCCGCACCCACTCCGCCGCAAACTGCTCCGACCACTCGTCAAACTCCCGGCTCGGCGCCTGCGCCGCCACCGCCACCACGCCCGCCAACGCGAGCCCGAGCGCCTTCATTTTGAAACCGCCCCCTCCGGTCCCGCCCAGCAGCATCGCGACCCCACCCCGCCAGATCGAAGCGTAAGAATTCAGCATAAAAAGACTTCCACAAATCTGCCCAAAACCCGCCGACAATCGAGGTCCAAGTAGGCCGGAGGTTTCGCTCCTCCCTCCCCACCGGTCTGTCGCCGTAGCCTCGGCGAAGGCGCATTCATTTTTCCCCAGCCAATCACTGCTTGCCCCAGAATATCGCGGATTATCCCGAAATACCCCGGATATAGAGGGAGATTCGACGCCCTCGCCCCCGCCTCCTCCTGATCCGAGCCGGTGCAAAAATTTACGCTCCTTCCTCATAATTCATCATCCTTCTTGCTTAAAAAGCGGAGCGCCCGTTTCGCCCTCCCCCTCCGCCTTGCCGAAGGCGCACTCCTTTTTCCCCATCCAATCTCAACTTACCCCAGAATATCGCGGATTATCCCGGAAATAGAGGGAGATTTGCCGCCATCGCCCCCTCCGCCTCCTGGTCCGAGCAGGTACAAAAATTTACGCTCCCTCCTCATAATTCATCATCCTTCTTTTCAAAAGCGGCGCGCTCGTTTCGCACTCCCCTGCCCATCGCCTCCGCCTTGCCGAAGGCACATTCCCTATCGCGGATTACCCCGGATTATCCCGGAAATACAGGGAGCCTTGCCGCCATCGCCCCCGCCTCCTCCGACTCCACTCGTGCACAAAAACTCCGCTCCTTCTTCGTGCTTCATCATCCTTCTTTTAGAAAAATCCCGCGCCCGCCCCATCCACCCACCAACCCTCACTATACCTTGGCCAGCGCCTCTTGTCATCCCCTCCATACCGTCCATTCCGTCCATTCCCAAAAATTTTCAGGCGGGCCACCCGGAAAAGACCCAGAGGTCTCGGAGAGGCGTTGGGTGATCCGCTCCGTGACCTCTCGCCCTCCTCCGTGTTCTCTGTGTCAAACGTCTGATTTCGACGAGTAAGTGCTACAACCGCTTACTTCCCCAGCTTCTTCAGCGCCTTGTTGATCTTCTCCGGGTCGCACGTCTCCGGCTCATAGTCCGGCCCAAGCCACTCCAGCCACTCGCGGCCCAGATCCGTGTCCGGCTCCTTGATGCAAGCAAGCATGTCGTGGAAGGCCTCGATGCCCCCGCAGTCCTCCGGCGGCCCGGCGCGCTCGCCGCCTAGACACGTTGGATACTGCACCCCCTTTTCGAGCGCGGCGATTTTCTCCACCTTGATATCCACCTGCCACCCCTCGCCGAAATGGTAGCCATACGTGAACCGCTCGCGGTGCTCGAGATCGAGATCGGCCAGCGTCACATCGCGGTCGTCCTCGATCGTCAACTCCTCGCGCTTCAGCGGATTCCCGAACCGCAGGTCATCGAGATTAAAGGCATGGGTCTGGTAATCGAACCAGTCCAACGCGATCTGGATGGTATCGTGCAACCGCGAAAGCCACATCGATTCCCGCACCTGCAACCGCCGCCAGATGCGAGGCTGGCACGCCACGACCGTAAGCTGCAGCGTAAACACGCGCTCAGGTGGCTTCTTGAGCTTCGAGCCCTTGCCTTCGTGGAGCGAAATCATGAACCACCCACCAAAACGCACACTCCCCCCAGCGGCAAGCGGGAGCTTTACGGAGCCCATCCATGCCCATACTCGCGTTCCCTCCCGTCCGCCTCTCCAGCCAAAACCCCGTCGAGCGCCGACCTATCCGGGGCTTACATGCGAGGCCGTCAATTCATCAGCCCCTCCAAATCCTATCCAAAATGCTGCACCGGCTTTGCCGATCCTCTTGCCGATCTCGAAAGTATCATTGGTCTATTTATAATCAGCCGCTTGCGTCATCGAACCAAGGTGAGTTTACCGCGAATTTCGCCGATATCTGCGGACGGTTGACGTTGTAGCAAAATGCTACAAATTGGGCCCATGAGTTCAATCCCCCTGCGCATCGATTCGGAGTTGGTGAACCTGGCGAGGACCACCGGCGCCCTGTTCGACCGCCCCCCGACTGCACAGATCGAGCACTGGGCGAAATTGGGTCGGGTGCTCGACAGCGTCTTGGTGGGCGCAAGCGTCGCGAAAGTGAAGCAACGGGGCAATGTTGCAGACCTCGATCAGGTCGTGGCCTTGTCGCAGTCCGAAAAGGGCCGGAAGAAGGCCCTCGCACTGATCGCGAAACATGCGGGACCGGTTTACGAGGCCGATCCAGCGGCACCCGATCTCATCGTCGAACGCCGGGCCGATGGCTCGACCCGCCGCGGGCGCTTTTCGAACCGCCAGTTCATTCCCGTTGAGTAAACGTGCCGGCACGGGACCGAGGTTGATCTTCCTCGCCGGTCCGAACGGAGCGGGCAAATCCACGTTCTTCGAGACGTTCCTCCAGGATACCGGGCTGCCATTCGTAAATGCCGACCGCATCGGCGCAGCGCTCGGCATCTCCGCTTCGGAGGCTGCCGCCGCAGCCGATGCGGCACGCGCGCAACTCCTGGCTGAACGGATGTCTTTCATTACGGAAACGGTTTTCTCCGATCCCGTGGGCGCGAAGCTTCAGTTTCTGCGCGACGCGATCGCGGCCGGCTACTCCGTGACGCTTTATTTCATCGGCATTTCCAGCGCTCAACTTTCAGGCGCACGCGTGGCGCAGCGCGTGCGCGCCGGTGGCCACGACGTGCCACCAGAACGCCTCGAGCGGCGCTTCCGGCAGTCCCTCGAGAATCTTCGCCAAGCGTTGAAGTTTGTCCCCGAGACTCACGTCTACGACAACAGCTCCTCCGAGGTTCCGTATCGCCTCGTTCTCAGCCTCCGGGAAAGCCGATCCGAATTCGTTGCCGATCCTCTGCCGGGCTGGCTGAAGCGGCCATCTCAGAATATCTTTGACCCTTGAAATTGGATAAATCGTTACGTAACGTTTTATCTTGCCATACGAAAACCTCAGTCGAGCACGGATCACCCAAGCACTTCGCCGCTTGGGTGAGTTGGCGCACGAGCAAAAGATCACTCTGGAGGTTTCGCTTTATGGCGGGGCGGTCTTCACGCTCGTGTATGGATCACGCGACGCGACCAAGGACGTCGATGCCGTCGTTCGTCAGAGCAAAATCGCCAAGCAGCTAGCTTTGAAAGTGGCGAAGGAACTCGGTCTGCCGGAGGACTGGCTTAACGATCAAGTGAAACAGTTTCTGGCCGAGAAAGAAGCGAAGCGACAGCTCAACGACGCAGACTTTGGCGAAGGCCTCCGAGTTTCCGTTCCGACCGCGGCGTATCTCTTGGCGATGAAGCTGCGCGCCGCTCGGCCACCACTGCCCGGATATCCCGGCGATTATGGCGACATCCGGTTTCTGGTGCAGAAGATGGGGATCACCTCCGTCAAAGCTGCCGAGACCATCCACGACAAATTCTTCCCGCACGACGTTCTTTCGGATACCGCGAAAGAGGTGGTGCACGGTGCCATTCAAGCGGCGCAATCATGAGTCTTCGCCCCGCTACATTAAAAGAGATCGCCCAACGCTCCGATTCGATCGGGGATTTCGGTCGTCATCTTCGCGACTGGTTGCACGAGTTGCGGCGGGCGTCATCACGCACGCAAGCGGCGGCGATGATTGCCGACGAACCACCGCGCCTGCAGGAAAAATTCCCGCAAGGGCAAGTCGCCGATGCCTGGCTGGCTGCCTATGCAGAACATCTGGCGGGCAAGATCGGAGCCCCGGCGCCCGAGTGGGCGTTTGCCCCTTGGCGCACTTCCGACGACCCCCTCTTCGACGAAGGCGGCACGCCCGCCCTGCGAACTCTAGCGCTGGTCCGCGCGCCGCTGGCCTTCAAACGCCGGAATATTTTCACGCCCTCGGTCGATCTTCCGCTAGCGCTGCGAGCCGGCCGGCCCGCGAAATCAACCGAGGAAAAGCGAAAAAACAACGCCGAGCGTCAGCGACGTTTTCGGAAAGCGCGACGCGACGAGTTGGCCGCCCTGCGAATACAGGCGCAGAAATACACGAAATAAAGCGCTCGACGGTTTAGCGAAACGCCAAGCGGCAACTCGAAGGAAATGGCTGCCCGGGTAGGGGTCGAACCTACGACCAAGTGATTAACAGTCACCTGCTCTGCCACTGAGCTACCAGGCATCATTTCCCGCCGGTTTTTGCACCAGCAGAGGGGCGATCAAAACAGATTCCCGCGCCGGATTGTCAATGCCGGTTTTGATTTTTGCCAACGACGACCCGTAAAACCGTTTTTAGACGTGTGGGAAAGGGTGCAAGCAGTTCTTCGTGAAGGACAAGTCCGCTTCATGAGTGGCTCGTCGTAGCCCGCCTCGGAAGAGGCGAGACGGCACGCGCGATGAGCGTCGCATCTTCAGTCCCTTCCCGGGCATCCAAGCGTGCACCTCTCACTCCATCAACCACTCAAGCGAGAACCGCACTAGGTTCACTTCCTTCCCCGAAGCCGTCTCATAGATCATCACCAGCGTCTTGTCCGGCAGCCGGTCGAGGTTGCTGTAGCCGAAGGACCCGGGCACGATCAGCTTTCGAGTCGGCCACGTCTGGTGATTGTCTTTGCTCAGCAGGATCGTGCCGTCCTTGCGCTCCGTGCTTAAGGGGCAACTGAAGAGATACCACGAACCCTTGCCTCCCGCACCGGCATTGATGCGCAACAGACCCGAATGCGTCTCGCGGTAACGCGGCAGCGCCTCGGTGATTTCGGGACGAGTCCATGACCGGCCTCCATCCGAGCTGAACGAAACGGTGCGGGGCGCCGACGAGGAGTCACTGCGCTTATCCGGAGCGCCGCGCGAATTCATCACAAGGCGGCCATCGTCCAGCTCCGCGACGCTGACTTCGCTCGAACCATGTTCGCCGAGCGGGGCGACGCCGTCCATCCGCCATGTCTTGCCGTGATCGTCGCTGACGAGCACACCATCGCCGTAAGCCCGGGCGGAGCGCGGCTGAACCACCCGATCCTTGATCAGAAAAACCGGCACGACCAGCCGCCCGGGAAACTGGCGATGGTCTGCGGACATCTGAATCGCGCGACCGGGCCCGAAAAAGAAGAGCTTCCGGCCAAAGAGCTCCGGTTTCTCGCCCGCAAACTCCCTCGGCGCGCGTCCCGCCTGGATGTCCGCCTGAATCTTCTCATCGGCGGCCGCGATGATGGGCGACACATCGTGCTGCTCGGACCAAGTCACCCCCTCGTCATCGCTCGTGCGATAGTAGCTGCGCGTCGTGGGATCGCGCAGCCCGGCATCGCGCATCGCGCAAAAGAAGAAGAGCCGCTTCGTCTCGCGATCCTCGAGCAGCACCGGCAGCACGTAGTTTTCTCCGCCGCTGATCCGCTCCACCCACGTGGTTTCCGACCACGTACGCCCGCCATCCTTGCTGCGCTTGATCACGATATCCGTGGGGCTGCCATCGCCGGACTTGTACCGCGCCTCCACGCAGGCGATGAGGGTGCCGCTGCGCGTGACAAGGAGCTGAGGAATGCGGTAGTTGGCCAGCTTGTCCTCCGCCGGATTATTCCAGATCGGAATAACCTCTGGCGGCGGTGGCGCAGATGCGCTCCACGCGACCGGCGCAAAAGCAAGCGCCAGGAGCAGGAAGGAGATTTTTTTCACAACAGAAGGCCTCAGAAGTCGGCGCGCAGACCGAAGTTCATCGCGGCAGCCAGTTCCCCATAACGCTGCACCCGGCCCGGCACCACGGATTCCCAGACTTCAGGCTCGCTGAGCGCATTGGTGGCATCGGCATAGACGGTAAAGCGCTTCGTCAGACGGTACGTCATGCCGAGGTCGAGCCGCGCGTTCTCCTGCTGGCGGATCTCCTCGCCGGTGGTCGCGTTGCGGCTCACGAGGAAGCGGGAGCGCACGTTGTACTTCACGCTGGTCGAGAATTTATCCCCGCGCCAGCTGAGGCCGGCATTCCACGTGCGGGGCACGAAGTTGACGAGCTCGCGCACGGTCGCGGCGCCGCCGTAGTTGCCCTCGGTCTGGATCCACGTGCCGTTGGCGAAAACACTCAGCTTCGACAGGAGGCCCGGCAGCCGGCGGAGCTGCTGCGAGTAGCTCGCTTCCATGCCCTGGATGCGGGCGCTGCCCTGATTGCGCGTGGTGGAGACGGTGTAGCCCGCGTACTCGCCATCGAACCCATTGTCCGGGCCGCTCTCCACGAGCTCTGAAAAACGGGAGATATAGTCGACGATATCCTTCCGGAAGAGCCCGAGCGAAAACATGCCGACCGGCTCGAGGTAGTACTCGGCGCTCAGATCGTAGCTCTTGCCCCGCTGAGGGAGGAGCTTCGCGTTGTTCTCAGTGATGCTGCGGGCCGTGTCGTTGATCGTCGTCCCGGGGATGATGTTATTGAAGTTAGGGCGGCCGATGTTCGTCGTGTAGCTCGCGCGGAGCACCAGCTGGCGCGTGAGGTCGTACTTGAGCTGCACATTGGGGAAGAAGTTGTCGTAGCTGTTGGTGCGCGTCTCGCGCAGGCGGTAGCGCTCGATCTCGCGCTCGATGGGGTCGACAATGCTCGCTCCCGCATTCGGCCGGATCACGCGCCCCGAGCCCTCCAGCTCCGTCTCCTCATAACGCACGCCCGCGAGGATGTTCAGCCGCTTCACGCTCATGGTCCCTTGGAAATAACCCGAAGTGATCTCCTCGGTCACATTGCGCGGCGTCGTCGCATTGCGCACCGTCGTGATCAGGTTCTCGCTGAAGGCCTGCGGCGTGGCCACGAAGGCGTCGCCGAGCAGGTAGTTGCTCGTCCAGTTGGCGACCGGGAAACCGTACGCCTGCGAATTGCCGAACACCGGATCGGCAAACCGCCCCAGCGTGCGGTCGTCAGCGTTGCCGGCGATACCGTCGGGACCGACGTAGGTATAGGTCTGGTTGCGATTGCGGGTATAGCGCTCCTGCTTCCGGTAGCGCGTGCCGGCCTGCAGGGTGAGCGGCCACGTCGTCGCGAAATCGCGCCGCACGTTGGCCTTGCCGCCGAGGAATGAATCGGTGCCGTAACGGCGATCGGTCGATTGCGTGAGCGCGCCGTAGTTGTTGAGATCGAGGTAGCTCGGCCCGGTGAGCTGCGTGAGCTTCACAGGCTGGGTGCCGCCGGTATTTTCGAGGCGATAGCTGATGCCGGTCAGCGTGTAAGTGGTGCTGCGCCAGTTCGCCGCAGGATCGTCGTAGTGGTTAATCGAATACGAGTAATAGCCGTCGTAGTCGATGCGCCACGGCCCGAAGCGGTGCTTCGCTCCGGGATTGATATTGTAGGTGTCGCCAAACTTCCGGGTGTTGTCGCTGCCGACACTGATCGAGCCGTTGGTGGCGGTGACGCCTTCGGTGCTGAACCCCGGCGCGACCGCGGCTGCGGTGAAGGACGCATCGCGGATGAAGTCGTGGCCATCAAAGTAGGTGTACTGGTTGTAGACGTAGACCGTGGTGGAGTCGGAAAGCTTGTAGTCGAGATTCACCGTGGCGCCGCTGCGCTGCTGCGCCTGTTGGAATTCGAAAAGCTGCAGCACCCGCGCATAGGTGGGCAGCGTCGGCGAAGGCGCCACGCCCGCCGCATTCGGATACTGGTAGGTCTGGTTCTGCCGCGGCACCCACTTCTGCGCGACGGAGTGGCGGAGCGTCACCGCGACACCGATGGGATTCTTTTTTCCAAAGGCATTCGAGTAGTAGAGCGAGAAGCCGGGATAGATCTTCCGCATCGGCTCGCGCTTCCAGCCCGGCGTCTTGTCGAAGGTGAAGAACTCGGTGTTGGTGGAGAGATTCAGGTCGAGCCGGATGCGGCGGCCTTTTTGGCTGAAGGCGTTCTTGGTGATCAGATTCACGCTGCCGCCCAGCGCATCGGCTTCCTGCGCTGGCGTGGGCGCCTTGGTCACTTCGATGGTCTCGATGTTCTGGATGGAGAGCTGCTCGAGTTCAACGCGACGATTGTCGGTCGAGGAGGCGGCATTGGCGTAGCGGTTGCCGTCCATCGTCACGGCGGTGAGCGTGGAATCCACGCCGCGCAGGCTGAAAGCGCGCGGATCGCCGGCCTGGTATTCGATGGAGACGCCAGGAAGATTCTTAAGGAAGTCGCCCACATTGGCCTCGGCTGTGTTGCCGAAGGTATCGGAGGAGACGACATTCTTGATATTGGAGGCGCGCCGCTGCTCGTTGATCGCAAAGGCCTCGCCCTCGCGCTCCGTCGCGACCACAAACTGATCCATCTTATACACCGTGGAGTTCAGCGAGACATCCGCGGTCGCGGTGGCAGCAGGGCGCACCGTGACATCGACCGTCTGACCATCGAGGCCGGTATACTCGACCGCGAGCCGCTGCGAGCCGGACGCCACGCCGTTAAGGAGAAACGTGCCGTCGCTTTCCGTGAAGGCGACTTGGTCGGTGCCGACCACGCGCACGGTCGCGCCATGGAGATTAGCGCGCGTGGCGGCATTCGAAATCGTGCCGCGAATCGCGCCGGTATCGCGCGACTGGCTTCGGCCCGCCGTTACGCAAAGCGCAAGGGCGAGCAAGGTGAGGAGGAATCGGAGGGGGTTCATTGCGAGGAATCGAGGATCCAACGAGGTTGGCGGGGAGAGA
>JAZKEV010000320.1:25632-29613 GCA_040386765.1 Verrucomicrobiota bacterium | reverse complement strand
TCGGAGGGGGTTCATTGCGAGGAATCGAGGATCCAACGAGGTTGGCGGGGAGAGAAACTGTGCTGGGGAAAGGGCAGCCCTCACAAGGCAGCCGGAGGAAAGAGTGCAGGCACTCATCCTAAAAAAGTACCGGTGAAGAGGGGTTGACGAAGGCTTTGCCTTTGATCGATCACTGCCAAGGATTGCGGACTGGTCTCTCTAGGGGACCGGCGGCGAGACCGCATCGCATTACCCCGATTGTACCGCGCAGAGGTGCGAAAAGCGGCGAAACGCACGCGCATATCACTGCGCCACCTTTGCGCTTGATCGATCATCGCGTATCCCCGACGAATGTGACGACAGGCACGTTTGCACGACGCGTGACACCGCGACGCCAGTGTTGGTCGCTGATGGTAACCAGCAGAGATTGATCGCTCAAGCCCGCAGCGCCCACCATCCGAAAGCGCATCCCCAATACCCTGCTCAGCTTTACCCACCATGTCCTCCTCCTCTCTCTCCGCTAAAATCAGCGCCATACTCTTTTCAGCCGGTTTGCTGGGCAGCGCGAATTATCTCGCCGCTGCTCCCGCGCCCCAGGTCGAAATCCTCGGCCAGGTCGTCGCCGTAAAGGATGTCTGCGCCTGGCCCAAGCTCACCGTCACGCCCAAGGGCGAGTTATTCGCCGCGATCTATAACCGCCCCGTCCACGGCGTCCTCCCCGGCGACGTCGATGTCTACGCCAGCACCGACGGCACCACGTGGACCAAGCGCGGCACCGCCACTCAGCGCGAAGGCGACATGGCACGCTTCAACCACTCGATCGGCAGCACCCGCAACGGCGACCTCATCGTCGTCAGCGGCGGCTGGACCTATCACCCGCGCGATCCGCAGGGCGCGTACAAAAAGAAGAAGCTCCTCCGCCCCACCGCCTCGCGCTCGAGCGATGGCGGCCGCACGTGGAGCGTCTCCGAAAAATTTCCCGATGGCGCCGACGGCATGACGCTCGTCCCCTTCGGCAATGTCGAGACCGGCGCGGATGGCGCGCTCCGCGTCGCCGCCTACAGCTATAATAACACGGTCAAGCCGCGCGTCGATATCTGCTACACCGCCGTCAGTAAGGACAACGGCTCCACCTGGACGCTCGGCAGCGTGGTCGGCCAGCCCGCCGCCAACGAGACCGACGTCGTGCACCTCGGCGGCGGCAAGTGGCTCGCGGCCGCCCGCGATCTCGGCGCCACCGGCCAGCGCCAGCACAGCACCGATATCTTCGCCTCCGACGACGATGCGAAGACCTGGCGCCACCTCGCCAGCCCCGTCGGCCCCAGCCAGCACCCGGCCGACCTCCTCAAGCTGGCCGATGGCCGCGTGCTCCTCACCGTCGGCGACCGCCGCACCGACCGCGGCGTAAACGTCCACATCAGCGCCGATGGCGGCAAAACCTGGACCGAGGGCGCGCGCATCTCCCGCGGCGTCTCCGGCGACTGCGGCTACCCCAGCACTGCCCAGTTGCCCGACGGCACGCTCGTCACCGTCTTCTACGCCGCCAAGACGACCGCCTACGACAAATACCAGATGGCCTCTATCCGCTGGCGGCTGAAGTAAGGCCAATCGCCCTTTTTAGACGTTATCCACAGATGACACAGATGGAATTTTATCTGTGTCCATCCGTGTCATCTGTGGCTAAACGACTCCGGTTAACTTTGGGGGAAAGTCTAAATCCAGAGTGCGGTTGGCATAGCACCCGCGCGGCCCCGCTATTTTAGCTTAAGCCACGCCTCCGCCCAGCGCTCGCCGAGAGTGATCACCCCTTCCGCGAGCATATGCACCCCGTCCGTATCGCGCGGCTGATCGTCCGTATCCACCCACAGAATACGCTCCCCGGCTTCGGCCACTCGTACCTGCGCCTGCCGCACCCGTTCCTGATAGGCATAGCCGCGCGCCGGCGGCGGCCCCACTCGGCCCAGAATAACCGGCAGCAGCGGCGCGCCCACCGCGCTCACCCCACTCCCACGGGCTCCGTCCCCGCCGAAATCTTTCCGCACGCGCGCGATAAACGCCCGCAGCGCCTGCTCATAACCCGCCGCGTGCTCCTCCTTCGCTCCGTCCGTCTCGCCCTGCATCCAGAAAAAACCCGCCACCCGCGGCGTGTCGCCACTCGCCCGCAGAGCCTGCAACGCCGTGGCGACCTGCTCGCACATCAGCGCATACAGCCGGTTGCCCTTCGTCGCATCCGGCCGCCAGTCCTCCGCCAGGGTGGAGCCAAAGTATCCCACCTTCACGATCGCCAGCCGCGGCGTACCCGCCCGCTGCAACGCGCGCGCGAGCGATATCTCCGGTCCGAAAAACTCCCGGGCGTACCGCACGTACGGCTCTTGCCGCTGTGCCCGCAAGGTCACCCACGCCCCACCCGACGTCGCATTGAACGGCGTCATCATCGCCCCCGCTTTCGACGGCGGCGCGCCGGTATGAAAATAAAAAGCGATCTCACGATCGGCTTCGCTCGCCGGCAGCTTCGCCGCATCCGCATGCCAGTTGAGCACATTCGACTGTCCCGCGACGATCAGCACGGTACGCTCCGCCGCACTGACACTCGCCGCCACGGCCGACATTCCGATCACGAAAAAACAGGAGATGCGCATCGCGATTTCCCTCACGAATGCAGATCAAACATCACCCTGCAAATCCGCTTCATTCGCGTATCGCCTACTTCGCAACGCTCTTACCGCCCGCCTGCCGGTACAGCCACTCGCACGCCGCGCCGCGCGTGAGCACACCCGCGGGAGCGTCGGGCCACGCCTTTCCGGCCAGTCGCCCCAGTTCCACCGCATTGATCCCCTCCGCCGCCTCCGCCCCCTTCGCCTCCGCGGCAATCACCCGGCGGGCCATCTCCATCGCATCATCCACCGGCTTGGCCCACACCTCGGCAACGGCCCGCGTGAGCGGAGCCGCAAGCTTGGCGTCGTAGCTCGGAAAATAACCCCGCGCGCCGAGATACTGCGCCGCCCGCTGTTCCGCCGTCGGGGCGCTCATGTCGAAGTCATTGAAGAACGTGAGCATGATCCCGCGGGCCACCAACTCGCGTTGCAGCGTCACCAGCGGCACCGCGGCAGGGAGCACCTTGAGTTTTTTCGCCAGCACGAGCGCTTGGGCCGCGCTCTCGCCCAGGTGCATCCAGGTCGGTTCGAGCCGCACCGCACCCCAGCCGATGTGGGTCGCCGACACGGCTCCGGTCACGAGCAGGTTATCGAATTCCTTCGGCAGCAGGCAGCGGTACGAAATCTGCCCCGGCCGCGATTCCTCCGTGAGCAGCACCTTCCCCTCGTGGTCGCTGCCAGGGACCATGTCGTTGTGGCACGAGTGTGAGTCCATCGGCCACTCGGTGATCGCGATCGTGTCCGCCTTGATCGGCGCGCGCCGCAGGCCCGGGGCCTGCATGCCATCGTGCTGGGTGAAGACCACACGACCGACGAGCCGGCGTCCTTCCCGCACATACATTTCCCACGGGAATCCGCCGTTATCCTTGAACTCGTCCTTCGGCAGCCCCCACTCCCGCATCTCCGTGCGCATCTTCTCCGGCACCTCGGGATCGTTCTGGAGAAACCAGAGCAGCCCCACCGCGAGATCCTTGTGCCGCTCGGCGATCGCGTGGCGGGTGGCCCAATCGCCATCCGGGTAGTCGAAGTTGCCGCCGACGAGCAGCGGGGCGTTCCAACTCGTCTTCTGATTCGGCGCACCGAGGCCGATGCCCCACCGGTCACTCAGCTCGAGATAAATATCCCGCTCGTAACGCGCGGGCTTCGTGACCGGCATCCGGTTCGCCGGATCGCGCGTCCAGCACACCCGAAAATTGTAGGCCTGCACCGCCTTGTCCGCCGCGCCCGTGCTCCCCGGCAGCGGGTCGCCGGTGCGTGCGCGAAACCCGCGCAGGTTCAATCCTTCCGTGCGCATCGCCGTCGGAAAATAGTCCTTCGCCGCCGTCACAAAAATCGCCTTGGTAAAGAT
>JAZKEV010000320.1:16300-25622 GCA_040386765.1 Verrucomicrobiota bacterium | reverse complement strand
ATTCCCGCGAAAACGATGCCGGCCAGCGGCACCAAGCCTTGGTTGAGGGACGCCCCGCAGACCATCCACATGCCCGGGTCGGTTCCACTCGTGGCGGCCACGCCCGGCAGCAGGCTGTTGGTGAAAATCCATCCCGCGTGCGGCTCCCCGTACTCGGCGCGCGCCTCCCTCCCCCACCGCATCTGCGCCCCCGCCACCGCCGCGAGATCGCCCTCGTAACTGGCGTCGACAAACGCCGCCGCCTGGAGCGTCCGCTGCTCCGCACCCGCCATCCGGCGAAACGTAATGCTCGAGACCCGCGCGCCCTCACGCTTAACGGCGACCGGATAAAATTCCCGTACCACCGAGATGCTCTTCTCTCCGGCGAGCATATCCTCAAACACCTTTTCCGCGACATGCGGCTCGTACATCGGCCGCCGCGTCTCACCCCGCGGTGACCACTGGCTGAGGCGATACTGCTCGGAATCCTTACCGTATTTATCGCGGTAGTACGTCGCAATCCGCGCGCAGACCTCATCATAGAGCGGCGCACGCTTCCCGTCGTAAATGGTATCCATGACACCGAGCCCATTGGCCATCATGCCACCGATGTGGGCGTGGTGATGGACCAGCACGACGCTCAAGCCCTGCCGCGCGGCCCCCACCGCCGTCACGATCCCGCCCGGCGTCGCGCCATAAATCACCACATCCGTCGCTGCGTGTGCCAGCGCCGCGGAGAGAACCGCGAGGCACGCCATCAGTTTCAAAGCCAGCCGGCCGCCACTCGGAAAACGCAGGGGTAGGAGTATCATTTTCGGGGAGCGACAACCGTGAACTCAGATCCCCGGCTGCTCAACTCCCCGTGGCCGGTCCCCTCCGGGAACCGGCGGACATCCAAGGCGCCTCGCCCGCACTCTTCTCCTCGAAGGTCTTGTCCCCCCGCACGCAGGGATAAGGGATAAGTTGCTGGTAGAATAGGCGTGCGCCGCGATTTCCTCCGACAAAGCGGAGCACCCACTAAAACTAAATCGATCGATCAACCGGCATCAGTGGCGGATTTTCTCGCGACGATTCTACGCGGGCCTGGGCATCAATCCCTCGCGCGACCTCGTCAACGCCGCACGCCCGGTGCCGATCACCGATGGCGGTAAGCCGATCGAGGCGCTCTTCGCCTGGGACCGGATGATGCACGGCCGAATGCCTAATCTTCCACGGCGCAGCTGATGCGATGCACCGGTTTGTTTTAGGCCTTAAAAAGCCAAGGCGAGGTCGCTTGCGCGACCTCGCCAGGTCCAGCTTCAACTTTTACGGAGCTAGCTAAGCTAGCTGTCCGTGCTCTAACCGACCCAATGGCCGTGGAGTAGTTCCTGATCGGCGTTAGAATTTCCGCCTCGCACCCGGAAAAAAATGCGCACGGAAATTTGAACGCCCGCGCTGCTCTTCACTCCGGGATCGTGATAGGCGAAATGCCCGATGCGGTGATGCAGAATGCAGCGCGCGGTGGCTCGCCGCTCGGTCACCCAGCGCGCTCCACCGCGGGCGGGCGGGCCGCTGGAACGGGCGTCTCGCGCAGCAGTTTGATCATGGCGGCGAACTCTTCGTTCTGGTAGCCAGCGGCTTTGGCCCGCTGGAAAAACTGGGCGAAGAAGGCGGGGATCTCGTCCGAGATCCCCGTTTCACGCGCGACCGCGAGGATGCGCTCCGTCGCCTCGATGGAGATCGCCATTGGACTCGCGGTTATCCGGAAATCGCCGCTCTGGATTACGTTGGCTTCGTACTTGAGAAAGGCGCCAAACGCCGGCGCGATTTTTTCCACGATCTCGCCGTAGAGCTCGACCGCGAAGCCTTCGCTCTCGGCGATCCGAGCGCCGTGGATAAAGCCGAGACTCGCCCCGTACACGTAGGAGAGCGTGGCCAGATCCATCGCGGCGGCGGCGCTGATCTTTTCCCCGAGGTAGGTAAGTCCTCCGCCGAAAAGCCGAAGCGTGGCCTCGGCGGGCTCGTAGGCGGATCTGGCGCCGGAGACGAGGATGGCCGTGTCGGGCAGGCCCATCTGTGCGGGGGCGGCCTGGATCGCACCATCGAGATACGCGGCGCCAATCCGGTGCGCCCATGCTTCCGACTCGCGCGCATCGCGGGGACTGCCCGTGGTGAGCTGTACCAGCGTGCGGCCCGCGAGCGCCGCCTCGACCTCCGGGCGGCCGAAGATCGCCTGCGCAGCCGCATAGTCGAACACGCACACGATGATGAGCGGGCCTGCCCTCACCGCCTCGGCCACGGAATCCGCCACGATTGCGCCTTCTTTGAGGAGTGCGTCCGCCTTGTCGCGAGAGCGATTCCAAACGGTGACGCGATAACCTGCGCGGAGGAGCAGGCGTGCCAGCGTGATTCCCATGTTTCCGAGTCCGATCACAGTCGCTGTTTTCATGTTTTCTTTTGGTTCAGAGGTTGATGACCCCCGCATTCTCCCAGACTGCGGTCCGAAACCGGTAACCACCCGCCGGGGTAAGCTGACCAATCTCCGGGGATGCGTCCGCCACCGTGCGACAGACCGCCGCGAGCAACCACGTCCGCGCGCAGAGACGCGCGATTCGCCAAGGTGCGATGCGAACCGGGATATCCCGCTGACCCAATACGGCAGGCGCGCCCCACCCTGCTTTATCGCCTTACACCGCTGCGGCCCGCCGCGCGTCGATCGGCACCGGCGCCACGTGCTCCGTGGGAGCATGCAGGATGCGGCGACGAAACTCTTGCGGCCCTTCTTGCAGGTGGCGTTTGAAATAGCGCGTGAAGTGCGTCGGCTCGCCGAACCCCAGCTGGTCTGCGATCTGGCTGACGGTGAGCTCAGTGTAGGTCAGCAGGTGCTTCGCCTCGCCGATCAGACGCTCGGCGATGATATCGCGCGCGTTCCGGCCGGTCTTGGCCTTGATCTCGGCGCTCAGATGGTCGGCCGAGACGTGGAGCAGGCGCGCGTAGTCCTCGACGGTATGATGCGTCTGGAAATGCTGCAGGACGACCTCATCGAAGCGACAGGCCAGCTGCGTGCAGAGCCGGTGCGCCCCCGTGTCCACTTCGGCTTGCTCGTAGATCCAGCGCACCTCGTACAGCAAGGCCGCCAGCAGGGCCGACAACCGCTGGAGCCGATAGGGACTGGGGTCGCCCGCGGCGGCCTCGATCGCCTTCAACTGCGGAAGGATCTTTTCGCGTACGTCGCTGGGCACGGGCAGCTCCATGCTGGCTGGCAGGTAAAAGAAAGGAAACTCGTTGGTCGGTGATGCGAGTTGGCAGGCCAGCACGGTGGACTTGAAGAGGAGCGTGTAGCCCCGCTGCCCCTCGAAGGTTGGCCGCAAGTACTCCGAGTGGCTCAAGACTTGGTCCGGCGCGGCCGCGAGGATGACGTCGCGCCCCCGGTCATCCGACAGCAAATAGGTGAACTGATAGAACCCGCGTCGATGCGGCCCGATCGCATTCTCTCCCGCCTTCCGCTGCGAGTGCGTTTTCAGTGCGATCGCATCGAAGTCCGGCAAACGCGGCGCACGATCGAGACCCGCCGCGGCATACAGCTCCGGGATCTCTCGAAAACAAGGGATGGCACTGCTCGAGGTCATGGGAAGGCCGCAAGCTAGACTCGCCCCGCCATAATGTCAGGTCCGCGACGCGTCTCGGCCCCAAAAAAAGGGGCTGCGAGAGAGTGAAAAACGCCCTTTTTCCCACTCGCCAAAAATTCCGTGTCCGAAATTCGCGCCTGACGACCTTTTATAGTCAGCCCCTCGGTTTCCCCCGGTGTCCTCTTTTCGCGGACGCCGCCCGCCCCTTGCCCCTTTCATGCCCCAAAACCAACACCCGTACCCCATTGCCCCCAATGGGACCCTGCATCCCATCCGCTCGCCGCACGACGCCGCGGTCTCCCACCTGTGGCGAACGATTCAAGCCGCCCTCCTCGCCGCAGGCGTGATGCTGGCCCCGCGCGCCACCGCGCAAGCCGTCCCCCCCGCCGCCCCCGCGGACGCCGTCAGCAAGGAGGAGGCGATCCAGCTTTCCCCCTTTGTCGTGCAGACCAATGCCGACGTCGGCTACGAAGCCAGCAGCTCCCTCGCCGGCACCGGCCTCAACACCAAGCTGACCGATCTCGGCGCGTCGGTCTCCGTCATCACCTCGAAATTTCTCGAGGACACCGGCTCGAAGAACCTCAGTGACCTCCTCGTCTACCAGACCAATATGGAGGTCCGGGGCTTCGGCGGCAACTTTTCCGGCGTCTCACCTTCCAATGGCGGCGTCACGAGCGAGCCCTCGCTGGGCAATGGTCCCACCGGCACGCGCGTGCGCGGGCTCGCCGAGGCCACGCAGGCGCGAAACTTCTACCGCTCCCTCATCCCGATGGACGGCTACAACACCGATCGCGTCGAGATCAACCGTGGCGCCAATGCGCTGCTCTTCGGCGTCGGCAGCCCCGCCGGCATCATCAATACCTCCACGGTCTCCGCCGATCTCCAGAAGCAGCGCGGCGAGGTGGAGGCCTCCGTGGGCGGCCATGGCAGCTGGCGCGTGTCGTTCGACTACAATGCCGTGCCGAGCAAGGGCGACTTCGCCGTGCGCGTGGCGAGTGTGAAAGACGACGAAAAGTACCAGCAGAAGTTCACCTTCACCGATACCGAGCGGAAGTACGTCACCGCCGCGTGGGATATAAAGCCCCTCCGCAATCGCGGCGTGCTCGATTCCACGCTCGTCCGTGCCTCATACGAGCGGGGCCGCATCGTCTCCAACAACCCCCGCGTGTTGCCGCCGTCGGATCGCCTGTCCTCCTGGTTCGACGCCTCGCTGCCCGACGATCTCAAGGCGCTCGGAGCCCGCGGCAAGGTCACCTACGACCCTGGCGTAAATGCCGGCCTCTTCACCGCCGCCGCGCGGACCGCCACCATCGGCACGGCGGAGAACGTCAACCGCTCGGCCACCTTCGTCTTTCAGGATCCCTACACCAGCACGCCGCGGGATAACACCCCGCTCTCGCCCGCCGGCCAGATCGTGCTCGGTCGCGCGATGGTCTCCAACAACGTCTACTTCCCCTGGTCCGGTCAGACGAATACCGCGCAGCACGCGTCTTCGCGCGAGATGAGCCGCGTGCGCCAGGACTACGCGCTGCCCGACCATTCGTTCTACACCGCGGAGAATCTCACCGATCCCTCCGTCTTCGATTTCTTCAACAACCTCGTCGTCGGCCCGAACTCGCGGCAAAAATCCCGGCTCGAGGCGCTCGACGTCTCGCTCCAGCAACTCCTCCTCCGCCGCGCCGCGGGCTTCGAGCTTTCGTTCAACCGCCAGCGCTGGAGCGAGAACTTGGAGAATCTCATCACCGAATCGGCGCCGTGGATCTCCATCGACGTGAATACACGCATGTGGACCGGTGAGCTGAACCCCAATTTCGGCCGTCCCTTCATCGCTGCCTCGGGTGGCGTCAGCTACAACGACCAGAAGATCGAAACCTCGCGCGCCAAGCTCTTTTACGAGCTCGACCTGCAGGAAAAACTCGCAAACCGCTGGGGCGGCGTCCTCGGCAAGCACGTCTTCTCGCTGTTGGCCCAGCGCGAGGAGCTCACGACCCGCTCGCACTCGGGAGGCCGGCTCTTCTACTCGCCCGACACATGGGTGAACGGCAACAACCAGAGCCGCCTCGCCCCCCAGAGCAAGCAGCCCACCGTCTGGATCTATCTCGGCCCCTCGATGGCCAGCGCCACGTCGCCGACGGGCGCAAATCTCACCGGCCTACAGGCCGACCTCACGAACCTCCACCACCAGGTGAATGGCCAGGGCGTCGTGCTCACCCGCACGCCCGCCCCCACCACCGCCGTGGCGCAGCAGGCCATCTACAATCCCTACTACATCCCGATCGACTTGCGCCGCGAAGACGACCGCGTCTCCAACACCGCGGGCTCCGCCGTGCTCAACAAGCGCACGCTCGATTCGCAGGCGTTCGCGCTGCAGAGCAACTGGCTCTGGGATCACCTCGTCTCCACGGTCGGCTGGCGTCAGGAGGAGTCGTCGATCCGCGGCATCAATGCCCCGATCATCGCCAATGGCGAAGCGTACGCCCTGGTGAACGATCCCGCGTTCAGCCTCGGCAATCCCAGCATCGTGCCGCAGGTCTTCGAGGAGACGCTCTTCGCCTGGAGCGGCGTGGCCAAGATGCCGCAGCGCTGGCTCAAGCGAGTCCCGCTGATCTCGGCATTCAATGTCTACTACGGCGAGTCCGAGAACTTCAGCCCGCCCGCCGGCCGCACGGTGAATGCGTTCGGCGTGGCGGTTGCGCCTCCCGCCGGTGTGACCAAGGAGAAGGGCGTCTACTTCGAGGTGCTCGACGGCAAGCTGACGGCGCGCGTGAACTTCTTCGAGACCACGCAGACGGGCAGCTTTAACAGCGGCGTCGGCGGGCTCGCCGCCCAGATCGTGTCGCAGCACTCGACGGCCTTCAACGCGGTGCAAAATGGCTGGGTGCCCGCGGGCGCCGGCGGCTTTCCGGTCGGCTACGTCGCCCCGCCGCAGCAGCTCCTCGATCTCTTCAACTGGCGCCTGCAAAACGGCACGCCGACCTCGTCGAATCCCGGCGTGCAGGACACGAGCGACTTCGTCACCAAGGGCACGGAGATCGAGCTCATGGCCCGCCCGTCGCGTGGGCTTTCGTTCGTCATGAACGTATCGGAGCAGAAATCCGTCCGCAGCAACACGGGCGCGGTCACGCGGAAGCTGATCTTCGATACGCCGACGGCCAGCGGCGAGCCGATCGCGACCGAATGGTTAAAGGACTGGGCGTACTATATTCCGACGTCGCAGGCGGCCATTCCGTTGCTCGGCGTTCGCAACGAGCCCAATCTGCTCGCGACGCAATTCCAGCGCAACGTGCTCAATGCCTTCAGAACCGCGAGCTCCGCCGATGGCGCCGCCGTGCATGAGCTGCGCCGCTGGCGCGCCAATTTCGTGGGCAACTACGAATTTCAGCACGAGGCGCTGCGCGGCTTCGGCGCCGGTGGCGGCGTCCGCTGGCTCGACAAGGCCGCGCTCGGCTACCCGGTCCGCAACTTCCGCGCCGACCTCACCCCCGTGCCCGACGGCGCGCCCGCCCTGCCGAGCGACATCCGCATCTCCGATGTGCGCAACCCCTACTACGGCCCGGCCGAGACGCGCTACGATGCCTGGGTCTCCTACTCGACCAAGCTCCGCGGCGGCAAATACGGCCTCAAGCTGCAGCTCAACGTGCGAAACCTCTTCACCGAAAACGAGCTCGTCCCCGCCGTCATCAATCCCGACGGCACCATCCCCGTATGGTCGATCGCAGAAGGCCGCCGCTACACCATCACGGCCCGGCTGACATTCTAGGACATTGTTTAACCAGGCCACGAGTGTCCCACCGTCGGGTTGGTGGCGGTCGTCCCGGTCGCCACCTCCGCTCGGCTCGCGCCCCGCTTCCTCTAGCCCGGTTTTGACGTTCGGCAAAACATCGCAAAAGTCCGTCCCATGAAGATTCCCCTTACGGGCGGCTGCGTCTGCGGGGCAGTGCGCTATCAGTCCGATGCAGCGCCTCTCTCCACGCTCAAGTGTCACTGCCGTGATTGCCAGCGAGTGAGCGGCGGCCCGCATGTCTGCGCCGTGCTGCTGCCCAGAAGCGCGTTTCGATTTACCAAGGGCACGCCCAAGTATTACTGCACCGCCAGCGCCTCCGGCGGGCTGCACCAGCGGGGATTCTGCGCCGACTGTGGTTCTCGCCTTACGGGCGGAGAAAGCCCCGATGGCGGAACGGACTTCATTGGAGTCACCGTTGGCAGCCTCGACGATCCCAGCGGCTTCCATCCGGACATGGAGCTTTGGACGTCGGACGCCTTGGAGTGGGATCCGCCCCGCAAGGACGTGCCGCGCTTCCCGAAGAATCCTCCCGACGCCTCATGACACCAGACGAAACAAGTTCGCAGCATTTCTACCACGGCACCCGCGCCGACCTGAAGCCGGGCGACCTGATTGGGCCCGGCTACGCGTCCAACTACGGCACGAGGAAGAAGGCTAACCACATCTATTTCTCCGCCACGCTGGATGCCGCCGTCTGGGGCGCGGAGCTGGCGGTCGGTGACGGCCCCGGCCGAATTTATCTCGTGGAGCCGACCGGTCCGTTCGTGGATGATCCGAATTTGACGGACAAGAAATTCCCGGGAAATCCGACGAAATCCTACCGCTCGAAAGAGCCGTTGCGGATCGTGGGTGAGATAAAGGAATGGCAAGGCCATCCTCCCGAGGCGCTCAAAGCCATGAAGGACCATCTCGAGCGGCTGAAGCAACTCGGAGTCGAGGCCGTCGACGATTGACCGCGGCGAAAGCCACGGCGTGGGCCGTGACGCTCGCCCCTGTTTCTGGTCCGCCCGGAGAGGCGGCCTTACCCCCGACGCGCTGCTTCGATTTTCGCTACGTCGATCTTCTTCATTTCCATCATCGCCTCAAAGGCACGCTTGGCCTCCGCGCCTCCCGCCGCCATCGCGCTGGTCAGCGCGCGAGGCGTGATCTGCCAGGACAACCCCCAGCAATCCTTGCACCAGCCGCATTCGCTTTCCTGCCCACCGTTGCCCACGATCGCATTCCAATAGCGGTCGGTTTCCTCCTGTGTGTCGGTCGCGATCTGGAAAGAAAAGGCTTCGCTGTGCGAAAAAGTCGGCCCCCCATTGAGGCCGAGACAGGGAATACCGATAACGGTAAAATCCACCGTGAGGACATCGCCCGCTTTACCCGACGGGTAGTCGCTTGGCGCGTGGTGCACCGCGATCACTTCGCTGTCGGGGAAAGTCGCCGCATAAAAGCGCGCCGCGTCCAGAGCATCCTTGTTGAACCAAAGGCAGATCGAATTTTTTGGAATCGGTTTCATAAACAGGTGTCGACCATGACAGGCGCAAATGAAGGAAGTTCGTCCCCACACCGCCATCGCCAAGCCCCTCTGTTACATTGTGATGGCGGCTTTCACAACGCAGAAGCTCCCCCTACATGCGATGCGTTACGCTCGCGTGCGAGCGGACCTGAGATTAAAACTCGGCATAACTATTCTCCCCTTCATCAATGCCCACCTTCGCTCCTTCTCGCGGTTTTAATCCTTCGCGCCTTTTCGCGTACGCGCTGTTCGTGGTCGCCATCCTGTTGCCGCTAAGCGGTCAGACAGTTTCCGCCGCCAGCGGCCAGCCACTCACCCGCCTTCCGCTCAAGCAGAACAGCGGCCCGTGGCCCACGAGTCATGTCCAGGGCATCGCGGTGGATCTGCAGGGCGGCTACATCTATTACTCCTTCACCACGCTGCTCGCGAAATACGATTTCAGCGGGA
>JAZKEV010000320.1:0-16290 GCA_040386765.1 Verrucomicrobiota bacterium | reverse complement strand
TCTCGGCGACCTGGACTTCAACCCGCGCGACGGCCGCGTCTACGGCTCGCTCGAGTACAAAAAGGACAAGGCGTTCTACATCGCCGTGATCGACGTGAGCCGGCTCAATGAGGTCGGAGTCGAGGTCACGAAATCGGAAATCTTCCGCACGGTCTATCTTCCGGAAGTAGCCAAGGATTACACGGCCGACGTGAACGGCGACGGCGTTTTCGATGGGGATGTCGGGAAGGGTGCGGATCACCGTTACGGCTGCTCCGGCATCGACGGCGTGAGTTTTGGCCCGCAGTTCGGCCGCACCGATGGCCCGCGCCTTCTGACCGTCGCCTACGGGATCTACGCCAATACCAACCGCAGCGACAACGATCACCAAGTCCTCCTGCAATACGACGTCTCGCAATGGGCTCGCTACGAGCGCCCGCTCTCCGAAGCGGCCCCGCACCACAGCGGCCCGGCAGACGTGCACGGCAAATACTTCGTGCGCACCGGCAACACGACCTACGGAGTGCAAAACCTCGCCTACGATGAGGCGCAGCAACGCTGGTTTCTTGGCGTCTACAAGGGCATCAAAACGACGTTTCCCAATTACCTGATGTTTGCCGTCGAGGCGCGCACGGCGCCCGCCCGCGGCAAGCTGGTCGGCGTGACCGGCCCCGATGGCAAAGGCACCGAAGAGGGGCTTCTACTGGCGCTGGCTTCCGACGGCCTGAAGGACGCCGCCACCGGCGTGCGCGGCTGGAACCAGAAATCCGACGTGGCGCTCCAGCCGCTCGGCCACGGTCTCTTTTATCTCGGGCTCAATTCCGGCACCCGCGGCAAGCAATCCGCCGATCTCACGCTCCATCGCTGGACCGGTGATGCGACGAACCCTTTTGCGCCGGTCACGTCCGCGGATCTGCATCGCATGACGACCCCGTCAAAGTGACCCCGATGGCGGGAACGACCCGTCCTTCGGCACCGCGACGGGTTCCCCGACAAAATCGAGAAACCAGTCCTCCGTCGCACCGAATAGCCCGTCTGTTCCGAGCTTGGCGAACGCGCGGGACGATCGAAATCAGGCGCCGATGACGCCCCTGAGGACGCCCATCTGCGACTTGGCCCGTTGTTCGACGTAGGCCATGGCTTTTTTGACTTTGGCTTGGGCCGCGGGGTAGTTCCGGTGAATGCCCATTAGAGTATCGAACATCTTCGTCGCGGGCGTGGCGTCGAATTCGGGCGCCCATTCTTCGAGGCCAATGTCTTTAAACATCCAGCATTTCGGGGAGTGGAATTCGGAGAACGTGTGCATCATCGGCGTGCCCATGGCCAGGGCCATGATGGGCGTGTGTGGCTCGTGGCAGATGACCGTGTGGGCGCGGGCGTAGAAGGAACAGGCCTCATCCACGTTCCAGAACTCGTCGAAGTTCACGACGTGCTTCTTGAGAGTGTCGGGCAGCGGATCGTAGACGAACTGCTTGTTATAAATCATCTCCTTCTGCACCTCCGGAGCGATGACGACCTTCCAGCCGGTCTCCTTCACCCACATCGCGATGAGGTCCTGATACACCTTTGCCCGCCGCTTGTCGTCCGCAATGTTCTCCGGCGTCGGATGGAGCGGGTTGAGTTTTTGGGGCCGGCCATCATCCACCCCGGGGCTGCTGGGTGAGTGGGTGCGGAGCTGCAACGTGATGAATTTCTTGTCCTCCAAGCCGTGCTTTTTCAACCGGCTCAGCGCCTTCTCCTCATCGCGGACGTCGATGCCAAAACAACCATCGGGAGCAAATTCGAGGACCGGCGGCTTCACGCCCGCCGCCTTGAGCATGGCGAGCGTCTTGGAGTCGCGGCAGTAGATGAACGCGGCGCTGTTGAGGAGGGCCTTGCGCTCCTCGCCACCCTTGCCGGTGATCATATCCGGAAAGTACGACTGGCCCTGCAGCCCCCACGGCTTGCCGAGCTTCTGGCAGTGAATCATGAAGTCCGTGCTCTGGCCCATGCCTGGTCCGCGAAGGAAGAAGTCGGAGCGCTTGATCGCCTGCTGCACGGCGCCGTCCTTTTGAGTGAGCGAACCCTTCACCATCTCCACATTTGGGAAGCGCCGCTTCAGCATGGCGTCCACTTGCGCGTTGGTGTTGGCGGCCCAGAGGATGACTTTCGCCTGCGGCAGATACTGCTCGAGAAAGCGCAGCGTGCCGGGCGTGTGGCCGATATCGCCAATGTTCTTGGTCGCCCACGCGCACTGCAAAAGAACGGTTTTCTGAGATTTTGTGGCCTGCCCAAACGCCGGCAAGGCGCTTGCGCCGAGCGCGACTCCGGAGGCTTTAAGAAAAGTGCGGCGGGAAATCATTGTGGAATGGGGGTGAGAGCTAAAGGGAACTATCCTTAAGCCCAAGACGGCGCGCAATCGGGTTTCCGTTACGTTGATTTTCGCCATGCGGAAAAAGGGTCGCCGTACGGGGAGTCGCGGCAGCCCACCAAGCCCAAGTGAACCATTGGGAAACAAACCCAACCGTGACTAGCTGGGAGGTCTCATTGCCTGAGCCAATTGTCTCAGGGCAGCGCCCCTTTTTGAGCCGTTTTACTCACCCTCTGATACAAACGGCGTGGCGCACGCACTCCCTAGGAAGCATAATGCAGTCCGTGGCTCCTAACCCCGCCACGTTGCCCCTGCCCCTTTACCCCTATGCTACCTCCCTTCCTCAGCCGTGTCCGGACACTTCCGGCCCTGACTCTCGGCGCCGCGCTTTCTCTGCTCACGCCCCTGCATCTTGTCGGCCAGGCGGCCCCGCCGGCGGCCTCCAGCACTCGCCCCACGGAAACCGTGGAGCTCAGCCCCTTCCTCGTCCTCGCCGATACCGACGACGGCTACGAAGCCAAAAACACCGCGGGAGTCACCGGCACGAACCGCTCGATCCGCTCGCTGCCGATCAGCATGGATGTCGCGACGTCCACCTTCCTCAGCGAGATCAATGCCCGGAGCCTCATCGACGCCATTGAGCTGATGCCCAACGTGGCGATGACCAACACCGAGGCCACCCATGGCGGCTCGGGCGACCAGAACAGCTTCCGACTGCGCGGCATGACCAGCAAGGAGGAGCGTCGTCGCAATGGCGTGATGTCGCTGGCCATCCCCGACCCATTCTCCACCGACCGCGTCGAGTTCCTGCGCGGCGCCCAAGCCCTGCTCTACGGTCAGGGCATTGCCTCCGGCGCCGTCAATATCGTGACGAAGCGCGCGCTCTTTGGCTCCAATCGCCGCGAAGTCACGTTAACGGGCGATTCGGACGAATCCCACCGGGTGACGCTCGACCTCAACCTCGCCCGTTCCAACCTGGCCCTCCGCGTCGCCGCCGTGGAGGCCGACAAGCAATTCTGGCAGGACAACCTCTCGGATAAAACCCGCGGCCTCTATGCCGACCTCGCCTACCGCCTCACCCGCAATCTCGTGGCGCGCGTCAACCACGAGCGTACCACCGGCAAGTCCGCCCTCCGCGGCGGCGCAATGACCATCCGCGACAACAGCCTCGCCGACCGGCGCAATAACGTAGTCCTGGACCGGCTGCTCTACGAGAAAGGAGATGTCTCAGGCGTCATCATCGGTGGTTCGACCGCCAGCTATGAAAACTACCGGTCGCCCGCCAGCATCTCGGCCGGGCGCGAATCGGAGTCCAAGGTGACCAACCTCGCGCTCGAGGGCACCTTCGGGTCCAGCGTCTCCGCACGCGTTGCCTATTCCCACGAGAGAATGTTCTACTACAACAAGGCCAACGGCGCCTCGGATCTTCTCGCGCCGGGCGACAACCGCGCGCTCAACAACCAGTGGAGCTTCCGCGTGGACCCGACGCGCAGCGACATCCGCTGGTATATCGAGACGCTGCAGGGCACCGTCCGGCACCAGGGCACCGTCGGCAATTTCCTGAAGAGCGAACTCGTGGCCGGCACCGAATACCGCTTCAAGCGGCAGACGATCGAGCGGCAGCGGCTGTATGCGGTCGATGCCAGCGGCCGGTTCCTGCCCGGCGTCGACGCCTTGGGGATGCGGCAGATGCAGCCGTTCGTGGTCCCGGTTTCCACCGGTTATCCCGCGCCCCAGTATTCGTACCCCGGCTACGATTGGGCCACCACCCACGCCTACGGCGCGGTGGCGCCGACGCCGGAGAATCCCCGGGGCCTCGGCGGCGTCGGCACGCCCATCAATCGCCCGGAGGAGCAGACCGCCGGGTATGCCAGCTGGCTGGGCAACTGGTTCGGCGGCCGGCTCGATACCATGGCCGGCCTCCGCGTCGACCAGATCGTGCTCCGCGACCAGGTGTTCGGCTGGACCGACTTCGACTCCACCATCAAATCGGGTCTGGTCGGCGCAGTCTATAACGTGCGCGAAAACCTCGGCATCTACGCCAATGTCGGTCGCGCCTTCTCCGCCATTCCCCTCTCACGCCTCCAGGTCTTCGACTACTCGCTCTGGCCGATCGCCAAGGGCAAGTCCATGGAGGCTGGCTTCAAGTTCGACCTCTGGAAGGACCGCATTTCCGGTTCGGTCACCTATTTCGACAACCAGAATCAAGGTGAGGTCGTGACCGTGTCGGGCGCACAGCTCGACCTCTTCAATCCGACCGGCATCAACGGCCGCAACAACAGCAGCGCAACCGGCGCCACGATGAACGTCGGCTCCCGGGGCGTTGAGGTCGCGGTGACGATGCGCCCCACGAAGAACTGGCGGATACTGCTCAGCGCCGGCACCAACGACGCCCGCACCATCGATGCCGCGCGGGCGGCCATGCTGTACAACGACCAGTTCAACACCGACGGCACGACCGTGCTGGTCAGGAGCGCGAACGGTTCCACGACCCCGTTGCTGGTGCCCTCCGTCCGCACCGATCCCAACAGCCCGAGGATTCCGCTTACCCTCGCGATGCTGCGGAATCCAACCAGCCCCTACTTCGCCCAGCTCGATCCGGCCAGTGGCCGCATCGTCAATGCGAACAACCTGTTCCTGAACACCGCCGGCGTTCCCACTGGAGTGGAGGGGCTTCCGATTTCGGAGCACCAGCTCGGTTTTCAAGCCCCCAACGGCGGCATCGCCGAGGTCGTCGCTCCCGGCGACTACTTGACGCCGATTGCCGGCAAATCCGCCCTCCTGAACACGACCTACACCTTCGGGGCGGGCCCCCTGGAAGGGATCTCCGTCGGCGGGCTTCTCTCCTGGCAGGGCGACCGGCGCGCGGGCTACGCCACGATCGGCGGAGTTCGGCAGTTGTACTACGCGCCCGATCTGGTCCGCACCGACCTGCGGCTCGGCTACCAGTGGAAATTGGGGAGCGGACGTCATCTGTCGGTGCGGCTGACGGTCAGCAACCTTCTCGACCGCATGGAGCCCCGGCCCACCCTCAATGTCGCGAATGGCACGCTGACGAGCGTAACGACCGACTTGGCCCCCCGCACCTGGGTCTTGTCCAGCACCCTGCGCTTCTGACGATCGCGTTCTCGTTTGCGTTTGCGCCGCGAGGTAGTCGACGACGCCCGCCTTGGGTCGCTTCGCCGTTTTCGACGGCGTGTAATTTTCGAGCGCGAAATCGACGTAGAACATCAGCGACTGCACCTCGCCAGCAACGCGAGCGGAGACCGCCTCCGCTTCGCGGGCCTGCGACTCAGTGAGCGTGTAGTGAGGACAGGACGATAATCGGCCGCTGCTTGGTCACTCTTATCGAATAACTACGTGCGCCTCTTCGCCGCACTCTCAGCATCGACGCCGAATGCTTGACAGGCCGCCTCGCTCCAAATCCGACGCGATTCGTTAAGACTAATGCCGAGATAGCATGCGGTACGACGAACGCCCTCCGCAGGCGTCAACGTCGAACCGGCAAAGCCACCTCCGGGAAGGCGCGCGACGCCATCGACTCCCACCTCTACCCTCGTTCCACAAATGGAGTAAGAACCCGCAGATGCCGCTCCCGCCGCCATGACATCGGTGGTAAACAGCACCCGACCGGCAGGCTTCGCCCTGACGAAGTTTTTCAGGACATAGGGAGGAAGATGAGTTCCGTCCGGGATGAGGCAGGCGATGAGCTCATCTCGCGCGAGTAGGCGCTGGATTACATTGTCGTGCCGCGGGAGAACTTGAGGCGTCCCGTTGCCGAGGTGTGTGCAAAAGCGCGCCCCGCACGCGATCGCCATGTCGATCTCGGTCTCCGACGCATTCGTGTGGCCGAGTGCCACGTGGATGCCAGCGCCGGAGAGGTGCGAAATCATTTCATCGCTGCCCGGCCGCTCCGGGGCCAGCGTCACGAGTTTGATCCGGCCCTGCGCGGCAGATTGCAAAGCGGCGAAATCGGCCACCTTCGGCGCGCGCATCGGAGCCGCCCGATGCGCGCCACGGAAACCATCCTCCGCATTGAGCCAGGGGCCCTCGAGGTGATAGCCGACCACGGCATCCCGGCATTCCTTGTCGCGGGCGCAGTGCCGCTCGATGCCTTCGAGCTTCCTGCGCAGCGCATCGATGTCATCGGTGATCAGCGTCAGAAAAAATCTTCCCGCCCCATGCTGACGCAAGGCCCGCACCGCCCGCAGCAGGTCGGCGTGCGGCAAAGACGGTTGCTGGAAATCTACGCCTGCGAAGCCGTTCACTTGGAAGTCGAAGAGTTCGCCATCGAACTCAGTTTCGTCCGATCGCGGGTTCATGTGCTTCTTTCCTTTGCTGATTCGCTCCAGGCCGCCGACGCGCCGCCATTCCGCAGCGTTGCCCCGTTTTGCCAGATGCCGTCGACCATCTCGACGCGCGGCCGGGCAGGGACACCGAAATCGCGAGTCATGACCCGCGACGCCAGCAGTTCGACGGCGCACGCACCAATGAGGTGTTGATTTTCTGCCAGCCCCGCCAGGCCGGGATCGTCCACGAGCTGGCATATCCCAACGACGCCGATGTCAGAAGGAATCTCGATTTTGTTCCGACGCAGGATGGAGCACAGTCCGGCAACCTCCTCCTGCCGTTGCACACTGATGATCACGTCGGGGTGATTCTCGCGGACCCAATGCATGATTTGGCTCTCGTCCAGTTCCGTGGTCCGCAGCACCGGCACTGCTTGACGCGCGTCCAGATGATGGTGGCACCATCCAAGGTAGCCGCTCAGATGCGCGTAGACTCCTCGGATGTGCTCGTACTCGCTCACCCACAGACCGGGTCGGCGATAGCCAAGCGCGTGCAGCCGATTCAATACGCCAAGCATGTCGCCGTACGCGTTACTGACGACGCGATGCACGGACGTCTTCATGCTCATGCCCTGGGCGACGATCGCGTAGTGATCAAACTCGCCCGGCAACGTATCATCCACGGCCGGGCTGCCAAAGCACAGCAAACCCTCGATGCCGCGCGCATCCAAAATCCCGCGAAAGCGTGCCGGAGTCATCCCGGGAGCGCGCAGCCACATCGGCTCCAGGCGATAGCCTAGTTTTTCCGCGCGACGCTCCATGCCTTCGTATATTTGCGCCAGATGGAGTGAGCCCAACCAGGGGCGCGGATCGTCGTAGAGAGAAATCACGCCAAGACATTCCCGATTTTTTTCATCGGAGGTCCGGCGGACGACCCGCATCAACTGCGTGACCTTGGGGTCGAGGCTATACCCACATCGCAGCGCCATCGCGTGGACTCGGCTGCGCGTCGCGCCTGAGATTCGCGGGTGATCGCGCAGCGCAAGCGAGACCGTGGCCGGCGACAGCTTCGTCAATCGCGCGATGCGTCGGATGCTCATGGAAGCGGATCGCGTCTCGCCCGCCGTTCAAGGCTTCGCCGCGACCGTCGCCTTGGCCTTGATCACGTAGTAGGCAAACCGCCCCTTTACGAGCAGCTGATGCGGAACACCTGAAGGGATGTAGGCCATGTCCCCGGCCCGGAGTACCCTTTTCTCACCGCCCTTGATGGCGGTCGCGCGCAGCTCTCCGACGCTTTTTTCCGACGCGTTGATAAGTGTCCCGCCGGTCACCAGCGTGGCCTCACCCTCCAGGACGATGAAAAAATCCGCAATCTCGCGATGCAGTTCCGCGACCCCATCCGCCAAACGCACCGTAATCGCGGCAGTATGCGTGCCCCATTCTCCCAACATCACGCCGTTGGACTGCGTCCCCTTTGCGCGCATCTCGGCAAAAAGTTTCGCCGCGATTTCCACCGCTTCCGCCGTCGGCCAGGATCGAACCTGCGGCTCGGTTTCGGCGCCCCAAGCGAAAGCTCCGGCGCAGGAAACGATCAGGCAATGGAACCAGGTCTTCATAGGATCTCAGATGCGGGTAAGGCCAAACCGGCTCGGCCGTGGATAACTCCATCCGGTCCAGTTGTCATGGTAGACGTCCTTCCGTGACCATCTTGAAATCGTCCGTGCGGAATGGCGTCACCGGCAGCCCGTCCGCGCTATAGAGATTGCACACCGGATTGTCCGCCCATGCGTACCGGACGGCGATGGGCGCGGGCACCTGCTCGCTCCAAACCTCCACCTCATTTCGGCCCACCACCACCCTCCCCTTGGCCCAGCGCCAGACCTTGTCTGCGCCACAGACCGTGAAACCAAGTGGCTCCTCCGTGTCGAAGGCGCGGAGCCGGCTGCCGAAACAATCGATCGTCACCACGGCCTTGGCTCCCTCGATGCGCAGGGCTTTGTATTCGGGACTCCGATACGGCAGTTTCATGCCGTAGTCCTTGACCAGGGTCCACCGGACGAGACGCGACGCCACATCGTATTTGTTGCGCGGATGCACATCGCGGCCTTCGCCCAGATCGATGATCACCGCCTGCCCGGTGTTGGGCAGGCGCTGCGCCTTGGTTTGGGCCTCACGCAATTCCGCCCACTCGGCGTCGCCCGGCTCGGCTTCGCGCGGCCGGAAATTCGCGAGCTGCGCCCAATAAAAAGGAAAATCTCCCTGCCCCCATTCCCGGCGCCACTCCGTGATCAGAAAAGGAAATAGATCGGCGTATTCGTGCGCTCGGGTGGCGTTGGATTCCCCCTGATACCAGATCACGCCCTTGATCCCATACCCCAAAGTCGGATGCAGGACTCCGGCGAAGGCATTGCTCGGGCGAATCTTTCCAGTCAACCACGGCAGCGGCGTGCTCGGTGAAGCCTTACCCTCCGCTTTGGCCTTTTTGCTGTCCTCTTTCCACTTGGCCATGGCTGCGGCGAACCTTGCCGGCCCTGCTTCGGTTTTCTCCTCGGCTTCGCGTTTCGCCGTGGCCTCCATCAGCAGCTTGAAACGCGGATTGCGGTCCAGCGACTCCCGCCGAATCCACGCCTCCGCCGACGTGCCGCCCCACGCATTGTTGATCAACCCCACCGGCACGCCGAGCGTCTGCTGCAGATAGCGCCCGAAAAAGAAACCCACCGCGCTGAACGTCTTCACCGAGGTCGGATTCGCCGCCTCCCACTTGCCCACAAAATCGTTCTGAAGCTCCTGCGTGCCCTTCGCCGGCACCGAGATCAGCCGTAGGTGAGGCAGGTTGGTCGCGGCGCTTTCGATATCCCCGGTGTTGGTTCGATTCAGGCTCCACGCCATGTTGGATTGCCCTGCGCACACCCAGACTTCGCCCACCAACACATCCGCAATCTTCCGCTCGCTGCTGCCGCTAATCTGGAGTTCACGCGCCTCCGCGCTGGCCGGAAGCGGATCGAGTTTCACCGTCCATTTGCCGTCCGCGCCCGCCACAGCCGTGCGCTTTTGACCGGCAAAGGTGACAGTGATTCGTGTGCCGGGTTCATCCCACCCCCAGATGGGATTGGATTGTTTTTGCTGCAGCACCATGTGGTCGCCAATGACAGCGGGAAGCTTCAGCTCCGCCCACGCCGTAGACACCAAAGCGACTACCAACGTGAAGAAAAGACCGGGGACCTTCATGGTTCGCGATGAATTGGGAGTGGGTCGTTGGGTTGAGAGGAGGAGTCAGACTGCGATCAAATCCGCACGCTGCTCGCGAGATCGTCAGGCTTTGGACAGCAGCTCGATCTGCAGAATAAGGCTTCGCGGCAGATGAAAAGGGTCCTTGACTGGTAAAACCACCGTCCCTGTCAGCACGGACAGATCGCGGTTCAGTTTTTGGCGCCACTCGCCGTGGCTCCATTCCACGTAGTTATCCAGGCAGAACGCCCAAAGTCGTTCATACCAATCGAAGAACCGCCCATCGCCGGTCTCCTTCCACGCGAGGAGCGTCGCATAGAGCGACTCGGTGTGCGGCCACCAGAGCTTGGTGTCCGGAAATTTCCAGCCGTCCGACAATCCACCCTGCGGATCGACCGCCAGCAGCAAACCTTGGTGCACGCGGTCCCAACCAAGCTCCAGATGCCGCAGCACCAGGGCACAGGCCTGCGGCACACGGGGGGCGCTCGTATCCAATATCTGCGATACGTGGATCTGAAACCACATGTTCTCGATGACATGACCGGGCACCACGACTCTGCCCTCAGGGCCCGCCAGCAGGCTCCCATCCTGCGCAACAAACTCCAACCCCACGTCCAGATCGCGCCGATAAAACTGCTCGAAAATCTCCGCCGACATCGCGCGCGCCGCCCGCAGGTACCTCTCGTCGCCCGTGACCTCGCCCAGTTCCGCCAGCGTGAACGACCACACCATGGGCAAACCCTGCGGCTTGCCGCCTGCCGGGATCGGATACGGGAAATGCGGGATTTGCTCATACGGCAGCGCCAACACTTTCAACGCCGAGTCCGCCGTTTGTCGCGCGAGCCGCAGATGCTCTTCGTTGCCGGAGGCCTTGAAGAGCTCCACCAGCCCGTACACCGCAAACGCATGCACGTAGATGCTTTCGTGGCCCCGCAGCACCTTCCCTTCACGATTCACCAACAGCGCCCAGTGCGTCCCATCCCAGGCGTGCCGCGTCGCGAACTCCGCGATGTGGAGCGCATGGCGCAGCCAGCGCGGATCGGGATCGAGGGTGCGGTACACGCGGCTAAACACCCACACCGCGCGCCACTGGCTCCACATCCACTTGTCGCCGCTCTGGATTGTTCCGTCGTCGGCGATGCACGTGGCGATCCCGCCGCATTCATCCATCGCGTACCGCTCCCAAAATGGCAGGACGTGATCGAAGAGATGCCGGCGCAGCCACGCAGTCATCTTTGTCGCGTCACCGGTGCGCAGCGTTCTCAGGGCCGCGCGGCAAGCTTCCTTCTGCTCGGTCATAGCGTAATCGTCTCCCAGTTTCCCCGTGCTTGAATTCATGGTGTTCGGCCCAGCGCGATCAGCATGGCTGCGCCGATTACCAGGATGGTCGTTAGCACGATTCCGCCCCAGAGTGTCGCGGCCCGGTTTTCCCGCCGCGGTCCGAAGCGGCTCACCAGATAGCCCACCCCGATGTTGAACACGATGCCGGCGATGCCGATGTAGAGGAAACTCACCGGCGGACGACCCGTGATGACATCCCAGAAGGCGACCAGCACAGCAACGGTCAAGCCATAGAGCCCCCCGATGATCGCGCCCAACGGGGTCGCGCAGGGAACGAACAACGCGAGGAAGAACAACCCAAAGATGGTCGTCGCCTCCAAATTCGAAAGCTTGTTGGTCATCTCCAGGAAATTCCCCGGGACATGCTTCACGAGCAGGCTGGCCCCGACGACCGCGAAGCCGATGCCGAACGAGACATACTTCGTGATCCTGACCTTCTGCGCCTCTGATCGCGGGTTCCACCCGAACCGCTCGAAGCCATCCCGCATCACCACGGCGGTGACCGCATTCACCCCCGTATCCATGCCCGAAGAGGCCGCGATGATCGCCGCCACCACCAACCCCGCGATGCCCGTTGGCAGCAGATTGGCCACGAAGTAAGGGAAAACGCTATCGGCCTTTTTCTGCAGGTCCATTCCCGGCCCCAATAGCTCCGGGAAGCGCAAAAAGAATCCGAGCAAGGCCAGTCCCAACACCGCGAGCACCACGGTCACTCCGACCGTCGCCGCCGAATTCACGAGATACGAACGTCGGGCCGCCTTCAGATCCCGGGTGGCCATGTAGTGCTGGATCGCCATCTGGTCGCCTCCCGCAGTGCAGATCCGCCAGATGACGACGCTGACGATCGCCCCGACGACGGTCACCCGCACCTGAGGATCCAAGCTGAAGACCGGCTGCGTATCCCAGTTGGGCGACCAGCCCGAGGGCCACCATGAGAATCCTCCGCAGCGGATCGTAATGAGCACGATCGTCACGACCGCCCCCATAAACAGCAGGAAGAATTGCGCCACGTTCGCCAGCACCACCGCGCGCAATCCCCCCATCGACGTGTAGATCAGGGGCACGATTCCAATCACGACGGATACGAGCGGCACCCACTTCGGCTCCACTCCCACGATCACCGCGATCGCGGTAGAAGAAACGTAGACCAACAGACCCATCCAGACCAGGCGCAGCTTCACGAAAAGGAGAGCGCCGAGCAGGCGACCGGTCGTGCCCAGCCGCGCCTCCAACAACTCATAGGCACTCGTCACACGCTGCCGCATGATCGCCGGCAGGATCCACCCGCTTATCACCCAATAGGCGATGGGCACCGAAACGATCTGCGCGATCAACACCACGGGCCCGCGGCTCATCATTTCGCCGGGTTTTCCGAGGTAGGAGATCGTGCTGAGCAGCGAGGCGTAAAGAGAGATACCGACCAGAAAAGGGTGAATATGCGTGGTCGCGGCCGTGAAATATTCCGAGCTGCTCGATTGCTTCCGGCCGACCCATGCTCCCAAACCCAGGATCGCACCGAGATAGACCACCACGATCGTCCAATCCACCCATCCCAGCCCGCTCGCCGCCGCCCGGGAAACCGACAATGCTCCACCGGCTTCCGCTCCGAAGAGCGAGCCAGGCAACACTGCCAGCGCCCAGACAATCGAGGACCGCGCTGCGGCGATGTGGCGAAACTGAGCTGGCATAGTTGAGCTCACGCAATCCTTTCATGACCACCGCCCGCTCCACCTCGCTGCGGAGTGAAGTACTGGACCACCTTTTCAAAGACAAAACGCGCAACGAGCCGCGTGGCCTCCGGGCTGGTCCCGCCTACGTGAGGGCAGATGTACAATCGCGGATTGACCCGGCTGTAAGCGATCAGCGGGTGATCGGTCTTGTTCTCCAGCCATTCGCCATCGATCACGTCGAGGCCCGCCGCGACGATTCGCCCCGCTTTCATTTCCCGGATCAAGGCCGTCTCGTCGACCAGACCACCGCGTGAGGTATTGATGAGCGTGGATCCCTCCTTCATCAGCGCCAGCTTGCCCGCCGAGAGCAGGCCCTGCGTTTCCGGAGTGAGATGCACATGCAGACTGACGAAGTCCGACTGCCGCAGCAGCGAATCCAAATCGACCTTCGTCACCCCCTCCACTCGACGGGCGGGATCGGGGTCACAGGCGAGCACGTTCATGCCAAACGCGCTCCCATAGCGGGCCATCATCGTCCCGAGCCGGCCCAGCCCAATGAGTCCCAGAGTCTTTCCCCGCAGTTGGGTGCCACTGAGCTTGTGCCGCTCCCACCGGCCTTGCCGGGTAGCCTCGAAACATTCCGGAAGGTGTCGGGCACATGTGATCACCAAGCCGAAAGCCAGCTCAGCCGTCGCCGACAATTCCTCTAGAAGCGCCCGCTCGTCCTTGATGCTTATCACTTCGATTCCGCGTGCCCGAATCAAATCGAGGGCCAGATGATCGGTGCCGGTCGTCGGCGTGGCGATGAGCTTCAACTTCCCCGCCCGAGACAGTACGGCTTCGTCCACCGGAATCCTCAGTGAGCACATGTAGGCATCGAAATCCGGGAGCAGCTCGAGCAGCCGTTCCCGCGAGCAGTCCGGAATACACGTGACCGCAAGATTGGGGTGCGGGATATCCGCGAGATCATCGAACGTGTACCCGTCGTTCGCAATGAGCAGCCGGGGACTCGCCGCGGGCTCGCGGGCACTTTGATCGGACATAGGGAGGCGGCGGTGGGCGCTGAAACGCGTGGCGTGTACGGATGCCGGAAGCCGGATTATTTCCGCTTTCCCGATTTGATCCACTCCAAGTCGAACGTCGCAAACGTGAGCAGATCATAACCCTCCTTGGCTCCCGGCGCCGTGCTACGCTCGTAGAGACAGGCGAACTTCGAATCGCCCAGCGCCACCAGGCAGGAGTAGGCCGCGATCCCCGCATGGAGGACGTTCGCGTGTGACCAGGAAGCGCCCTCGTCGTCGCTGAGCCGCACCGTCATGTTCTCGCGCTTCACGCTCGCCGGATTCGAAAATAGCAGGAGATTTTTCCCCGCTCCGTTTTTCCACGCGATGATGCTGGCCTGGCAGGTGGGCTCGATCAATCCGGGGTCATGGCGAATCGGCGACCAAGAGAGGCCGCCATCGTCGCTGAGGGAGACCGCACGCTGACTCACCCGGTGGAAATTCCGCATGTTGAGCATCACCCGCCCGTCCGAAAGCTCGACCGCCTGGCATTCGTTGGTGCCTGGAACGGCGATCCCCCCAACCTTCCACGACGCGCCGCGGTCGTCGCTATACACGACGTGCGACCGGCTGGAGAACTGGATTTCGCGTTTGGTCGCCGTCGGCGGCGAAAACGGGCGATAGAAACTCGGCATCACGATCCGGCCGCTCTGCAGCTGAATGCCCACGCCGGGGCCGACGGCGTAGAAGCCCATGTCCGGCAGCTTCACCTGCGAGGTGATTTCGGCGGGCGCGCTCCAGGAGACGCCATCGTCCCGGCTCTTCATCACCCACACCGTCCCGTGGCCCTCGCCCCGGCCCGCCATCAGCGTCATCTGATCTTTCTGGGCACCGATGTTGTGGGTCACGATCAGGATGATTTCGCCGGTGGTGCGCTCCACGATCACGATCGGATTGCTGCAGGCGTTCCTGCCGTCATCCCACAGCACCTGCACCGGCTGCCAGGTGACGCCTCCGTCGAGACTCCGGCGCAGCAGCATATCCACGTCGCCCACATCACCGGCACCGTCTTTCCTGCCCTCCGCAAATGCCAGCAGTGTGCCGGCCTTCGTCATCGTGAGAGCTGGAATCCGGTAGGTGTGATAGCCGCCCGTTCCGCTTTTAAATAGATCGATCTGAGTAACCGCGGCCGTAGCCCCAGCGGCGAAAGCATGGCACGCCACAAGAAGGGCGAGCCCCCGAAGAGAAGAGATCAAGTTCATGGCTTGAGAGTCCGGTCGGGCCTGATGTTGAGGAACTGGCCGGTTTGCTCCTGAATTAGCCTCGGATCGCCCGATGCGAAATCTACGTGAGGCTGATGGCTCCGCCGCGCAGCCGCGAAGGCGGTGATGTACTCCCCGACGCAGGCCCGGACCACATCCCCCTCGAGCGCCTTCTGCAGCGCCAGATAGTGGGGCCGCAGGATCAGCTCAAAGCCGGCCACACACACCAGCACCTTGGCGGCGACCAGCGGCCCCACATGCTCCGGACGCACTCCACCCGTTACGAGCATCGGAAAGCCCAGGTGGATAGGACCGCAGTTGATTGCCGCCGCCCTGGGGCCGTCGACATTGCCGAATTTCACGAGGGAAGCTCCGAAATCGAGCTGGGTTTTCGCCTCCGACATCGAGTGCACACCGGGAATGATCGGCAGGTCCGGAAACCGGTCGTAGGTCTCCTTATTGAAGGGGAGCGCCGACACCAGGAAATCCGCACCCGCATCGACGGCTTCAGCTATGCTCGGGAAGCGCGGCCCCCGTTGCTGAAGGAAATCGAAGTAGGCGCCCTCCTCGATCAGGCTGGCCACGCCCACCGCGAGATCCGGAAACTCCGAACGCAGGCGCTTCACCACCTGGACGACGTCAGGACGGCGGCAGGAAACTTCCACCGCGTGCACTCCCGCCGCGATAGCCGCTTCGGCCAGACGTACGACGTCCAGCGAGTCGTGAATATAGACCGGCACTAATCCGGATTTTAAGATCCTGCCCAACGTGACGTCTTTGCGACTCATGTTTCGTGTTGTGTTATGAACTGGGATTTTTTGCTGAAGATGCCCCGCCTATTCCGAACCCGCTCAGCGCTCCGGCGAGAATCAGGCTCTGGATGCGGGGAGGATGGCTCCACTCAGAACGTGCCCTTTACGCTCAGCGTGATGGGAATGCCCAGATCACGGTAAGTGCCCGGCTGGGCGTAGCCCGGCGTCTGCGATCCGTAACGCACGACGCGGATCGGCACCTCGTTCACGTTGGTCAAGCCCACGGCAAATCTCAGATAGCGTCGCAATTCGTAACTGAAGCCGAGATCGAGCCGCGTGCTCGCCTCCGTATACTGGATGGCATCGGGTCCGAGCGCAGCGACCGCAGCGCCCGGGACTTCGCCACGGTAGACCCAGC
>JAZKEV010000319.1:2527-3404 GCA_040386765.1 Verrucomicrobiota bacterium | reverse complement strand
GGAATCCGCTATATAGCCATTGCCGGCCCAGTCTGCCGCCACGCCTTGCGGAATCGAAAAGCGCGCCTCGCGTCCGACTCCATCCCGCGAGCCCGAATTGCCGGCGCTTCCGGCCACCGTCGATAGCTGGCCATCGGGCGATAGTCTGCGCACCGTGTCCTGCACGAGGTCGATGACGTAGATATTATTGCTCGGGTCGACCGCCACGCTGATGGGCACGTAGAGGATCGCCTCGCTCACCCCGCCGCTTCCTGCAGCTGTAGATTTGAATACCGTGGTGACCACGCCCGCCGGAGAGACCCGGCGGATGGCGTCATTTCCCATGTCCGCCACGATAATATTGCCATCGACATCCACCGCGAGACCGGAGGGCGATTGGAAGCGCGCCTCGCTGCCCGCGCCATCGGCCTCACCATAGACGCGCGGCATCCCCGCGAGCGTTGTCACCATGCCCGCCGGGGAAATTTTGCGAATGGTATGGCTGTACCAATCGCTCACGTAGAGGTTGCCCGCAGGATCGATGGCGATGCCATAAGGAAAATTGAACCGCGCCGCCGCGCCCAGGCCGTCGGCCGTGCCACCCTCACCGACCAGGCCGGCCAGCGTGGTCACGACGCCAGCAGGCGTGATCTTGCGGATCGTGTTACCTTGGGAATCCGTGATGTAGACGTTGCCCTCCCGGTCGATCGCCGCGTTATTGGGCAGCGCAAAGCTCGCCGACCTGCCCGTGCCGTCGAGAGATTCCAGCACGGGTTGCCCGGCAAACGCGCTGAAGCGGTAGCCGGCAGCCTGTGGGCTCTGGGCATAAGCGGTGCATATGGAGATGAGTACTAGAAGGAAAAGTGAGCGCATATAGTGACAGCGAGTGGTCACCCTC
>JAZKEV010000319.1:0-2517 GCA_040386765.1 Verrucomicrobiota bacterium | reverse complement strand
CGCGTGTCGCCACTTATTTACATCGGAAAAAAGTAACTAGGATGTTACCTTCGCCCGCACCACTCACTCCCCCCCGAAAAAACTCAGCGCGCCCCCATCGCTCCACTCGCCTGCGCCTTCGCGATATCCGCGCGAATGAAGCGCCGATACCCCGTTAGCAGCAGCACCGCCGCCAGGAGGAAGCATAGCGATATCCCCGCAAAAATCGCACCGAGCCCCACCTCCGCTTTGAGAAAACCTGCCAGTAACACGCCGCAGCCGCCCATCGCCGTCGCCACGGCATTCATGATGCCGAGACCCGTCGCCCGGTACTGCGGCGGCACGATCTCGCACTGGGTGGGATGATCGTTCGCCTGCGCCAGCCCGCGCATAAACGAGAAGAGCGACACGCCCACCGCCACGACCGCAAAGCTCGGCTTGCCGAGAAACAGCAGCAAGCACGGCGCGCCCACCACATAGAAGCATCCGTACAGCAGCATCCGCCGATGCGGCGCATGCCCTGCCACCCGGTCGGAGATCCATCCGCCCGCAAGCACCCCGAGCACGACCGATATCTGCAGCATGAACGTGCCGGCGAAACCCGCGTCGCGCAGCGACATGCCGTACGTTTCGCGGAAATACAGCGGCAGCCACGTGAAGAAGATCCACATGCCCAGCCCCGAGAGCATCGATTCGCCCACCAACACCCAATACGAAGGCACGCGCATCACGTATTTAAACGCCTCGATCAACCCCGCGCGCTTCACCGGCGCCTCGGCGTTGATCGGTGCAGGTGGTAGCATCGCCCGCGAGGCTAGCGCCAATCCTATGCCTGCAAACCCCAGCACCCAGAAGCCCGTGCGCCAGCCATAATGATCGGCAAAGTGCCCCGCGAGGCTTCCGCCAATCACCATCCCACTATTCGTCCCCACCGTGATGAAGCTCATGGCGCGCGCTCGCGTCGCGCCCGGATGATACGTGGCGATCAACGCGATCGCGGCAGGCAAAAAGAAGCACTCGGAAAGCCCGAGGCCGATGCGCAGGGCGAGCAGCATCGGGTAGCCGTTCGCCCAGCCGACCAGGGCCGTCACCAGGCTCCAACCTACGAGACTGAACACCACCACTTTTGTCCGCGAAAACCGGTCGCTCACATTCCCCGCGAAGAGCGACCCCACCGCGTAGCTCCAGAGGAAGATGGAACCGATTAGCGAGAGCATCACATTGGTGAGCCCGAAATCCTTCTGGATCACCGACAGCACCGCCGACATCGCCGAGCGGTCGCCGAAATTCAGCCCCGCCGCCAGCATCAGAAACCACACCGCCCGCCACCGCGGCTCGAAAAACCAATAAGTCTTCATGCGGTTTCGAGTACTCCGGGTGACGCTGGGCCGCATGCCCAATCATTCAGAACATCGCTTCTCAAGCGCGCGGCACTCTCCAATTTCGCGTTCCTTTGTACAGCCCCGCTCATCGCGTCACCGCCTTCAGCTCATCTACCCGCGGCGTCCTCACCCCCGGAGTATATTCCCCGCCTGCGACCAGCCAGCTGCCACCGAGATCGACCACCGTCGCGCCCACCACCCCAAGCGGCATGGTGCCCGCCGGTGACCAACGCGCCGCCGCGACGTCGTAGACCATCAGATCGCTCGGAATCCGGTAGCGTTCGCCAAGCTCCTTCATCCGTTCAAAATCATGTCCGTCCGAGCCTCCCAGCACCAGCAACCGCCCGCCGCCCAAGGCCACCGACGACCCAAGCACCGCACCTCGCGGCATCGTCGCTCCCGCCGTCCACGTGCCCGCCTTGGGATCGAAGACCACTACATCACGCAAATAGTCGGCCATGCTCTTCGCCGGCCCCGGCAAGCCGCCCGCCAGCACGATGCGCGGTCCATCCGTCAGCGTAACCACATTCAGGATACAGCCAAATCGCGGCTTCCCCGGCCACGCGGGCAACTTCTCCCATCGCGCGCCCGCTTTATCCAAATCCAGCCGCCAAAAAGTCCCCAACGCCCCTGCGTTCCCTTCGCCACCAGCGACATAGACCATCCCGCCCAGCGCCGTCGCCGTACCATTCGTCACCGCTTGCGGCAACTCCGGCAGCTCCTGCCGTCGCACCTCGCCGCGCTCGACGCTCAGCAAAAATGCCGTCGCCACGGGCGCATTGCCATCGTGCCCGCCAAGGCAAGCGATCCCCCCCTTCGTCGTCACGGTCGCGCCTTCGCCGAGCGTCACCGGCAAACGATACTCCGCCACGCGCCACGGCCGCTCCGTCGCCAGCGGCAGCTCCCGCAGAAACACATCGCGGTGAAAGGTTTTCTTCCCACCGGCGCGCTGCGCCGTCGGAAAATTCGAACCGCCCGCCAGGAGCACGTAACCTCCGCTCACCCCTCCGAACATCCCCTTCCGCCCCACGGCGTCGGGCAGGTCTTCCCGCTGCGTCCATTCAAGGCGCACGCTTTTCGCCGGTTGCTCCGCACTCATTACGACCGGCGTCAGCCCAGCCATGAATGCTCCGATTGCGGCTCCGACCCTTGCTGT
>JAZKEV010000318.1:0-2317 GCA_040386765.1 Verrucomicrobiota bacterium | reverse complement strand
GTGCGGCGCGTGACGACATCGCGGCGGTGCTCGATGTAGCACTCGATGAGCTCCTTGATGTTCATCTGCTTCGGCCGCTTCTTGTCGAGGGCCAGCAGGGTGACGCCGAAGGAAGACTCGAGGGCGGTCTTCTGGAAGAGCTGGTTGATGACGACCTTGGCCTGCTCGCCGCGTTTCAGCTCGATGACGATGCGCGTATTCTCATCGGACTCGTCGCGGAGGTCGCGGACACCGTCGATCTCCTTCTCGCCGACGAGCTCGGCGATGCGGGTCACGAGGGTGTTGCGGTTCACGTTATACGGGATCTCCGTGATAACGATCTGCTCCATGCCGCCCTTCAGCTCCTCGGTGTGGGCCTTGCCGCGGGTGCGGACGATGCCCTTGCCGGTCCGGAGATAGCTGAGGATGCCCTCGCGACCGCTGATGACACCGCCGGTGGGGAAATCGGGGCCTTTGACGATCTGGCAGATCTCATCGACGGTGATCGTCGGCCGGTCGATCATCGCGCACGTGGCCTCCATGATCTCGTCGATATTGTGCGGCGGGATATTCGTCGTCATGCCGACGGCGATGCCCGTGGAGCCGTTCATCAACAGATTCGGCAGCGCAGAAGGGAGGACGGTCGGCTCGGTGGTCGACTCGTTGTAGTTGGGAACGAAATCAACGGTGTCTTCCTCGATATCCTTGAGGAGTTCTTCGGCGATCGCGTGGAGCCGGCACTCGGTGTAACGATACGCCGCCGGCGGATCGCCATCCACGGAGCCGAAATTGCCCTGCGGATCGATGAGCAGATAGCGCACAACCCAGGGCTGGGCGAGGCGGACGAGCGTATCGTACACCGAGCTGTCGCCGTGCGGGTGATAGTTCTTGAGCACTTCACCGACGACGCCCGCGCACTTGGTGTAGGAGCGGTTGTGCAGGAGGCCTTCGCGCAACATCGCGTAAAGGATGCGGCGCTGGACAGGCTTGAGGCCGTCGCGGGCATCCGGCAGCGCACGCGAGACGATGACCGACATCGAGTAATCGATGTAGGCCGTCTGCATGATATCGGTGATATTGGCCGTGGTGAGTTTTTCGCTAGCCGTGTACATTCGGGAAAGGAGAGAGGGATTTTACAGAAGGTAACGAAGGGAACGAAGACCTGAGGATCCTTCATTACCTTCGTTTGCTTCTGTTCAGGTCGGTTTCTTAAACGTCGAGGTACTGGACGTTCAGCGCATTGTCCTCGATAAACTGGCGGCGGGGGGGGACTTCGTCGCCCATGAGGAGGGTGAAGAGGGCGTCGGCCTTGGCGGCGTCGGCGATATTCACCTTCAACAGGCGGCGCTTCTCCGGGTCCATCGTGGTCTCGAAGAGCTGCTTCGGATTCATTTCACCGAGACCCTTGTACCGCTGGATGTGCAGGCCCTTGCGGCCGTTGGTGCGGATCGTGGTGACGATCTCGAGGGGGCTGCGCAGCTCGATCTTGTTCTCGGACTTCTGGCCGGGATTTTCCGTGATCGTGAAGCTCGGCGTTTCGCTCGGCTCGAACTTTGTGATGTCGAGGCCCACGGCGGCGATCGCCTTCAGGAGCTTCGCCATCTCGGTGCTCTCGTAGATCTCATGCTTGGTGCGGCGGGTCGCGAGGCCGACGGGCTTCTTCACCTCCGGAACGGCGGCACCGGGGACTGCGCCCGGAGCGGGCTCGGCCTGCTGCTCGGTGAGGTCGGCATTGAGCTTATTCGTGTCGAGGTAATCGTGCAGCGCGTGCTCGTCGCGGAGGAAAACGTGCGACTCCTGGTTGCCGGTGCGGATGCGGATAATGTAGCGCGGCAGATTGTGCGTGGCGGCGTCGTGCGTATCGAGATACTCGGGGAGGGACGCGCCGTAGCGCGTGACGCCGGCGCCGAGTTTCTCGAGGGCGGCGAAATTCTCGACGATCTTGTCGATCTGCGCCGGCGCGAACGTGTGGCGATCGCTGAGGCGCGTGAGGACGACATCCTCGGAGCCGAGCTCGAGGAGGATGCGGTTCAGCTGCTCGTCGTTGTCGACGTACTGCTCGCGCTTCTTGCGCTTGATTTTGTAGAGCGGGGGCTGGGCGATGTAGACGTAGCCGCGCTCGATCAAGCCCTTCATCTGGCGATAGAGGAAGGTCAGGAGCAGCGTGCGGATGTGCGAGCCGTCGACGTCAGCATCGGTCATGATGATGACCTTATGGTAGCGCGCCTTCTCGACGTTGAAGCCGCCGACGGATTCGTCGCCCTCGCCAATGCCGGTGCCGATGGCGGTGATGAGGGTGCGGATTTCCTCGTTGGAGAGCACCTTGTCGAGGCGGGCC
>JAZKEV010000317.1:0-5642 GCA_040386765.1 Verrucomicrobiota bacterium | reverse complement strand
GCACCGGCGCGGGTTCGCGTACGCGCGTGCTGATCGAGAGCGGCGATGGCGAGCGGGTGTGGGGGACGGTCGGCGTGAGCGACAACATCATCGACGCCAGCTGGGAAGCGCTGCGGGAGTCGGTGGAGTTCAAGCTGTCGCAGGGGTGAGTGTGTGGGCGGGGGGGCAAAGTAGGGCAGGCTGCCTTGGACCGACCTCCGTTTTGGATAAAAAACCGCAGCAGAAATTTTAATCTGGATATGCAACCTCGGGGAACCGCTTGAAGGTTAAGTCTCGTTCGAAAACATTGGCAAATTCGCCGTCAGGCAGTCCGTTAGCCCACAGGAATAGTTCAAAGCCGAGTGGGGCAGGGCACGCAAAGAAGCTAGGCTGATTGACCGTGACACCGTATCTCGTTGTAAGGTCTTCGATGCTTCCCCATGCGTATCGGTTAAGAATTAAAGATTCACGGCATAAGCCGCCAAGCACATGCGCAAGCATAGCAGTGAAGTTCTCCGTTCCGTTAAGATCCAAAGCCCTCGCGAAATCGTCTCCCCCAATGGCAGTCTTGAGGTCGTTGCTTCGCACCTGTTCTTCATAGGCGTTACCGAGGAAACCGAGGTTCCGTGTCCTCATCACGGTAAAAATTACGTGATGCGCTCGTAATTGGTAAGTGGATAACCGAGATACTAGCTTAATGAATGACGCACCACGGTCGTCACGGGCGTTCGAAGTTCGCGAGGAGGCGAGCACTCCACCGTAATATTCCGCGCCGAGTTCATCTTCACAAAAATATCCTTCGTTAAGAATCTCCTTAAGGACTTTGGGTGATACTTGACCCGGGGTCTCCAACCTCGGGTCACCTAAGTTGTTAGCGGCTTTGATAAAGATTTTTTTTAAGTTATTGATGCCCTTCTCGGTGTACCCTTTTGCTTCTCCTCCCAAATAGTCGAAGCTTGGCCCAAGGAGTTTTGGCATCATCTCCTTTAGTCCGATGTAGGTCGCAACGGTAGTTGCGATCTGAGTTCCGGTGGCAGTTATTTGGGTTGCATCCATGGGGTATAGTTGTGGGGCTAGATCTGCGGTATTGTGTGTAGTACCTGCCGTTTCTTTGGCGAGCTTCTGCGGCCTGACCTTGATGGATTCTGGTAGGTGACGATCTCCGTCATCCGTAGTTGTTGAGGTTAGTCGGCACAGCGGCATGGAATGCGATCAGATCGCTCGTCTTGTCCTTTGACGTGCGTAGTTCATAGAGGCCAGGGGGCGGATCAGAGGCCCGCCCTGCTTTGAGGGGTGAAGCGGCGGCGGTATTCGAGGGGGGCGAGGCCGGTGGAGGCGCGGAAGGCGCGGGTGAAGTGGCTCTGGTCGTAGAAGCCGCAGTCGAGGGCGATCTGGCCCACGGCGGCGGAGGTATCCTCAAGCTGGCGGCGGGCCATGAGGAGGCGCACGCGGAGGATGTACTCGCCGGGGTTCATCCCGAAGAGCCGGCGGAACTCGCGCTGGAGCTGGCTGGGCGACAGATGGGCGCGGGAGGCGAGGTCGGTGATCGCGATGGGTTCACCGTAGTTGGCGAGGACGAACTCAAAGGCCTGCGTCAGACGCCGATACGCGCCCGGCGCCGCGCCGGCGAGGTCGTGGAGCCGCATCACGCCGGCGACCCCGATGACGGCGCCGCGGGCACCGAGGAGGGGAAATTTGCTGGATATATACCAACGCGGCATGCCATCGGCGCTTTGCACGAGCCAGACTTGGTCGACGAGCGGTTCGCCGGTGGTCATCACGCGGCGATCCTCCTCCACGTACTGGGCGGCGAGGGCGGGGGGATTGAAGTCGAAATCGGTGTGGCCGAGCATGGCCGCCTCAGACGCGCAACCGTGGAGAGACCAGAGGGCGCGGCTGACCTTCACGTAGCGGTGATCGCGGTTCTTGATGAAGAGGAAGATATGGGGCAGGACGTCGAAGAGCTCCGTGAAGACGACGGGGTTGGCGACGCGCAGAAAGAAGTCGGTTTGTGGGGGCGCGGGGCGCGCCGGGGGCGATTTTGGCATGACTTTTTATTACAAAAACTCGCAGCGCAGGTCAAAGCCGGTTTCGTGCAGGTGTGCGACACTATGACGTGCTTCTTCAGTTGCCCCCATTTCGACGGTTCGCGGCGCGGATGATCGACGGTCTCAAGCTGTCGCGATCAGGACTCGTGCTCGCGACCCTGCTCGGGGCGATGCCGGCCACGGCGGCGACGCTGGAGTTCAATCGCGATGTGCGGCCGATTCTTTCGGAAAACTGCTTCTACTGCCATGGCGCGGATGAGTCGCACCGCGAGGCCAAGCTGCGGCTCGATCTGCGCGAGAGCGCCGTACTGGCGCGCGACGGGATTGCGGCGATCGTGCCCGGGAAGCCGGACGAGAGCGAGTTGATGCGACGGATCTCCGCCACCGATCCGACCGATGTGATGCCGCCGCCGGAGTCGCACAAGACGCTGACGAAGGCGCAGATGGCGGTGCTGGAGCAATGGATCGCGGAGGGCGCGTCGTATCAGGGGCACTGGGCGTTTGAAACGCCGAAGCGGCCGGCGATGCCGGCAGTGGCCGGGGCGAAAGGAAACGCGATCGATGCCTTTGTCCGCGCGCGGTTGAAGTCGGAAGGGTTGCAGCCCTCGAAAGAGGCCGCGCCGGAGACATGGCTGCGACGCGTGAGCCTTGACCTCGTGGGCTTGCCGCCGACCCCGGCGGAGCTGGATCGCTTTGCGGTGGACGTAGCGAAGCGCGGCGAGGCGGCGTATGTGGCCGCGGTGGAGCGGCTGATGGCCTCGGCCCATTTTGGTGAGCGGTTGGCGATGGATTGGCTCGATGCGGCGCGCTATGCGGACACCCACGGCTTCAACAACGACTCGGCGCGCGTGATGTGGCGCTGGCGCGATTGGGCGATCGAGGCTTTTAATCGCAACCTGCCGTACGACCGTTTCATCACGGAGCAGCTGGCGGGCGACCTGTTGCCGAAGCCGACGGTGGAGCAGCGGATCGCGACGGCGTTTAACCGGAATCACGTCATCAGTAGCGAGGGCGGCATCATCGACGAGGAGTATCGCGTGGAGTACGTGGCGGACCGCGTGCGGACGACGAGCACGGCGTGGCTGGGGCTCACCTTCGAGTGCGCGCGCTGCCATGACCACAAATTCGACCCGATCACGGCCAAGGATTACTACCGGCTCTTCGCTTTCTTTAATAATGTGTTCGAGCACGGCGAAGACGGACGCGTGGCGAATGCGGTGCCGATGATGCCTGCGCCGACGCGCGAGCAGCAGGCGACGCTGGCGAAGCAGGAAAAAGAAATCGCCGCGCTCGATGCGAAGCTCCAGGAGGCGCGGGCGAAGTGGACGTGGCGCGCGGAGGACAAGGGCAAGGTGGAGGCCGCGATCAAGGCGGCGCGGACGGCCGTTAATGCGGAGACGGGGGGCGTGATGCTTTTCGAGGCCGAGAGCAAGGAACCGGCGCCAGCGCCGGTGAACCCGAAGCGTGCGGCGAAGAAGGCGGGGCCGAAGGAAACGGCTCCGGCTCCGGCGGCTGCGGTGGCTTCCGCTTCGGGTGCTCCTGCGTCGTCTAAGCCTGCGGCTGCCGCTGTGCCTGCTTCTGGGGCGGCATCGACACCGACACCGACGCCGAAAGCGAATGTCGTCGCGGAGAAAAACACTCCCGCTGCTACGACCGTTGCTTCCTCGGCGACTAATCCCACGCCAGCGATGCCGGCGAAGATCGCGGCGGCGCGGATCGACATGGGGAACAAGGACGGTGTCACGGTCGCGCTTTGGCTGCGGACTGAGAACGACAATCCCCGCGATGTGGCGCTGTTTTCCTCGGTCGAGTACAAGGGCTCGGTTGCGGCCTCGGGTTATGGCAACGGGCGCGAGTTGAGGCTGATCGACGGCGAGGTGGAGTTGCGCATCAGCGTCAAGATGCCGGTCTACGCGATGATCGTCCGCAGCGTGGGCGCGAAGATCCAGCCGGGTGAGTGGCGGCATGTGGCGCTTACCTACAATGCCGGCCGCAAGGCGGAAGGCGTGCGGATGTTTATCGACGGGGCGGAGGTGCAGACTTGGGCGCGCTACGATGGCGCGAATTCCGATGGCGGACGGCGTGACTATCTCGTTGGAACCGACGGTGGGAAAAACGCGGCGAAGTTTGCCGGCAAGATGGAGGATGCGCGCAGCTACCCGCGGATGCTCTCGGAGGCGGCGCTGAGCGCGCTGTTCCAGGTGCGCGGACTCGCAGACGGGCTTGCGAGCCTCACGAACCCGAAGACCGGCGACGTGGTGCTGGCCGGACGGCAGCAGATGTGGGTGCGGGAGGCGTTGCTGGCGGAGGGCGAGCTGAAGGAAACCTTTTCCACGCGGACGCAGGCGCTGGCGACGCACTTCACGCTCCAGCGCAGCCTGCCGAGCCTGATGGTGATGGAGGAGATGCCGCAGCCGCGTCAGGCGTATGTGCTGAATCGCGGGCAGTACGATATGCACGGCGAGCCGGTCGAGGCAGGGGTGCCGGAGGCGCTGCTCGGCGCCTGGCCGAAGGGCGCCCCGAAGAATCGTCTGGGTCTCGCGCAGTGGTTGACGAGCCCGCAGCACCCGATGACGGCGCGCGTGGTGGTAAACCGCTTCTGGGCGCAGTTCTTCGGCACGGGGATCGTGAAGACGCTCGAGGACTTTGGCTCGCAGAGCGAGTGGCCGAGCCATCCGGAGCTGCTCGACTGGCTGGCGCGGGAATTTGTCGACGGCGGGTGGAATGTGAAGGCGCTGCTGAAGACGATCGTGCTCTCCTCAACGTACCGGCAAAGCTCGGTCGTGACGCAGGCGCTGCAGGCGCGCGATCCCGAGAACCGGCTGCTGGCCCGCGGGCCGCGTGTGCGGCTGGCGGCGGAGCTGATCCGCGATCAGGCGCTGGCCGTATCCGGTTTGCTGACACCGAAGGTGGGCGGACCGAGCGTCTTTCCTTACCAGCCGGAGTCGCTCTACACGGGCGTGGTCGTGGATGCGCCGTACCCTGGCACGAAGTGGCTGAAGAGCGACGACGCCGACATGTATCGGCGCAGCATGTACACCTTCTGGAAGCGGACGATGCCGCATCCGGTGATGACGACCTTCGATGCGCCAGACCGCGAATTCTGCACGGTCCGGCGGTCGCGGACCAATACGCCGATGCAGGCTCTCACGCTTTGGAATGAGCCGGGCTACGTGGAGGCCGCGCGCCGGCTCGGCACGCGGATGCTCCGCGATGGACCGGGCGACGATGCGGGGCGGGTGGCTTGGGCATTTCAGGCGGCGACGGGCCGCAAGCCGCAGCCGAAGGAGATCGCGGTGCTGGTGACGGCGTTGGAAAAGCTGCGCGCGGATTTCGCGGCGAAACCGGAGGAGGCTGACGCATTATTGCAGGTTGGAAACTCGGCGCCCGATCTTTCGCTCGCATCCGCGGAACTCGCGGCGGCCACGAGCGTGGCGAGCATGATCCTGAGCCTGGACGAAACGATCACGAAAAACTGAGCGCTCCCATCTGCGCTAAAAAAATCTCCCATGTCCTGTCACCAATACGAAGCGATCCACTCACGCCGGGATTTCCTGGCCAAGACGGGGATGGGGTTTGGCGCGGCGGCGCTGGCGCATCTCTTTGGCGGTGGCG
>JAZKEV010000316.1:10273-11240 GCA_040386765.1 Verrucomicrobiota bacterium | reverse complement strand
GTGGCGCGAGGCCTCCAGACCTCGCGCCACACACTGCACCACCCAAGGGTACTCCAACAAAGTTACTCGTTCAGGTTGAACACCACCGGCACCACCATGCGGAAAGGCACGACGCGGCCGTTGCGTTTGCCCGGCTCGAATTTCCATTTCATCACCGCGCGGAGCGTGTTCTCTTCGAAGGCGCGATTGCTGGAGCTCACGACATTGGCGTGGATCACCGATCCGGTTTCATCGACCACGAAGTCGACCATCACCTCGCCGCGCTCGCCCAGGCGCTTTTGCTCGAAGGGATAGATCGGCGCCCCCTGAAACTTCGCGTTCGGCGTCCGGTCGAGATTCACCCCGGCGAGGACATTGCTAAAATCCGGACCCTCCCCCTTGCCATCCTTTACTCCCGGCGGCGACCAGATGGGACTACGCATGTCCTCTTGGTTGATATTCACCGGCACGGGCGGCGGCGTAAACGTGAACACACTCGTCACCTCCACGGCGGCCGGCTCGGGGCTCGAGATCGGCTGCGGCCGTTCGGGCGGAGCGTTCTTCGCCTCGGAGGCCTCACCCGCGAGGATGATCGGCGGTAGTTCCTCCGGCGGCGCATGAAGGGCGTACTCCGTCACAATCGTCTTCGGCGGCTTCGGTTGCTCGGCGCGCGAGGTCTTGCAGTTGAATCCGAACAACACCGCGCCATGCAGCGCGGCGGCTAAAGCGATGGGTAAACCGTAGGTGCGATCCATATATAGTCCTCCGTGTTTGGGGTTCGAAAGGATGACGATTCGCGTGCACGCTTCTTAGAAATTTCATACGCGATTTTCGGTTTTCTAGGGCGGGCGGTAGTCGCAATGAATGCGTTATCGCGCGAGGCCGATGGTGGGAGCACGGCAGAAATAGCGCGAAGCGCCGCCTTTCTGTAGCGGCGGTCTATGACCGCCGACGAACGGGAAAACGCCTGAGTACGCCATCGGCGGTC
>JAZKEV010000316.1:296-10263 GCA_040386765.1 Verrucomicrobiota bacterium | reverse complement strand
CCGCTACATTATACCTGTGCACCTGCTGAGCGGCGCGTGAAAGGTTATCGCGCCCTACCCTTCAGAGACCCGCCACATCCTCTTGAGTTATCGCCGCACCATCGCTGCGCTGGTGCCGTACATGCGACTCCTCGCCCTCCTGTTTGTCTTCGCCACCGCCGCACTCGGCGCGGTCCCGCCTGAACTGGAAACGGCGTTGAAGACATTTCGCTCCGATGCGCCGCGCGGCTGGTCGTTCACGCAGACAACGGTCGCCGAGGGGAAATCCACCGTGGAGCACAGCAACGCCGCCAAGCCGGAATTCGATCGCTGGACCCTCGTGCAGGTCGACGGTCGCGTGCCGACCTCCGACGAACTCACGCGCTACGCCGAGAATCGCTCGCGCCGCTCGCGCACCGGCACCGCGCCGAAGATCATCGAGCAGTTCGACCTTCCCACACTTGAGACCATGAGCGACACCGCCGAGCGCGGCGTATACCGCTTCGCGCTGCGTCCCGGTGAAGCCTCCGACAAAACCGCGGCCTTCCTCCGCGCCACCGTCACGCTGCACAAACCGACACAGACCATCGAGTCGATCGAGCTCGCCAACATCGCGGAGTTCAGTCCCACGCTCGGCGTGAAAATCCTCGAGCTTCGGACGGCGATGGCCTACAGCCTGCCCCACGGCGACACACCCACGCTCCCGCAGAAAGTCACCACCCGCCAACGCGGCACCGCCTTCTGGTTCAAGACCCTCGATGCGGAAATGACCGTCACCTTTTCGGACTACGTCCGCGCGGGAAAAAAGTAGGGCGTGTTTTTAGTCCGCCCTATTTCAAACCGCCCCCATCGCTCTCGCATCTCGCACTGCGCACCCTGCTCGCAGAGACTGCGAATCGCAGTGCGAGGCGTTTGTAGTTCCGCCTTCAGACGGAAGGTTTTTCGGATTCCGCCTGAAGGCGGAACTACAAACACGGCCGGCGCTCAAGCATAGCAAGACGGTCAATGGGGCGGGTCAAAGACCCGCCCTACTTCATACCACCATCACTCTCACCACCCTCAAACCTTCCACCCATCGCGGGCATGAATCGCGATGTGCTTGTTGAGCGACGGGTCGTTGGTGATCTTGCCGGCCTTCGCATCCCACTCGAGACGCTTGCCGGTCTTTACGGCGACCACGCCGAGCAGCACCATCTCGGAGAGCGGCACGGAGTACTCGAAGTTCGAGCCGGGCATCGGGCCCGTCTTTTGGATCGCGTCAATCCACTCCTTCATCGGCCCGCCCAGCACGCGCGGGATGCTCGCCGCCGGACGGTTCTTCTTAAATTCCTCCATCGTCGCCGTCGGAATCAGCCGCGGGCTGTCGGGGCGGCCACCGGGGGCGAAGAGCGTGTTCTTATCGCCGACCATCAGCATGCCGCGATCGGGCAGGCCGGGCTTCTTGGGATCGTCTTCCCATTGCGCAGGCTGCACGGGCTTCTGCCCGTTGCCCTCGTACCACTTCAACGTCACCGGCGGGCGGTTGCCGCGCGCGGGGAATTTGAAGGTGACGAGCGCCGTCTCCGGCGAGGTGTACGTGCTCACGGCGCTGACCGTGGCCTCCACCGAGGTCGGTGCGCCAAGCTCCAGCGCCCAGAACGGCGCGTCGAGCGTGTGGCACGCCCAGTCGCCGAGCATGCCGTTGCCGAAGTCCCACCACCCGCGCCATTTTTCCTGCGTGTAGAGCGCGCTGAACGGTCGCTTCTCCGCCGGCCCGAGCCACAAGTCCCAGTTGAGCGTCGAGGGCACCGCGTCCTTTGTTGGCGGCACCGAGGTGGGGCGCTTGAAATACTTTTCGCTAAAGGCCGGCGACCACGCATTCACCTCGCGCACGTCACCGAGCACCCCGGCGTTGACCCACTCCTTCATCAGGCGGATGCCCTCGGTGGCGCGGCCCTGGTTGCCCATCTGCGAGACGATGCCCTTCTTCTTCGCGGCATCGCGCAGCGCGCGCGCCTCGGCGACCGAGTGCGTCAGCGGCTTTTCGACGTAAACGTGTTTGCCGTGCTTGATCGCGAGCATCGCCGCCGGAAAGTGATGATGATCGGGTGTCGATACCGTGACGGCATCGATCTTGTCGGCCATCTTCGCGAACATCTCGCGGTAGTCCGCAAACAGGGGCGCCGTGGTCAGCTCCGCACAGGTGAGCTCGGATTTACTCTTCAGCTCGCCGGCTTTCTTGTAGGTCGCGTCCACCAGCTCGCGGTCGACATCGCACACCGCTACGATGTTCACGCGCGGGTCCTTCATCAGTTCGGCGACGGCGTAGTAGCCGCGATTGCCGATGCCGATACAGGCGACGTTCAGCTTGCCGTTGGCGGAGCCGCCGGGCTGGCCGATGCTGAAGCGCGGCAGCGCGAGCACCGCCGTGGCCGCCGCCGAAGTCTTGAGGAAGGTGCGGCGATTGAAGGTGGAGGATGAATTCATGGCTGGTTGGAAAGAAGTTGGATTTCGCTACCGCTGGCTGTTTCGAGTTTGGGTTCTGGGGGAGCGGAGAGACGCGCGAGCATCAACCTGCGCGCGCCCTTCGGTCGATTAGTTTTCGCCGCCACTCTTGCCCTTGCCTTTGCCACCCTTGGCGCCGCCGCCGGTGACCCGGGTGGGCCAGTTCTGCTTCACGAGGGCTTTATGGTCGGCGACGATCGTGACGTAGTGCGGGTGTTTCGCCAGGTTGTTCAGTTCGCCGGGATCCTTGTCGTGGTCATAGAGCTCTGCCCCCTGCTTCCCGCCCTCCCACTCGGTGTAGCGCCACCGCGCGCTGCGCACACTGTAGCCCGGAAAGCCCTGGCGCTCCACCTGCGTGAAGGCCGGGCGATTCCAGTTCATGTCGGGCTTCGCCAGCAGCGGCCGGAGGCTCGCACCCGGCAGCTTCGGCGGCGTGAGACCCGAGAAATCCGCCAGCGTCGGGTAGATGTCGATCAGTTCCACGTTGCGCTTCGAGACGCCGCCCTGCTTGGCGTGCGGACCGGCGATGATGAGGGGAACGCGCGCCGACTCTTCGAAGCAACTCTGCTTCATCCAGAGGCCGCGCTCGCCGAGCAGATAGCCATGGTCGCTCCAGAAAACGACCGTCGTCGTCTCGCTCAGGCCGAGCCGGTCGAGCGCATCGAGCACGCGCCCGATCTGCGCATCGACGAAAGAAATCGTCGCGTAGTAGGCGCGCTTCGCTTCGCGGAGCTTCTGGCGGTCGAGCTGATAATTGGGCCACGGCTTCGTCGAGGTGAGCGCCGCTTCGGGCACGCTCTTTTCGAAATCCTTCGGGACCTCCGGGATCTCGATCTTCTCTAGCGGATACAGGTCGAAATATTTCTGCGGCGCGACGTACGGACAGTGAGGCTTGTAAAAACCGGCGCCGATGAAAAACGGCTCGCCCTTATGCTTCTCAAGCAGCTCGATCACCTTCGTGGCCACCATGCCATCGGTGTGATCTTCGTCGCGGCCTTCCTTGTCGGCGAAGAACGACAGCGAGGAACCGAGCCCGCGATTGGGCGTGTGATTGATGATCTGCGGCTCAAGCTTCGTCTTGTCGACGCCCGCGGGGTTGAAGACTTCCTTCCAGGAGGGCGCGTCGTCGAGGCCATCGGTGCCGATCTGACCAGGGTTGCCGTAGTGGTAGATCTTGCCGACACGCGCGGCGTAGTAGCCGTTATTCTTGAAAAGCTGCGACATTGTGACGACGTCCGGCATGCCGGTGCGGAAATGATACTGCAGATCGAAAACGCGTGTCTGGTCCGGGCGCAGTCCCGTCATGATCGATGAGCGGCTCGGGCTGCAGAGCGGGAACTGGCAATACGCGCGGTCAAAGCGCACGCCGCGCGCCGCGAGCTTATCGAGGTTCGGCGACTTCACGACCGGGTTGCCGTAGCAGCCGAGGTCGTTGTTCATATCGTCCACCGCGATGAAGAGGACGTTGTGCCGCGCCGCCGAGGCGGCCTGCGCCGCGCCGCCGAGCAGCGCGAAACCAAGAAGGAGCGAGAGGAAGTTTTTCATGGGGTAACGCGAAAATGGAGAACGCTGAGTGATGTTTGGAAAGCGGGAGGCGGCGTTGCGGGCAAGCCGCCTTGTCTCTAGAGAGCGGAGGTCCCGAGCGGCGCGTTCGGGATAACGCGCCCTCCTCGTCAGTTATCGACCGCGGCCTTCTTCTTTTTCTTCTGACCGCCACCGCCATCGGCTTTCTTGCTGCCGGGCACGGCGCCTTGCTTGCCGTAAAAGTTCGGCGGCGTCACCGCAGGCACCTTCAGCTCCGTGCGAAGGCGGGCGAGGTCCTTTTCGAGCTGGGCCTTGGTCGAGGCGTAGGCCGGGTCGTTGTAGACGCTCTTCAGCTCCTGCGGGTCCTTCTCGCGGTCGAAAAGCTCCCAGTAGTCTTCGCCCGTGCCTTCGAAGCGCATGAGCTTGTAGCGGTCGGTCACCACCCCGTAGTGCGGCCGCACGCGATGCGGCGTCGGCCACTCGTAGTATTGATAATAAAAGGCCGTGCGCCAATCCGCCGGCTTCTGCCCGCGCAGGATCGGCACGAGGCTGCGGCCCTGCATGTCGGCGGGGATGGCCGCGCCAGCCACCTCGAGGAAGGTCTCGGCAAAATCGACATTCGAGACGAGGTCGCGGCTCACCGAGCCCGGCTTCACCACGCCCGGCCAGCGCACCATCAGCGGCATGCGGATCGACTCTTCATAGAACCAGCGCTTGTCGAACCAGCCGTGCTCGCCGAGGTAGAAGCCCTGATCGCTCGAGTAGATCACGATCGTGTTCTCCGCGAGGCCCTCTTTCTCCAGATAGTCGAGCACGCGGCCCACGTTCTCATCCACGCCCTTCACCGTGGCGAGGTAGTCGTGCATGTAGCGCTGATAGCGCCAGCGGACGAGATCCTTGCCCTGGGGATTGGCGGCTTTGACCTTCGCATTGCGGGGCTCGTAATAGGCATCCCACTGCTTCTTCTGCTCGGGCGTCATGTTAGGCGTCGCCGCAAACTTCACGTCGCGTTCCGTCATCGTCTTCTCGATGGTCATGTCCTGATCGCGCTCGGCGATGCCGCGACCGGCGTAATCGTCGAACAAGGTATCCGGTTCCGGATACACGCGGTCCTTGTCGAAGCCGAGATGCCGCAGCGCCGGCGCCCACTCGCGGTGCGGGGCCTTGTGCTGACACATCAGCATGAAGGGCTTCGATTTGTCGCGGTTCTTCAGGAAATCGAGGGAGACATCGGTGATGATATCCGTCACGTAGCCGGGCATCGTCAGCTTCTCCCCGTTCTTCGACATGGCCGGATTATAGTATCCGCCCTGCCCCGGCAGGATCTGCCAGAAATCGAAACCCGTCGGATCCGAGATCAAGTGCCACTTGCCGACGATCGCCGTCTGATAGCCCGCCTTCTGCAACAGCTTCGGGAACGTCACCTGCGAACCGTCGAACGTGGAGTTCGAGTTATTGGGAAAGCTATTCAGGTGGCTGTATTTTCCCGTGAGAATCACGGCGCGTGACGGGCCGCAGATCGAGTTCGTCACCAGGCAGCGGTCAAACCGCATGCCACCTGAGGCGATACGGTCGAGATTCGGCGTCTCGATCAGTTTCCTTTTCTCTCCGTAAGCGCTAATCGCCTGGAAGGCGTGGTCGTCCGAGAAGATGAAAACGATATTGGGCTGGCGGGGCGTGGCGGCGACGGCGGAAGCAGCCGCCACCAACCCACCCACCAAGGCGAGGAGGAATTTCATGGGGAGAGGAATAGTAAGACGGGACGAAGCCCGAGGGGTTGTGGGCGATAACTAAGAGATAAGAGCCTGGAGCCTAAAACGCGCGCTGCGCGGAGCCCGCGCTCCGACGCTGGCGCCAGACTCTCCGCTCGCGATTCGATTACTTCTTCTTGCCGGTCTGCGCTGCGAAGAAAGTCTTGGCCTCCGCCACCAGCCGGTTCGGATCTTCGGCGAACGCCTTGCTGTCGGTCTCGATCGCGAGGACGCCGTTCCACTTGGTTTCCTTGATCGCGGCGAAGAGACCGGCGTAGTTGGACTGGCCTTTGCCGATCTCGGTATCGGTCGCGACGATCTTGCCGTTGGCGACGGCGGGTTTCCCGTCGGCTCCCTTCTCTACAACCTTGTCCTTGAAATGCATGTCGTACACGCGATCGCCGTACTCCCGGAAGGTCTGCGCGGCGTCGAAACCGGCGGCCGTGATCCAACCCACATCCATGCACACGCCGATGCGGCGGTCGCGCTTGGCGAGGATGCCCTTGATGGTGGCCGGATTGCCGTACACGGACTCGATGCCGTGGTTGTGGATAGCGAGCTTGATGTCGTACTCCTTCACGAGTTCCTCGAGGTTGTCCCACTCGGCCATGTTCTTCGGCTCGACGATGATGACTTTGATGCCCATCAGCTTCGCAAATTCGAAAAGCTTCCGGTTCTCCTCCTTGTTGGTGGAGGTGCCGTTGACGCCGAAGGTGTAGGCTTGGAGGCCATTCTTATCGAGGATCGCTTTCTTGCGCAGCGACTCCTCCTTCGGCCCCTTGGGATCGATGTGTTTGGAAATGAACTGGAGCTTCGTGATGCCGTGCTTGAGCGCGAATGCCACGACCTGATCGAAGTCCATATTGCGGCACGTCCACGTCTGGAGGCCGAGCTCGGGGCCGGCGGCCTTTTTGCCATCCGCGGCATGACCGAGCGATGAGAATGCGAACGCTGCGGCGACGAACGCCACACGCATGAACGAGAGGGCTGAGTAACTCATGGGGAAAGACGCACGCTAGGTCGCACCTCCGCCGAGGCAAGCCGCCGCTCGTGGGGTCTTGCGCGTGCCGTTGAATGTGGGTGGAAGAGGAAAAGCGGAAGCAGGAGGGGTGCAGATGAATGAGTTAGGGCGAACCGTCCCGGTGAGCCGTCGCGCAGCACACCTCCGAAGGCCCCAAGATTTTCGCAAACCCAAAGCGCGAAGGCTAGGGGGACACCACGCCTGCCCTGCAACAACCGACATCCGACACCTCCCAACGCATACGCATGCCTCCCCAGATGGCGCTAGGCGATTTTGCGTCCTCAGAAACCGAAAAATAAAAAAGGCGGACCGAAGTCCGCCTTTGAAATTTGAATCTACTCCCGGCCTTAAGCCGGATTCGGCGCCGGCGCACTGCCCAGTGGCGGTGGCTCGGGGGTGGGAGACTTCTCCGCCGTCTTGGCCTTGCCGTCCACGAGCTTGGCCTTCGCCCCGAGGCTCGGAAGAACGGGCGAGCGGACTTCGCCGAACTGGAGGATCTCCAGCACGTGCTTGCCGTCGATCGTCTCGTGCTCGAGCAACGCCTGTCCCACCTTGTCGAGGGCAGGGCGATTGTCGGCGATGATCTGCTCGGCACGGGTGTACTGCGTGGTCACGATCTCGGCCACGGCGGCGTCGATCCGGCGCGCAGTTTCCTCGCTCACGTGGTGCGAGCGAGTGATATCGCGGCCGAGAAACACGGTGTCCTGATTCTCGTTGAACGAGATCGGGCCGAGGTCGCTCATGCCGTAGTCGCACACCATCGCCTTGGCGATCTTGGTGGCCTGCTTGATGTCGCCGTAGGCGCCATTGCTGATGTCGCCCGTGATGAGCGCTTCGGCGATGCGGCCGCCCATGGCCATGGCCACCTGGTCGAGCATCTTCTTCTTGCCGCGCGTGAGGATATCCTTCGTGGGCAGGTAAGTCGTGCTGCCAAGGCTCTGGCCACGGGGGATGATCGTGACCTTGTGCACCGGCACGGTGCCGTCGTCGAGGACGGCCTGCACGATGGCGTGACCCGCCTCATGCCAGGCGATCAGGCGCTTCTCCTGATCGTCCATGATGCGGCGGCGCTCACGGCCCCATAGGACCTTGTCGCGGGCATCGTCGACATCGATCATCTCGACCTTCTTCTTGTTACGGCGCGCCGCGAGGAGCGCCGCTTCGTTGAGGAGGTTGGAGAGTTCCGCGCCGGAGAGACCGGGCGTGCCGCGGGCGATCACCTGCAGATCGACATTCTCGGCGAGCGAGACGCGCTTGGCGTGCACGCGGAGGATCTGTTCGCGGCCCACGAGATCGGGGAGGTCGACGTAGATCTGGCGGTCGAAACGACCCGGGCGCAGCAGCGCCGCGTCGAGCACATCGGGGCGATTGGTCGCCGCGATGATGATCACGCCCTCTGTGGTGTCGAAGCCATCCATCTCGACGAGCAGCGAGTTGAGCGTCTGTTCGCGCTCGTCGTTGCCGCCGCCGAGGCCGGCGCCGCGCTGGCGGCCCACCGCGTCGATTTCGTCGATGAAGATCAGGCAAGGCGCGCTCTTGCGGCCCTGCTCGAACATGTCGCGCACGCGGCTCGCACCGACGCCCACGAACATTTCCACAAAGTCCGAACCCGAGATGCTGAAGAAGGGCACGTCCGCCTCGCCGGCGACCGCCTTGGCGAGGAGCGTCTTGCCGGTACCCGGAGGCCCGACCATGAGGATGCCCTTCGGGATGCGGCCACCCATCTTGGTGAACTTCTTCGGGTCCTTCAGAAACTCGACGACCTCGGAGACTTCCTCCTTGGCCTCATCGCAGCCGGCGACATCGCCAAACGTGATCTTGTCGCGGTCGCGGGTCAGGAGCTTGGCCCGGCTCTTGCCGAAGCTCAACGCGCCCCGGCCAGCCTGCCGCAGCTGCCTTACAAAAAGGAAATATAGCAGGCCGATGATGAGGACGAAAGGAATGACCTGCGCCGCGATCGAGGTGAGCAGGGTTTGCGACGGCTGCTCGCTGAAGAGCTTCGTCCGCTGCAAACGCATCATGTTTTCATCCGTCACCCGGCCAGCGGCGCGGAACGGCTTGAAGGCCGCGGCGGCATCCTTGCGGGAGTCGCCATGAATGGTGTGCCAATCGCGACCGCCACCCAGATCGGGGCGGATGATGCCACCGGGCTTGATGTTGTTCGTCTCGGAGCGCTCCACGACCTCTTGAATGGAAAGAGGTTCGGGCGTACTGCTCATACTCGGCGTGTAGTACAGAAGCGCGAGCACCGCAGCCACCAGAGCCAGCCAGAAGATCAACATCTTCGGTTGAAAACGGTCCGGAGGCAGAGTCTTCAGGGGACGACGGGCTTTTTTGTTATCGGGTTCGGACATTTAAATTTGGGACTAATCGGGAAACATGGATGTTCCGGGGTGCGAAGTCAATTGGCTCGCCTCTGGAAATTACTCCGTACCTTTCCACCGGACAGGAGCCGTAATACCCCTTCTTTGATCACGCCAAAGCGATCAACCCCAAGACTGTGGCGGGTGGGACGTCCTGCTTCCACTGCCGTGAGCAGTGCTTCGAAGGCCTGGCTGGAGACTTCGACGCGCTGGCGTTGTGCGAGCATCCACCGATGCAGGGCCCGCCGGACGACCGCCCGGGGCTTCCCAGCCAAGGTCGAAAGCACGAGCCCCCGCCGCTCGTCCAACGGGTCCAGCGCCTCAACCCAAGCCTCCAGCGCCACCTCGTCTTCCTCCAATAGGGATCGCGACCGTGCCGCTCCCGCCAGCGCATCGCGCTGCGCCGCCGCCGCCCACGCCGGCAACACTTCCCGCCGCACCCGATTACGGAAGAAAAGATCACCCGCATTCGAGGAATCCTCGCGCCACAGGATGCCCACCACGCGCAGTGCCTCAACCAGCTCCTGCTTCTTCAGCGTCAGTAGCGGTCGCAGGTGCACTCGCTCCCCTACTCCTGCAAGCAACTGGATCGGCCGCGGCGCCGCCAGCCCACCCACTCCACTCCCTCGCGCCAGCCGCATGAGCATCGATTCCGCAATATCGTCCTGCTGATGCCCCAGCCAAACCATCCGCGCATGCTCCGCAAAAAACGCCATCCGCGCCGCCCTCGCCTCCGCCTCGGAGGCCGCACGCCGCCGGCTCCGCCCCCGCGCGGTCCAGCGCCCTGACATCAGTTCAACACTCAAACCCCGGCACACCTCGCGACAAAACCGCGCATCCGCCGT
>JAZKEV010000316.1:0-275 GCA_040386765.1 Verrucomicrobiota bacterium | reverse complement strand
ACTCCGCCCCCCGCAACCGATGATCAAAATGCAGCGCCCGCAACCGCCCCCGCCGCTCCGGCCAATGCGCCCACAGCAGCAGCAGCAGCGCCAGCGAATCCGCCCCACCCGAAAAACCCACCCCCCACGTAACGCGCTTCGAAGCCCCCTCCGCCCAACCCACCACCGCCGGATGCAACCGCGCCCGGGGAATCGCCGCCCCCAAAGCCGCCGCCCGCGCAGGCCAGTCAATCTTCGTTTTGGGGTTACGCACAGGCAGGTCGTAAGGTTTTAAA
>JAZKEV010000315.1:2752-11290 GCA_040386765.1 Verrucomicrobiota bacterium | reverse complement strand
TCCGGGATATTTTGGGGTTGGGTGGGGTGAATTGAGATGGTGAGGGGAAGAAATAGGGATGCGTCTTTGCGGAGTCGTAGCGCGGGAGGTGGGCGAACGATCCCGCTTCTTCCGAAGCGGGCTACACGGGGGCGGCGGGGTAAGCCCTCCTCTATTTCCGGGGTAAGTTGGGGTGAGCTGGGATTGGGTGGGGCCGGTTTTTGGGAGCGGACCTTTCAGGGCGTCGAGCCTCCCTGCGCTCACGCGCAGGGCCACCGGGGCGGGGGAAGGGCGTGCGGGGGTGATAGCCCGCTCAGTGGGGGCACCGCGCCTTCATCGGAGAGGGAGAGGGGATGGGAAGGCTCGGTCTGGGGCGACGTCGGTCCCTGCGCTCACGCGCAGGGCTACGGCGGAGGAGAGGGCAGCGGGGTATGGCCTCCTCTATTTCCGGGGTATGTTGGGGTGAGCTGGGATCAGGTGGGGCCGGTTTTTGGGATCGGATCTTTCAGGGCATCGAACCTCCCTGCGCTCACGCGCAGGGCCACACCGGAGTGGGCGGGCTTTGTGGCCTTTTTAGTGGACGGAGCGGAGTTGGACGCTGTCGACGAGGCGGTCGGAGGCGACGATGTCGGAGGCGATGATGAGCTTGTCGCCGACGGCGACGTGGCCGAGGCGGCGGAGGAGGGAGATGGCGTTCTCGATCGTCTCGTTGGGGTCGGAGGCGAGCGACATCTGGAAGGGCTCGACGGCGCGGAGGAGGCGCAACTGGCGGAGGAGCTCGATCGTCGGGGTAAAGGCGAAGATCGGCGAATGCGACGGCCGGAGGAGCGCGAGGCCGCGGACCATGAAGCCGTGACGCGTGAAGGTGATGAGCTTGGAGTTGGGGATCTCGTTGGCGAGGACGACGGCGGAGTTGAGGACCTTCATGCGCTCGCCGGTGAAGACGGCGCGGGCCACCCATTCGTCGTCGGCCTCGATCTCGATGCGGCGGGAGATCGTATCCAACATTTTGACACAATCGACCGGGTATTTGCCGATGGTGGTCTCGCCGGAGAGCATCACGCAATCGGCGAGCTCGTAGACGGCGTTGGCGACATCGGTGATCTCGGCGCGGGTTGGGACGGGCTGCGAGATCATCGACTCGAGCATGTGCGTGGCGACGATGACGGGGCGGCCCTGCGCGAGGCAGGTGCGGACGGCGCGGCGCTGGATGACGGGCAGCTCCTCGAAGGGGCACTCGATGCCGAGATCGCCGCGGGCGACCATGAGGGCGTCGCAGGCAGCGACGATCTCGTTGAGATTATCGATGGCGGACTGATCCTCGATCTTGGCGATGATGCGGACTTTGCACTTCTTCTCGGTGAGGAAGGCGCGCAGGAGCTCGATGTCCTTGGCCTCGCGGACGAAGGAGAGGGCGAGGAAGTCGATGCCCTCCTCGAGGCCGACGGTGGCGTCGCCGCGATCCTTCTCGGTGAAGGAGGGGAGGTTTACTTTGACGCCGGGGAGGTTGATGTGGCGGCGGGACTTGAGCTCGCCGGGGATGAGGACGCGGCAGCGGATGCGGGCCTCGTTCTTCTCGAGGACTTCGAGGCGGAGGAGGCCGTTGTCGACGAGGACGGTGTCGCCGACCTTGATGTCGTTGACGAGGTTCTGGTAGTTGACGCCGACGGAGCGGATCTCCTCGTCGCCGCCGCCGCGCTCGGCCGACATGCCGGGACGGACGGTGAAATCGAAAATCTCGCCGATCTTCAGCTCGATGGGGGCCGTGAGGTCGCCGGTGCGGATCTCGGGGCCCTTGATATCCATCATGATCGCGACTTCGCGATCGAGCCGCAGACTGATGGCGCGGATGCGACGGATGACCATGCGAGTCCAGTCGTGGGTGGCGTGCGCCATGTTGAGGCGGACGATGTCGGCGCCGGCGCGGATGAGCTTCTCGAGCATCTCCTCGCTTTCGGAGGCGGGCCCGAGGGTGATGATGATCTTGGTGCGGCGGAAGGCGGTCGGTTTGCTCATCGGAAAAGAGAATCGGTGAATCTTGGTGGTTCGGCGAGGGCGCGGAACGCCCCCGTAGAAACCAGATGGAATGCCTGGCTAATGCGGCTAACGTTCGGTCGTCGTTACGCAGCTCGCAATGACTGTCTTAGACTTAAAAGAACGTGAGCCGTTTGCGGATCAAAATCGGGCTTGTGACACAAAGATCACAGAGGAAGGACGCGAGGCCACGGAGCCGATCCAAGAGCAGCCCTCCGTGGCCGCGGCGTCAGCTCTGTGCGCTCCGGGTCCCGGCTCTTTTCGATTCGTAGTTGGTAGAGTACAACCCCCTCAGCAAACGCCGGGCCGCGCAAGGCGTGGAAAACGGGCGCAAAAAAAGACGCCGGAGGTCCGGCGTCTTGGGAGAGAGGTGGTTACTACCGCGGGACGAGGTCGCGCTGTATTACTCGTACACTCGTTATTACTTCTTGGCCGGCTGCGTGGGCAGGGCGGGCAGAGCGGGAGCCGGGGTGGTGCTGGCGAGGATATCGAGGAGCTCCACTTCGAAGACGAGGGTCGAGCTCGGCGGGATGCCGGGGCGGCCTTCGGCGCCGTAAGCGAGATCGGGCGGGACGTAGAGGGTGATCTTGCCGCCCTTCTTCACCTTCTGGAGGCCCTCGGTCCAGCCGGGGATGACCTCACCGAGACCGAACTCGGCGGGCTGGCCGCGCTGCACGGAGCTGTCGAAGACGGAGCCGTCGAGGAGCTTGCCGGTGTAGTGGACCTTTACCTTGTCGTTGGCAGTGGGGTTGGGGCCGGTGCCTTCCTGGGTGACTTCGTAGTGGAGGCCGCTGGGGAGGCCGACGATGGCCTTGTTTTCCTTGAGCTTGGTGAAGTACGCGGCGTTGGCGGCGTCGTTCTTCTCCTTCATCTTGCCCATGTAGGCCTGCTGGCGCTTCTGCATGAACTCATCCATCGAGGGCCCGATCTTCTCGAGTTCGTAAGGGGAGTCCTTGCCGTCGGCGGCGGAGCGCATGCCCTTGATGAGGATTTCGAGCTCTTCCTTGGTGAAGGCGAGTTCCGTGAGGCCGACGCGCTTGCCGATGAACCAGCCGAACTCTTCGACGAGTTGCGCATCCGTGAACGCCGCTTTTTCGGCGGTCGGGGTCGCGGGGGCGGCGGGCGGCGGAGTCTGGCCCTGAACGGACGCCGCGGCGAGGCCGAGGGCGAGCAGGCCGATGGTGGCGATGTGCTTCGATTTCATGCGTGAATAATTGAGTCTAGGTAGAGTAACGGGCAGGGCGGCTTTGTGCCGTAAAAGTGTCCAGCACTGCCAGCCGGGTGGGGCGAAGGCAATCTCCATCTCCCCGGGGGCGCGGGAGGGATGGGTCAACGGGTTGGGGGAGTGGGTGGGAGGTAAGGAGGTGGAGCGGCGGGCGGCGGGCGGCGGGTGCGTGGGTGGCGTGTGGGAGATGGGCGAGGGCGAGTGGGTGGTGAGCGAAGCGGGAGCGAGGGGGATGGGGATGCCTTGAATGGGAGCGGGCAGGATGGGGTGTCCGATCCCTGCGCTCACGCGCAGGGCCACGGAGCGGACCAGATTTAAGAAGGCATCCCAAACGGGCGCCTGTTGGATGGTCGGTCCCTGCCCTCACGGGCAGGGCTACCGGAAATCCTGAGAGAGAAGGCGGAGTGATTAGGTGCGTTTGACGACGTCGCGCGGGGCGATGTCGACGGTGCCGGGGGCGGTCAAGTCCTTGGCGCCGCGGGCGCCGAGCTCGGCGAGTTTGCGGGCGCCGGGGAGAACCATGCCCTCGAAGGAGCCGACGGCGGCGTTGTAGCCCTTGGTGGCGCCTTCGAGGCTGCGGCCGATCCTGTCGAGATTGTCGGCAAAGGTGGAGACGCGGTCGTAGAGGGCGCGGCCGAGGGCGCTGATCTCGTCGGCGTTTTTCGAAACGGCTTCCTGGCGCCAGCCGTACGCGGCGGCCTTGAGGAGGGCGATGAGGGTCGTGGGGGTGGCGAGAAGGACCCGGCGGGTGAGGGCGCGGTCCATGAGCTGGTTGTCGGCCTGGAGCGCAGCGGTCAGGAAATGGTCGCCGGGGAGAAACAGCACGACGAACTCGGGGGCGGGCTGGAATTGCTCCCAGTAGTTCTTGGCGCCGAGGGCGTCGATGTGGCCGCGGACCTTGGCGGCATGCTCGAGCATGCGGGCGGCGCGGATCGTCTCGTCGGTGGCCTCGTGGGCGGCGCGGAAGGATTCGAGGGGGCTCTTGGCATCGACGACGATGCGCTGGCCGCCGGGAAGGCGCACGACGAGGTCGGCGCGGAGGGCGCCGGAGGTCTCCTGTTCCGCGAAGTCGCAGTAGGAGAGCATATCGGCCATCTCGACGACGCGGCGGAGCTGCAATTCGCCCCAGCTGCCGGAGTACGTAGTGGAGCGGAGGGCGGTGGAGAGCCGGGAGGCTTCGCTTTGGAGCTGCAGTTGCGCGACGTTGAGGGCCTTGAGCTGCTCGCCGAGCGCGCCGTAGGCACCGGCGCGGGCCTTCTCGATCTCGGAGATCTTGTTGTCGACCTTGTCGAGCGACTCGCGGAGGGGTTTCACGAGGGCCTCGACGGCCTGCTTGCGCTGCTCGAGCTCGCCGGTCGATTGCTGCTGGAGCTGGGCAAAGGCCTGCTTGGCCTGTTCGAGGAAGTCGCTGCGGTTGCTGCGCAAAGCATCGGCCGAGAGCGCCTTGAACTCGTTGGTGAGGCGCTCGTGCGCGTTGCGCTCGGCGGAGAGTTGCGTGTCGAGCTGGGCGTTGAGGGAGGCGAGACGGGTGCCTTCGGCCCGGAGCGCGGCGACATCGCCGGAGAGTTTTTCGTTCTCGGCAGTGCGGGCGCTGAGACGTTCTCCGAGGGCGGCTTCGCGCGAACGGAGGAAGAGCCAGACGAACAAGCCGGCGACTGCGGCCGCTATAACCATCGATCCGATTAATTGCACGCAAACAACGTCGGAGGGTGGCATAGGTAATTCAACTCTCGATGCGCGCCTTGACACCTCAAAACACCCCCTGCAAACAGCGTTATGCTGTGCGGGCTCACGCGCTGTGCTGCCCGCTTCGTCCTATCGCTTCAATCCCTCGCATGCTGACCGAGAATTCTTCGGCTGTCTCCACAACCGCGCCGGCGGAGAGACCGGCTGTGCTTGTCGTGGATGACGAATATGGCCCGCGCGAATCCATCGCGTTCAGTCTATCGGGCGAATTCGACGTCGACACGGCGGAACGCGCCAAAGAGGCGCTGATCAAGATCCGCGCCAAGCCGTACGCGGCGGTGGTGCTCGATATCCGCATGCCGGAGATGGATGGCATCCGCGCGCTCGAGGAGCTGCGCAAGATCGACCCCCACGTCTCGGTGATCATGCTCACGGGCTACGGCACCCTGGCCACCGCGCAACAGGCGATGGTGGCGGGCGCCAACCAGTATTTGCGGAAGCCGCCGGACATCCCCGAGTTGATCGAGGCGGTGCGCAAGCAGACGCAGCAGACGCGCGTGCGGCGGGCGCAGGCCCAGTCGGCGGTCGATGCGTCGAACCTCAGCCATGCGCTAAAGCGCGAGATCGAGCAGAACGAGCCGCAGATCTGGCAGGCGCGGGCCTCGGTGGAGCTCGTCCACGATCTCAATAATCCGCTGACGGTGGTGATTGGCTACGCCGCACTGGTGGCGGAGGAAGCCCGGCTGCTCGCGAACCGAGACCCCGAGACGGCGAAGAAACTGATCGAATATTCGGCGATGGTGGAGAAGGCCTCGGAGTATTGCCACCACCTCTCGGAAAACTGGCGGCTGGCCTCGAAGCAGGCGACGGAGTTTGCGCGCGTGGACCTGCTGGCGATCGCACGCGACGTGAAGCAGGTCATCTTCTTCGGCAACACGGCGATCCAGACCACGGGCATGAACGAAGCCTGGGTGCGCGGCTCGAAATTCGAGTTGATGCGGGTGTTCCAGAACCTCTTCAAGAACTCCCTCGAAGCGGGAGCGACCCGGATCGAGGCAAACGCAACGACCAAGGGCGATACCCTCACACTCACCATCTCTGATAATGGCGCGGGCATGGATGCCGATCGCGTGAAACGAGCTCTGCACGGAGGCTTCAGCAGCAAAGCCAGCGGGACGGGGCTTGGTTTGAGCATCTGCCGACATCTGGCGGGGACCCACGGCGCGACATTCGCGCTGGAGTCCGCGCCAGGCAAAGGCACGACGGTCAAGTTGACCTTTCCCACCGCCCCGCAGGGATGAAGCGGCGCAGAGTAAAAATCACCGGGCTGGGCTTCGTGACCCCGGTGGGGCTTGGAAGGAAAGCGTTCGAAACCGGCATCCTTGAGCATCGCAGCCATGTGGGAGCGGTCACGCGTTTTCCGGAGGAGGGCGGTCCTTTTGTAGCGTCCGAGGTCAAGCGCTTCAACATCGCGGACTACGTCTCGGATCCCGCCGCCAAGCGGCTGCCCCGGCATACCCAATTTGCCCTGGCGGCGGCGAAGATGGCGCTGACTGACGCGAGTCTGCCGATCGAATCGGTCAATGCGCTCGATCCCGTGGTGGTGACCGGCACCTCGCTGATGGACAGTGCCGTGATCAACAAGACGATCGAGGAAGTGACGCGCAAAGGCCCGCGCTACGGGCTCGCGCGGGTGATTTTTCACGGACCGGTGGCCTCGATTGCCGCGAGCGTCGCGGAGATGGTGGGCGGCGCGCGCACGCTGTCGCTGCAAAGCGCGTGCTGCTCCGGAACGGATGCCATCGGGCACGCGGCGGCCCTCGTGGCCAACGGCGAGGTGGATATCGCCATCTGCGGCGGCACGGAGGCGCCGATCTACTACCATCCCATGCTTGAATTGCGGATGGCCGAGCTCTCGCCGGCAACGGCGGACCGGCCCGAGCAGCTCAGCCGGCCCTTCGACATGTGGCGGACGACGGGCGTGATCGGCGAGGGTGCGTGCATCATGATCCTCGAACCGGAGTCGAGTCCGCGGCCGGGCTACGCCTATATCCGCGGTTACTCGTTTGCCACCGATCCGGTAACCAAGCCGGGCGAAGGTTTTTACGACGCCATCCGGGTAGCGATGGCCAATGCCGGCCTGCGATCGTCCGACGTCGACATGATCAATGCCTGGGGGCCCGGCCATAAGCAGATCGACGCCATCGAGGCCAGGGTGCTGCGGGATATCTTTGGCAATCACCTGGATCAGATACCGACGGCCTCGATCAAGGGAGCGTTGGGAAATCCCTTTGCCGCCGCCGGCGCCATTCAGGTCGGCTGCGCTGCGCTGGGCTTGCGTGACGGGTTCATCCCGCCGACTGTCAACTGGCAGCGCCCCGATCCTTCCTGCCGGCTCAACCTCTCGGCGCGGGCGCGCTTTATGTCATTCAATTGCGCCTTGGTGAATTCGCATGGATTGTCCGGTACAAATGCGAGCGTGCTGTTGGAGGGGGTTAGATGATCTTCCGCCAAATTAAGCCGATAAAGGACACAGCACCGCTTTGAGTTCACTCATCCCATCTCCCTCAATTTTGGCGGCAACGATCGTAGCGATCGTGGGCGGGCTCATTTTTTGGGCGAATCCGCGCCGGTCGGTCAATCGGAGCGTCTTCTTTTGCTCGGTGATCGTGGCGGCGTGGCTGGTGTGCGTGTACATGGCCGTGGTCGCGGTGAGGGCGGAGCGATTAGATTGGGTCCGGCGCTCCTGCAGCGTCGGAGCGCTGGCCGCGCTGGCGCTGTGGATGGTCAAGGAGAGCATCCTGACCAGAATGAACTTCTCCGACGTCAAATGGCTGCGGAGGAATGCACTCTGGTTCATCGGTCCGATCGTGCTCGCGATCGTGCCTTTCACCGACGCGTTCATCCCATCCTATTCGACAGGCGCAAATAAAGTGACGGGCTGGGCGCAGCCGATCTACTATGGCGGCCTCGTGGTGGCCTATGCGGTCCTCCTGTGGGACTCGCTGCGCAGCATCAAAGGCCTGACGGGCGCTCCGCGACTGGAACTGCAAGTGTGGCTCGTGGGCGGGACGGCCGTGGTGGGCATCGTTTACCTCTTGATCGGGTTGAGCGAGCTGACGGATGACCCGATCTTCCGCCGGATCCAGCCGCTGGCGGTGCTCTTCTTCTATGCGGGCACCAGCTACGCGATTACGACCCACCGCATCTTCGATGCCCGGCAGCTCGTGGTTCTGGTGGCCGAGAAAGCCATCCTGGTCGTCTGCGTGTCGGGTGTGGCCTATGTCGTCTATAGAGGGTGCGGCCTTATCCTGTCGGAAACGCCTGCCTTCCTGTGCGCGACGCTCGTGGGCCTGTGGTTCGCGAGCTTCCTCGGCGAGTGGTTGGACCGGACTTTGAAGTTTTTCCCGCAGGGCCTGGCGGCGCGGCAGGCGGCCTTTGCCGCGGCCCAACGCGAGCGCCGGGTGGAGGATCTGGAGCGGGCCTACTCCGCGCTGCTCAAAGGCTGGGGCCAGAGCGACCGCGCCTTGATCCTCTCCGGCAGCAAGGGCGTGCTCACCGGCAGCGGCGTCTCCCTGGAGAGCGAAGGAACGGTGCTCCGCGCACTCCGGCAA
>JAZKEV010000315.1:0-2742 GCA_040386765.1 Verrucomicrobiota bacterium | reverse complement strand
GACGGACCGCGATGCGCTCGCGGCCTTCCTCGAGCAGCAGGGACTCGGCCTCATCGTGATCGCCGAGGGTCCGTCGCTGACCAACGTGATCGGTGTCGGCACCGCGGCTTCGCGGCTCCCGTATACCTATCCGCAAGTGACGCAGATGATCGAGCTCGCCTCGATCATGGAAAGCGCGCTCGAGCGAGCGCACTTCTCCGCAAAGGTGCAGCACACGGAGCAGCTCGCGACGGTCGGCCTCCTCGGCGCGAGCCTAGCGCACGAAATCCGCAACCCGCTCGTCTCGATCAAGACCTTCGTACAGCTGCTGCCGACGCACCACCAGGACCCGCGCTTCCGCGAAAAGTTTTTCAAGCTGATCGGCGATGAGGTGGGCCGTATCGACCAGTTGACCGAGCAGCTGCTCGATCTCGCGTCGCCCCGCATCTACGAGGCCAAGCTCATCGACCTGCATCCGCTGCTGCGCTCCAGCCTCGATCTCGTGGCGGCCAAGGCCGCGCATCGCAACGTGCAGTTTCTTACGGATTTCTCCGCAACACCCGACGCGGCTTACACGGATGCCTCGGCGGCGAAGCAGGTGATGCTGAATCTCTGTTTCAATGCGATCCAAGCCGTGGACGCACAGGACGAGACGCATGAACGGTGGATCAAGATCGTGACCCGCAACACGGCCTCCGGCATCGAGATGGCGGTCGCCGACAGTGGCCCGGGCATTTCGCCCGAAATGAGGCCGCGGCTCTTCCAGCCCTTCCAGACGTCGAAGTCGACGGGCTTTGGCCTCGGGCTTGCCATCTGCAGTGACATCCTTGCGAATCTTAATGCCAGCATTTCGGTGGATCCGCCGGCACCGGGATGCGGGGCAACCTTTCGGGTGACGTTCCCATGCCAACCCTTGTCATCTTAGCCACCACCGACACATCGCTCGCCGATGCGTGGGAGCGGCAATTGCCGGCAGGCCGGATGGCGCTGCGGATCGGAGCACAAGGCTTTCCCGGCGGCACGGCGCCGGGTTTTGCCGCGGTCGTCGTGCTCGATGCGGTGGCGGAGGCCTCGCTTCCGCCCTCCTTTGCGCGGTGCCCGACGATCTTCGTGGGTGAGCCGCGCAGCCTGCCCTACGAGCAGGCGCGGATGTCGGGCCGGGCGCGGGTGTATCTTTCCTACGAAGAGAGCACGACGCGCCTGCGGGAGCTGCTGCCCCTGATTGAAGAGGTGGCGGAGAAGCAGTCGCTGGTGGACATGCTGGTGGAGAAAAATCGCCGGGCGGAGCCGACGCGGCTGGCGGTACGGCCCCCGGCAACCGACAACGCGGAGCTCTGGGATTTTCTCGAAGGTGCGATCGAGAACATCGACACGCGCGACCGGTTGATCGCGGAGTTTCGCCGGGCCTCGCGGCATGTGCTGCGGGCGTCGCATGCGGTTTTCTTTTTGCGCGAAGCGGATGGCTTCCGCGCGGACCGGGGCACGTCGTTTTTCGCGGCGGACGATCCGCTGGTGAGCTTTTTCGAAAATCACCCCGCGGTGATCGACGGTACGAATTGGGATGGCCCCGCCGATCCGGTGTCGGAGCTGGCGGTACGCAACCGCCTCGCGCTGTGGGGCGCGCGGCTGCTCGTGCCGGTGCACGATAATGGCCGGCTGCTCGGCCTGATCGCTCTCGGCGTGCGCGACGATGGGCAGGCCTACGACGACTCGGATCGCACGCGCGCCGTGTTCTTTGCGCGGCTCCTGCGGCATTTCCTGGCGAAGGCCTCGCAGTTCGGCCGGTTGAATCATCTGGCGGAGCAGTCCACCCTCGGCGCGAAATATCTGCCCGGCACGCTGGTGCTCGGGCCCAGTGAAAACGCGCCGCGGCACGTGCCGCTGGTCGTGCGCGATGCGATCGGCCAGGCCCGCCGCCTGCGCGAAGTATGCCGCGTCGCGCCCACCGCGGGGCAGCCCTTCCGCGCCAGTGCGGGCATCATCGCGGAGACGGGTGGCGTGTGGGCGTTCTGGGAAGAGGCGAGCGTGGAGGTGCACGATGCCTATGCGCGCGAACGCGCGAGCCGCCGCGATGTGTTGCGCGAGCTGGCGCTGACGCTCAGCCACGAGCTGGGCAACGCCCTCGTCTCGCTCACAACTTTCCGCCACGCCAGCGCCGACCGGCAGCTGCCGCCCGCGCTCATCGAGACGGCGAAGAGCGACATCGCGCAACTGGAAGCGCTGAACAACAATCTCGCGCTCATGCAGTCGTTGCACGAGATGGACCCGGCGCCGATCGATGTCCGCGACGTGGCGCAAACCGTGGGTCACGCCCTCGGCCTGCGCGTGGAAGTCGGGCCCGATCCGGTGGTGATCTCGGCGAGCAAGAAGCTGCTGGATTTCGCGTTGCGGGCGCTCATCCGCACGCTCGGCGAAAATCGCCCGGAGCACGGCCTGCGCGAACTCGCCCTCAAGGTGCGCTCGACGGGCAGCGGGTCGGATCTGACCGCGCTGCTTTCGCTCAAGGGCAAGCATCTCGAACTGGAAGGGATTCTCCCCGAGCCTTCGGAAGATGCGGTGCCGAACCAGGGGCGAATCGGGGTGTTTCTCGCGAAGGAAATTCTGCGCCTGCACCACGGCGAGATTCACGCGGGCCCGGGTATGGAGGGCACGGAAATCCTGTTTTCACTGAGGAAGCTGCGATGAGCGAGACACTCGGAGACGTTCTTATCCGTTGGGCGATGGCCGAACCCTCGGTCCAGCTGCTGGTGATGATCGGCTCGC
>JAZKEV010000314.1:0-10191 GCA_040386765.1 Verrucomicrobiota bacterium | reverse complement strand
GGGCGGAAATTTCAAGGGGCGCTTCGCGACCGCCGCCAGCAGCTGCGCATCGGTCACATCTGCCTTCAGATCGGTCACCGGCTCGTTGATGAAATCCTGCAGCCCCGAGGTCTGTGCGAGCAGGTGTCGCACCGTGATTTTGCTCCACGCCTCCGGGCAGCCGTCAAGATGCCGCGCAATCGGGTCCTCGAGCCCGATCTTGCCCGTCTCCACCAGCATCATCACCCCGACCGCCGTGAACTGTTTGCTCACCGACGCTATCCGAAAAACGGTGTCGGCCGTGACCGGCACCTTTCGCTCCGTATCCGCCATGCCATACGCGCCCACCTTCTCGAGCCGGCCCGCCTTCACGACCGCCACGGCCGCCCCGGGAATTTTCTGCGCCCCCAGCTGCGCCTTCACGATGTCGTCGACCGGATCGGCACGCAGCCCCATCGCGCCGCTGCATAGCAGCAGCAACAATGGTAATACGACACCCTGTAGCCCTGCGCGTGATCGCAGCGACGGCACGCACCGTATGCTCCGCACCCACCCATCCGCATCCGTCCTGCCGCTCATGCACCGGGCCACAGCAATGATCGCCGCACTCACGCCGCCGGCACTTCCCAGCCCGCCCGGTATTTCTTCGTCAGGAGCGCGTTGGCCTCGGGGCTGTTGGTGAAGCGCAGCGCCGCTGCGTCCCACTGCAGCACTGGAGACTCGGTCACCACGTTGGAACCGCGCTTCGGCTTCGGCGGCTTGATCACGCGCGTCGCCACATTGCCAAGTTCCACCGTCTCGGAGACCCAGGCCGCGAGGTCGAAGCCATCCGTCGTCTTCTCTCCGCCGAGGATTGCATCCACCCAGCGGTGCCAGTGATTCAGCCCCTTGATATCCTTCGGATACGCAAAGCCCGGGAAGTTCTCCGCCGGGTAGAGCCTGGGCCCGCCGACGTGCGGCAGTAGCATATTACCCTTCTCACCCACGATGAGCGAGCCCGTCTTCGGCAGCTCCAGCTCCGGCGGCATCTGCGCCAGCTTGCGGTCAGGCCGCAGCCCGCCGTCGCTCCATGTCAGCTTCAGGGTCTTGTCCGCAGTCAATTCATTGCCGGGGAAAACATACCGGATTGTCTCCGTTGTCGGCCACATGTGGCGGTTCACGCCGCTGTTGTCCGCGCCGACCGAAAGCGGCGCTTTCAGCCCGAGGCCGGTGAAGATCGGGTCGAGCACATGGCAGCCGAAGTCCCCGAGCGCCGCGCCGCCGCCGAAGTCCTGCCAGTCGCGCCAAGCAAAGGGGTGATAAAGCCCCTCCACATACGGCCGCATCTGCGCGCCGCCGATCCACAGATCCCAATTCACTTCCTTCGGCACCGTATCGCCCTGCGCCGGCGGCTCGAGCAGCCGCGTGCGTTCGTTGCCGGTGAATTGGCACCATGAATACACTTCCTTCACCTTGCCGATCGTGCCCGCGCGCTGCAGCTGCGTCGCCATCCGGTACTCGACCTGCGAGTGCACCTGGTTGCCCATCTGCGTGACGACGCCCACCTTCTCCGCCCACAGCCGCATCTGCCGGCACTCCCACACGGTGTGCGCGAGCGGCTTCTGCACGTAGACGTGCTTCTTGCGCTTCATCGCCTCGATCGCCACGCGCGCGTGCATGTGGTCCGGGATTGAAACGGCCACCGCATCGACGGTGTCGCCGAGCTTTTCCAACATCACGCGGAAGTCCGCGAAATGCGGCGTGCCCGGCGCCAGCTTGTCGACCCGCTCGAAGTTCCGCGTGTCGATGTCGCAGAAGCCGACATACTTCACCCGCTCGTGCTTCGAGATATTGTGCACGTCCGTGTGCCCCATGCCCGACACGCCAACGCTGGCCACCTGCACGCGCCCATTAAGATTTGCCGCGCGCACGACCGCCGGGAAACTCACCGCCGCTCCTACCACCGCGGAAGCCTTCAAAAATTCACGCCGACCGACCAAGGAGGTATCCGATTGCATGCCCGAAACCGTCCGCCCGCCGAGCCACAGGGTCAAGCCCACGCCGACTGACTGATAACTCTGGCGTATCGTTGGCTCAAGTCCACACGCGGCCAGCGAGCGGACAGGGTATTCAATTGCCCGTTCTGGCGAATCCCCTCACGAACCTCGGCACGCGACCAGCCCTCGCACATCCCCCATGAAGACGTTTTTTCGCGGCCTCTTTCATTGCTGTGTGATACTCCTCACCTGTATCGGGGCCGTCACCGTCGCATACGTTACTTTTCTCCGTCGTATCATGCCGCCAGAGAATGGCTACCAACGCGTGCGAGAGCACAGCAAGCAGCTATTTGCCAACGATATCGCCGCCATCCGCGAATTCGCGGACCTCACGGTGCGGCTGCGCGAGAACAAAGCGCTCGTAGCACAGTTAAAGCCGTACGTTTCGCCCTTCGCAAAGACAGGAGATCCCGTTAGCAGACGCCTATTGCTCATCCCACCGAGGTTGATGCCGGCTGGGTACCCGCGCAGGTTCCCCACCGATGACTTAGACAACTACAGCCATTACCAACTCATCCACGGCCAGTTCGCTAGTCTGTCCTGTGATGCGGAAGGTGTTCCCCAATATATCCAAGTCCGACGGGGCCGGGAGGGTCTCTTTATTGGCATAGCGCCCAACGCCATCCCGCACGGCGATAATCTCATGCGACTCGTCTCACGCCAGCCGTTGATGTACGTCTACGCTCACGACCCGTGAAAATGAACAAGGAGAGATTATTTTCGGCACGCCCTCCGGTTAACCTATGAAAACCTGCCTTCGCATCGTCTTTCGTGTTTGCGTGGTCGTCTTCGCGTTTATCGGAGTCTTCGCAGTCGGTACCTGCGTCCTCTTCGCCCAAAGGATATACCCATATCTATCACCGCCCACGGCAGGCTGCTTGAGACCAGGCGCACCCTGTTCGCAAACGACATCAAATTGATTCGAGAATTTGCGGCCTTGGTTCAGCGTTTCAACGAGGACAAAGAGCTCGTCGCGAGTCTGAAACCGTGGCGCCCCGACCCTAGGTCACCAAACGGACCTGAAGCTAGACAAGCCCTGACAATCCCACCCGAGCTTTGCCCGCACGGTTACGCCTCCTCCCATTCCGTCCTCTTCTGCGACAACGCGGGCAGGCCCCGTTACATGATGTTCAACTACCTCACCCATTGGGGGGGACTCTTCGTCGGCATCGCACCCGACGCGATCCCGCGGGGGGACAACTTGATGCTGCTAGTCTCTGAGCAGCCGCTGATGTACGTCTACACCCACCAGCCCTGATTGTTCTTCACCTCGCCGCCGGGCCCTCAATCTGCGTGCATCGTTCCCAGGTGGATTTTCGTCTTACGAATCTCTGACCGCATCCATAGTTGAGCCTTGGCACCCCGGGCGGACCGGCCGCATTCTGGGAGCCGGTTTCCCCAACCACATGCCTCGGCCCTCCCCCTCTCTTTTCCGCACCCGCTTCTGGTGCGCCGCACTCGCCCTTTCTCCGCTCGCCGCCGCCGAGTCGAAGCTCGACTTCGCGCGCGATGTCCAGCCGATCCTGGCGAAGCGCTGCTTCGATTGCCATGGCGCCGACAAGGCCAAGGGCGGCCTCCATCTCAATACGCTCGCCGGCACCCTGAAGGGCGGTGAGTCCCGCGAGCCCGCGCTCGTGGTCGGCCACAGCGCCAAAAGTCTCCTCATCCAGCGCATCACGACCGACGACGAGAACGACGTGATGCCCCAGAAGGGCGACCGCCTCCCCCCCGCCGAGATTGCCACGCTCAAGCAGTGGATCGACGAGGGCGCAGTCTGGCCCGAGAACCTCAAGCATTGGGCCTACGTCAAACCGGAGCGCCCCGCCGTGCCGCCGGTCGCAGATCGCGCCGCCGCCGCGCACAATCCCATCGATCACTTCGTCCTCGCGCGCCTCGCGCAGGAGAAGCTCCGCCCCTCTCCGCCCACCGACAAGTCGCGCTGGCTCCGCCGCGTCTCGCTCGATCTCGTCGGCCTCCCGCCGACCCCGGCCGAGATCGAGGCTTTCGCCGCCGATAACAGCGCGCAGGCCTACGCCCGCGTCGTGGACCGCCTGCTCGCCTCCCCGCAATACGGCGAGCGCTGGGCCCGCCCGTGGCTCGACCTCGCGCGCTACGCCGATTCGCACGGTTTCCAGAAAGACGACCTCCGCGACCTCTGGCCGTACCGCGACTGGGTGATCCGCGCGATGAACGCCGACATGCCGTTCGATCAGTTTACGATCTACCAAATTGCCGGCGATCTGCTGCCCGCTTCCAAGAACCCAGACCCCAAACGCCAGACCCCAAACTACGATGCGCTGATCGCCACCGGGTTTCACCGCTCTGCTCCGACCAACGTCGAGGCCGGCACCGATCAGGAGGAGGGCCGCGTCAACCAGGTCTTCGACCGCGTGAACACCACCGCCTCTGTCTGGCTGGGCTCCACGCTCGAGTGCGCGCAATGCCACAATCACAAGTACGATCCCTTCTCGCAGAAGGACTACTATCGGCTCTTCGCCTTCTTCAATAATTCGCCGAAGGAGACCGATTTCAGCGGCCCACGGGCGATGGCCTCGCTGAAGTTCACCGGCCCCTACCTCACCCTCCCCGATCTCGCGAAAGACAAAAAGCGCCCGGCGCTTGAAGCGCAGATCGCCGAACTCGATCGCGCGCTGGAGACCGAGCGCGCCGCTGCCAATCCCCGCCTCGCCGAGTGGGAAAAGTCCGCCACCGCCAGCCTCAGCGCCACGAGCCAGACCTATCCGCTCGACGTCGCCACGTTTACCTCCTCCGGCGACTCGACCTACGTCATCCTGCCCGACAAATCCGTCCTCCTCACCGAGGACGTCCCCGAGCTGGATACCTACACGATCACGGTAAAAACCACGCTCACTGGCATCACCGCTTTCAAGCTCGAGGCGCTCACGGATCCCTCGCTGCCGGGCACCGGCCCCGGCCGGGGCGATGCCGCGCGGCCGAACTTCATTCTCAATAGCTTCAAGGTTACGGCCTCGTCGGGCGTCGACGCCAAGCCGCAACCAGTCGCGCTGACCAAGGCCACGGCGTCGTTCTCGCAGGCGCGCTTCGAAGTCGAAAACGCCCTCAAACCCAAGACCAGCAATCGCGCCGGCTGGGCCATCGGCACGCAATTTTTCCGCGACCACTGGGCCATTTTCGAAACCGCCCAGCCGGTCGGCTCCGCCGAGGGCACGACGTTCACTTTCACGCTGGTGCAGAATTTCGGCACGGGCCGCACCATCGGGCGCGTTCGCCTCTCCGCCCTCACCGGCACCGTTAGCGGCCCCACGCTGCCCGCCGCTATCGCGGCCATCCTCCGCACGCCGCAGTCCGACCGCACCGAGGCGCAGACCAAGGCACTGGCCGAGCACTTCTACAAACAGGACAAGGCGCTCGACACCCTCCGCCTCGCCAGGCTCAAGGTTACCCAGGAGCTGAATAGCAACAAGGGCCCGCAAACCCTCGTGATGCAGGAGCTCGATCAGCCCCGCGCCAGCACGGTCATGAATCGCGGCAGCTTCCTCGATCCCGGCGAGCCCGTGCAGCCCGGCACGCCCGCCATCCTTCACGCGCTCGGCGGCGCCAGCACTGCGTCCTCCGCGCCGCCGGTCAATCGCCTCGATCTCGCAAAGTGGCTCGTCGACCGCGAGAATCCCCTCGTTGCCCGCGTGACGATCAATCGCTGGTGGTCCGAGTTCTTCGGCCGCGGCCTCGTCTCCACGCCCGAGGATTTCGGCATCAAGGGCGAGATGCCCACGCACCCAGAGCTCCTCGACTGGCTCTCCGTCGAGTTTATGGAGCACGGCTGGAGCATGAAGCACATCCACCGGCTCATCGCGCTCTCGGCCACCTATCGGCAGTCCTCGCGCTTCACGCCTGAATCGCTCGCGCGCGACGACCAGAACAAGTGGCTCGGCCGCGGCCCGCGTTTCCGCCTCGATGCCGAGACGATCCGCGACAACGCCCTCGCATCCGCCGGACTCCTCAGCCTCAAGCAAGGCGGCGCGCCCGTGCGTCCCTACCAGCCGGCCGGGCTGTGGGAGAGCAAGGTCGGCGGAGAGAAAGTCTCCTACGATCTCAGCACCGGCGAGGATGCGTATCGTCGCGGCATCTATACCGTCTGGAAGCGCAGCTCGCCCTACCCGAGCTTCATGAATTTCGACGCCACCAACCGCACGGCCTGCACGGTGAAGCGCTCGCGCTCCAACACGCCCCTCCAGGCCCTCACGCTGCTCAACGACCCCGTCTACGTCGAAGTCGCGCTCGCCCTCGCGCAACGCGTGCTTACGGATCGCCCCGACGGCTCGACCGACGAGCGCATCCGCCACGCGTTTCAGCTCTGCCTTACCCGGCCCCCCACGCGCGACGAGACCGCCACGCTCAAGCAGCTCTACGACGCACAGTCGGCCGCCTACGCCTCCGATCCCAAGGCCGCCGCCGCCATCATCGCCGGCAAACGCACGCCCCCCGCCAACCTCACGCCCGCTGAGCTCGCCGCCTGGCAAGCCGTCGCCACCGCCATCATCAATCTCGACGAAATGATCACGAAGGGCTGATCCGTTTTTGCGAAGAGCTGAGAGTTTAGAGCCCAGAGCCAGACAATCGAAACACCTCCGACCTCTGCTCTCGCTCTAGACTCTAAGCTCTTAGCTCTCCGCCTTCCTGAAATCCCTCCGCCCTTCGCCCCAGCCGAACCCCTCGCCACTCGCTCCGCCGTCATGAACCCGCTCGAAGACCACCTCCACTCCGTCACCCGCCGCACGTTCCTGCGACGCTCCGGCCTCGGCTTCGGCGGCATCGCGCTCAATTCGCTCCTGGGCCAGAGCCTCTTCGCCGCCGCGCCGGGCGCACCGCAGAATCCCCTCGCCGCGCATCCGCCGCATTTCGCCCCGCGCGCCAAGCGCGTGATCTATCTCCATATGGTCGGCGCGCCCTCGCAGCTCGACCTCTTCGACTACAAGCCCGAGCTCCTGAAGTACGACGGCAAGCCGAGCCCGGAGCACTTCCTGAAGGGCAAGCGCTTCGCCTTCCTCCGCGGTCACCCCAACGTCGCGGCCACTCATTTCAATTTCGCGCGCCACGGCCAGAGCGGGGCCGAGATTTCCGACCTCCTGCCCAATCTCGCGAAGATCGCCGACGACATCACACTCGTGAAGTCGGTCCACACCGACGAGTTCAATCACGCGCCCGCGCAGCTCTTCCTCCACACGGGTTTTGGCCGGCTCGGCCGCCCGAGTTTCGGGTCGTGGATCACCTACGGCCTCGGCTCAGAGAACGAGGATCTTCCCGCTTACGTCGTGCTCCAGTCCGGCCCGCTCGCCGGCGCCGGCACGAGCCTGTGGTCGCCCGGATTTCTGCCGAGCGTGCATCAGGGCGTGCAGTTCCGCTCCAGCGGCGACCCCGTCCTCTTCCTCAGCAATCCCGAGGGCCATTCGCAATCGGACCGTCGCAGAGTTTTGGATACGGTCCAGAAACTCAACCAGGCCCAGCTTGCCGATGTCGGCGATCCCGAGATCGCGACCCGCATCAGCCAGTACGAGATGGCATTTCGCATGCAGACCTCCGTCCCGGAGCTGATGGATATCGGCAAGGAGTCGAAGGAGACGCTCGAGCTCTACGGCGCCGAGCCCGGCAAGGCCTCTTTCAGCAACAACTGCCTGCTCGCGCGCCGCCTCATCGAGCGCGGCGTCCGCATGGTGCAGCTCTACGATGCCGATTGGGATCACCACTCCGACCTCCAGAATCGCCTGCCCCGCAAGTGCAAGGACGTCGATCAGGGCATGGCCGCCCTCGTGATGGATCTCAAGCGCCGCGGCCTGCTCGACGACACCCTCGTCATCTGGGGCGGTGAATTCGGCCGCACGCCGATGATGCAGACCGACTCCGGCATGGGCGTCGCCGGAAAGCCTGGCCGCGATCATCACAAAGAGGCCTTCACCATGTGGATGGCCGGCGGCGGCGTGAAGCGCGGCATTACTTACGGCAAGACCGACGACCTCGGCTACAACGTCGTCGAGAACCCCGTGCACGTGCACGACCTCAACGCCACCATCCTCCACCTCCTCGGTCTAGACCACGAGCGTCTCACCTACCGCTACCAAGGCCGCGACTTCCGCCTCACCGACGTGCACGGCAACGTCATCAAAGACCTGCTGGCGTAGAGAGGCAGGTAGCGGCGCTCGAATAGCGTCAGCTTAAAGGAGGGCGTTTTCTTAACCCGTCCTCTCGCACTTTCGAGCGCGACGGAAGCTCCGTCGGCGCATTCTATCTATGCTGCGGTGACAAGTAGACGTGGCATCGAGGCAGCGGGTGACGACAAGCGTCAGCGAATCGACGTTGCGCCTTCGACGCTGGCGCTCGTCGCTACCCATAACGGCCACAACATCCGCATTATCCACAAAACACAGTTGAAGCCACGCGACTCACGGCTGTTCGATCACCCATGAGTTTACGGTCACCTCTCCGCCCGGCGCCGGCGCAGGGCACGCGCGGAAGCCTCGCCCCATGAGACTTCAGGTCGCGTTTCAGATCTGCGTCTGCCTCCTGGTCGCGGCGCTCATCAACTCGCAGTGGCGCTTCCCCGCCCCGGCCGGCGCCGAGAAGCTCACCTACGCCGTCGAGATCACCGCCACGCCGAGCCGGGCCACCGATCTTCAACTCTACTACAATCGCGGCTCCGGCTATTCGGAGGAGCAAACAAGCCGGAGCCGGTTTCCGGAGCCGAACAAGCTCCAGACCTGCCAGCTCTCGATCCCCGAGGGCACGTATCGCTCGCTGCGGCTCGACCCGCTCGATGCCGAAGGCTCCATCACGATCGATTCGATCCGGATCGTCGATTCGCGGGGGCGCGTGGTCACCGCCTTCTCGCCAGGCGACTTCCGGCCGCTGCACCACATCCGCGTCTTCAAGACAGAGGGTGGAATTCTCACCCTCACCACCACGCCCGGCGAAACCGATCCGCAGATCGAAACCACGCTCTCGCCCATCGCGGTGCCACAGGAAACGCTGCAAACGAAACTCGCCCAGCTCCACCTTGGACGCGGGGCGCTTCTTTTTCTCGGACTGCTCACGCTCGTCTTCGCGCTCGATCGCCTCGCGCCGGCCACGCGTGCGCTTGAGGCCAGCCAGCGTTGGGCGACGGCTCACCCGCGGCTGGCGATCACCGTCGTCGCCGCACTCGCGGCACTCGCGAGTTCCTATCCCGTAGTCTTTCTCGGCAAGAGTTACGTCTCGCCCGATACTTCGACGACGCTGCTCTACGGCAGCTTTCCCACGCTGCCTGCCTACGAGACCGAGCGGCAGCTCGATACCAAAGGCTCCGATGTGGGCGCGATCATGTGGCAGCACGTTCCCTACGCAGTGACGCAACGCCGGGCGCTCTCGGGCGGTGAATTGCCGCTGTGGAATCGCTACACCTCCGGCGGCACGCCGCTGCTCGCGCAGGGGCAGTCGATGTTTGGCGATCCGCTGCATTTCATTCCGATCGTGTGCAACAGCGCGGCGTGGGCGTGGGATATCAAGTACGTCGCCGCCAAGCTCCTCCTCGCCTTGGGGCTGGGCCTCTGTGTCTGGACCCTCACGGCCTCGCTGCCCGCATCGCTGCTCGTCGCGCTCGCGAGCCCGTTCATCGGATTTTTCGTTTTTCGGATCAATCATCCGGCGATCTTCAGTCTCTGCTATTCGCCATGGATCGCCTTCGCCTGGCTGAAGCTCGGGCAGGCGAGCGACCTCCGCCAGCGGGTGCTAGGCGCCGTACTGCTCATGGCTGCCAACTGCAGCACGCTCACGAGCGGGACCGTGAAAGAAGCGTACTGCCTGCTGCTCGGCCTCAATTTTTCCGGGCTGTGCGCGCTGTTTTTCAGCGGGCAGCCGGCTCGCAGTCGCATCCGGAGCCTCGCCTGTGCAGGGATTGGACTCGCTTTGGCGGTCGGCGCGACGTCGCCAGTGTGGGCGACGTTCTTCCACACGCTGAAATCGGCGCACACCAGCTATGCCTCTTCGGTGGCGTATCAGATTCAGCCCTCTCTACTTCTGGGCGCATTTGACGAGGCCTTTTATCGTCCGCTCTCGGTCGAAGGCTACGTCTACAACCCTTCCCTCAACTTCCTGCTCTCCTTCGGCCTGATCTATTTCCTGGTAAGCACGCTGTCGGGACCGCGCAACAGCACCATGGCGGTGC
>JAZKEV010000313.1:0-31850 GCA_040386765.1 Verrucomicrobiota bacterium | reverse complement strand
TGCTCGCGGTCCCAATACGTCTCGCTGCGCTTGACGCGGATGAACTGGTTGGGCTTCCACTCGGCGAGTGTGAAGTACCCGTTGCTGACGATGTTGCCGACGCGGGTCCACGGATTGCCGCGTTGGTCGCTCTTGCCGAATTTCTCGATGGTCGCCTTCGGTAACGGATAGAACGTCGAGTGACACAGCATCGTGAGTAGGTACGGCACCGGGCGGGCGAGGCTGAGCACGAGCGTGTAATCGTCGGCGGCCTTGGCGCCGAGTTGCTCGGGCGCGACTTTCTTGCTGAAGATCTCCTCGCCATTTTTCAGGACGAAAAGCGTGTTGGCGTACTCGGCGCCGAGGCCCGGCGAGAGGATGCGGCGGAAGGCGTACACAAAATCGTGCGCGGTGACGGGCTCGCCGTTGCTCCATTTGGCCGTTTTACGGAGGTGGAAGGTCCACGTGAGATTATCCGCGGACATCTCCCAACGCTCGGCGATGGCAGGGACGGGTTCGGCAGTCTTGGCATCGTACTGCACCAAGCCCTCGAAGAGCGACATCACCACATTGAAATCCTGATGGCTGCTGATGATGTGCGGGTCCAGGTCGACGGGCTCCGCGAGATTGCCGATGTGGATGATCTGGTCGCGGTTGCCGGCTTCGACGGCGGTGCCGCGTTTGCCGCAGCCGGTGGCGAGGGCGAGGATGCTCGAGATGAGGGCAAAGAGCGAAAGGCGGGTAGGCATGGCGCGATGACGGAAGATCGAAATGGGCAGAGAGATCGGAGAAAAGCAAAAGCCACGCGAGGGATCGCGTGGCTGTGTGTTTAGAAGAACGGAACCGCGTTGGCGGCGGAAGTTCGTGGGTCCCGGTTATTTTGTCGGAGTCGACTCAGCCTGCGGGCGGGTGGGGGAGCTGAGCACCGGAGCCGGAGCGGGGGCAGGCGTGCTGGCCGGAGCGGCGGCGCCCGTTTCCGGCGCCGGCGTGGCGGCCGCAGGCGCCTCGCCGCGAAGCTCCACGAGACGCTTGTCGATATTGTTCATCCGGCCCGCGAGCTGCTCGGCGACCTTGTTGCGGTCGCTGCTGGTCACGATGCTCAGGCTCATCGCATCGCGGACCACATTGGCGGGCAACGTGAGCAGGCGGGTGATGATGCCTTGGTCCTTGAAGGTGCTCAGGTAGAGCGCGGTGATCTCGTGCGAGAGCTTGAGGGCATCCTGCGCGGCGGCCTGCGTCTGCTGAAGGTTGGTGTTGAGCGCCTGGTTCTTGGCGAGCTCGGCGGTAAGGACATTGCCGACCTGATCGGAGATGCGCTCGCTGTATTTCACGATGGAGTCGCGCGTAAGGTTCTGGTCCTTGGCCATCTCGGCGAGGATGGGCTGGATGCGCTCGGTCATGCGGCCCGAGACCTTGTCCACCTGCTCGTTCTGCTGCTTCTCGGCCTCTTCCGGTGTCTTTGGCAGGGGATTATAGGGCTGCACCTTCTTCGCGATCATCTCCGCGAGCACGTTCATCCGGTCGGCATTGAGCTTCTCCATCTCCGCATCGGTGCGGAACATATCCGCCTCGCGCTTGGAAATGGCATCCCGCAGGAGCTTGTTGGTCGCCTCGATCTGACGGCGATTTTCCTCGGACGCAGCCTTGAGGTCGTCGTTCTGCTGCCGCAGGGGAGCGAACTCGCTCTGCTGCTTGGCCGACATCTCACTGACAGTCTGCTGATGCACCCAAAAGGCGCCGCCGATGACGAGAAGCGCGGTGAGAATAACGGCGGGAATCTGCTCTTTGAATTTTTGCCACATAGGAGTCGGAGATGGGGTTGAGTGTGGTGATAGATTAACCATGGCGGGCGGGCGATTGCAACGTCCCGATACGGTGGGGATTTGCGGTTGTTTTCGGGAAAAGGCTACGCACGTTGGGCTCATGAGCCTGAACCGGTGCGAACAGCGTATCTTCGATTATTTGCAAAAGCATCAAGAGGAGAGACAGTACTGGCAGGGGAAGTTTCAAGCGGTCGCAAAAGCCGCTGGAGATGACCATGTTGCGGCAGCAAGGCTGGAGCCGGAGTTGTGGCGCTACTATCAGGAGCGCAGTGAGGTGGCCCAGCCCTTCAAGGATGCGGCCCGCTTCGAAGGCCTGCAGCGTATCAGTATGAAGAACCTGGCGGAGCTGCTGCTCCGGCTTTGGACAGAGCCACGCCCAAAGAAAAAGAAGGAGAGCGAGGACGGGGCGCCGTTTTAAGGGATCCCGCGGGTGCCACCGGCAGGTATCTCCCTCGTACGGTGGGCAGCCCGCAGGCATGCGGAAAAAAATTCATTCAAACCAAAAAAAGCGTGCACTCGATTGGAACTCTGCGGCGAGTGTGCTTACTTAGGGGGTACTTAATTTCTCCTCCGCTTAGCGGGGGAGAATTGGGGTAAGTAAGAAAGCAATGGGCGGGCCGCTTAGGGGTAGGCGGCTCGCCCTCTTTTTTTTGCCCGGATTCCGGGCGTTGTAAGAACAGAACCGCAATGCCGGGCGAGCAGCGGATGTTTTTAGCCACAGATTACACGGATGGGCACAGATCCGCGTTGAGAAAAACGCGCGCCTCAGCGCCTCGCCTTTCTTTCCTTCCCGTCCTTTCCGATCTTCCTGTTTAAGCTCTGGTCGAACCTCGGATTCCGGGCACGAAAAAGGGCGGGTATTAAAACCCGCCCTGAATTGTTTCTACGTTCGTTGGTTAGACTAGAGGCTAGTCCTCAGATCGCCTCAGCCTTGGTCGCGACCGCGGCCTTCGCCTCGTGGAAGTCGTGCGCGGTGTACGTGGGCTTCACGTAGCCGGCGCGGATCACGAAGTCGCCAAACGTCTCGCCCTGGGTCCGCTCCGTCGCGTAGCGGCGGAAGATCGGCCCGAGGATCGGGAGGAGTTCGGCCGTGGGCACGGAGGCCTTGTAGAGGACGTTGAGCCGCGAACCGTTGTTGGCGGCGCCGAGGTACAGGTTGTACTTGCCGGGCGCTTTGCCGACGAGGCCAATCTCCGCGAGGAAGGGGCGGCCGCAGCCATTAGGGCAGCCGGTGATGCGCATCGTAATGGCATCGTCGCGGAGGCCTGCCGCTTCGAGTTCGCCTTCGAAGAGCTTCACGAGGTCGGGCAGGTAGCGCTCGCTCTCGGCGAGGGCGAGGCCGCAGGTCGGCAGTGCCACGCACGACATCGAGTTGAGCTTGAGGCCGGTCGCGTTGTTGGCCGTGTCGAGCTTGTAGCGGCGCAGCAGCTCCTCGATCACGGGCCGCTCGGCGGGCGCGACGTTGGCGATGACGAGGTTCTGATTCGCGGAGAGGCGGTAGTCGCCCTTGTGGACGAGCGCGATCTCGCGGAGGGCCGTCTTGATCTTGTAGTCGGCCGTGTCCTTCACGCGGCCGCTCTGGATGAAGAGGGTGAAGTGAGAATTGCCGTTGTCGCCCTCGACCCAGCCGTAGCGGTCGCCGTTGGTGGTGAATTCGAAGCGGCGCGGCGAACCGAGGCGGTAGCCGAGCCGGCGCTCGACCTCCGAGCGGAACCAGACGACGCCGCGGTCGGCGATCGTGTACTTGAGGCGGGCATGCTTGCGATCGGTACGGTCGCCGAAATCGCGCTGCACCATCACGACCTTCTCGGCAACGTCGACGGCCTGCTCGACCGTGCAGAAGCCCATGACATCCGCGGCGCGCGGATACGTCTCGATCTGGTTGTGCGACATGCCGAGGCCGCCGCCGACGGTGACGTTGAAGCCGACGAGCTTCCCGTTCTCCACGATGGCGATGTAGCCGAGGTCGTGCGCGTAGATATCGACGTCGTTGCTCGGGGGCACCGCGACCACGATCTTGAACTTACGGGGCAGGTACGTCTTGCCGTAGATGGGCTCGGACTCGGGCTCGCCGCCGGAGACGAGCTGGTCGGCGATCCACACTTCGTGGAAGGCGCGCGAGCGCGGCAGGAGGTGCTCGCTGATGGCCTTCGTCACCTTCTGCACCTCGGCGTGGACGGCGGAGAGCTCGGGGTTCGGATTGCACATCACGTTACGATTCACGTCGCCGCAGGCGGCGATGGTATCGAGGTGGGCGGCCAGCTTGATCTGCTGGATCAGCGGGCGGAGATTGCCCTTGAGGATGCCGTGAAACTGGAACGCTTGGCGCGTGGTGAGCTTGAGGGTGCCGTTGGCGTGGGAGTCGGCAAGGCGGTCGAGCTCGAGCCACTGCGAGGTCTGGCAGACGCCGCCAGGGACGCGCACCCGCGCCATGAAGATGAAGGCCTTCTCCTTGCCTTCCTTGCGGCGCTGGTTGCGGAGGTCGCGATCGTCCTGCGCGTAGATGCCGTGGAATTTCGTGAGTTGCGCACTGTCCTCCGTGATCGTGCCGCTGGTGGTGTCGGCGAGATCCTTGAGGATGTTTCCACGCAGGAAATTACTCTCGGATTTGATCAGCTCGTTCTTGTGGAGCGGCTTCTCCGGAATGGCGGTCGTGATGGTGTCGGGCGTGGAACTCATGCGGAAGGATTAACGTGAAGGATGGAGAGGGTGGCGCGCAAGGCTGCGGCGAGCGTATCGGCAACTGCAGGGTGATTGCCGATCAGGTCGGTCGGGTGGCAGCGCGGGCCGGAAGCTCCGGCCGCGGAGGTCGCAGTGCGGCAGATCTGGGCGACGTCGCCCTCAGGGCCCGCGTGGCGGCCGGGCGAGAGGAAGAGCATCGCGACAACCACATCGCGCTGCGCAAATGCCGGTGTGGCGAGATGATCGGCCAGTAGCGGCGGGTGCACGCCCTCCATCGAAGCGGCGGAGAGCGGTCCGACCTCGCGCTCCAGCAGGTTGCGAAGCGCGGTGGCGAGACCATCGCGCAGGGCGGCGGAGGTGGCCGACGGCCCACCATGGTCAACGACGACCACCGGCGGCTGGCGCAGATTGCGAGCTGTAATCGTGCTGCGGATGCGTTCGGCCACGATGGTCGGGATCACCCCGCGCGCGGCGAGGCTGTCGGTAAACGTGAACTCGAAGCTGGCCGCGTTCGTGGCGGGCGAGCCCGAGAAGAGCTCGCGCTGCAGTTCCTCGAGCTCGCGGCGCAACGCGGAGCCAATGGCCCCCTGCGCACTGACGAAAAAGGGGATGAAAACGAAATCGCGCTGCCCCAGCGCGACCATGCGGCGGACGAAGGGGGCCAGCGTCCACGCCGGCGTGTCGTCGAGCAGCTCCGGCGCGATGCGGTCGCTGTGCTTCCACGAGACGGCGTGCACCTGCACATCGGCGCGGGCGGAAATCGCCGCGGCGACCGCGCGGAGATTGCGGTACGAGGCGGGTTCGAGCGAGCCGTTGTCGATCAGGGCGACGATCATGACGAGAGCCGGGCGGAGGCCTGGGTCGAGGCTTCGGCGGAGAGGAACCAGGCGAGCTTGTCGGAGAGCGCCGCCACCTCGCCGATGACGACAATGGCGGGCGCCCCGAAACCGGCGTGCTCGGACTCGAGGGCGATCTTGCCCACAGTCGAGACGAGCTGTCGGTGCGAAGCGGTGGTGGCCGACTGGATGACGGCGGCAGGCGTTTCGGGCGCGAGCCCACCGGCCTGCAGACGGCGGAGGATCGTCTCGAGATTCTTCATGCCCATATAGACGCAGAGCGTCGCGCCGAGCCGGCCATAGTCTTCCCAATGGATGGCGGAGTCGGGCTTCGCTGGGTCTTCGTGGCCGGTGAGAAATACAACGGCCGAGGCGTGAGAACGGTGCGTGAGCGGGATGCCGGCATACGCCGCGGCGGCCAGGGCCGACGTGACCCCGGGGACGATCTCGAACTCAAGGCCTGCCGCGACCAGCGCCTCGGCCTCTTCACCGCCCCGACCAAAGATGAAGGGATCGCCACCCTTCAGCCGGACGACGTTTTTGCCCTCGCGGGCCAGCCGGACGAGCGTGCCCTCGATATCCCGCTGCGGGCAGCAGAAGCCGCCGCCCTTTTTGCCGACAAAGACCCGCTCGGCCTCAGGGCGGGCGAGGTTCAGGATTTCGGCCGCGACGAGGTAGTCATAAACGATGGCGTCGGCCTCACGGATCAGGCGCGCAGCCTTAAGCGTAAGCAACTCCGGGTCGCCCGGACCCGCGCCAACAAGGTAAACTTTGCCTGCTTCGCTCATTGCAACGACATGACAGCCAGCGGCATGCCGAACGACCCTGCGTCGCGCGACTTGCGGATTGGATGCTTTGCTGATTCAATCATGACATCTTTAGTCAATATGACTTCTTTTAACCTTTACGCGCAGTCCCTCCGGCGCAAGTTTTCTCGGTGTCATGTCCATAAATTCGTCCACGCCATCAAAGGAAAATGAGTTCCGCGCCACGCGCGAACTCGTTTTTTCGGGGCGGACGTTGGCCTGACTTCCGGCCGTTGCCGGTCCCTGTCCTGTCGATTCATCCGTAATTTTTTTTAATTCCATGACTCCTTCCGACCTCACCCGCGTGAACGCCGAACTCCGTTCCAAATCGCCCCTCGACATCGTGAAGTGGGCGATCGCCCAGTCCGGCGGCCGCGCCATCGTCTCCACCAACTTCCGTCCGTATGAGGCGGCGATCCTCCACCTCGCGGTGCAGGCCCAGCCCGACATTCCGGTGCTGTGGGTCGACCACGGCTACAACCGCCCGGCGACCTACAAGCACGCCGAAGCCCTGCGCGCCCAGCTCAAGCTGAACCTGAAGCCCTTCTTGCCGAAGATGACCCCCGCCCATCGCGACGCGATCCACGGCGAGATTCCGACGACCGAGGATGAAGAGGGCCTGAAGAAATTCAGCGCGGTGATGAAGCTCGAGCCCTTCCAGCGCGGCATGAAGGAGCTTGCCCCGAAGGTCTGGATTACGGCCCTGCGCAAGGTGCAGAACCCGAACCGCGCCGGCCTCGACATCGTCTCGCTCGACGAAAATTTCGGCGCCCTGAAGGTGAGCCCGCTCTTCTATCACACGGACGCGGACCTCGACACCTACCTTACGCAGAACCAGCTGCCGAACGAGTGGGACTACTTCGATCCGGCCAAGGCCGACGAAAAGCGCGAGTGCGGCCTGCACGCATCCTGGGGCAAACGCGCCGTCGGCGCGTAAGGTCTAGGGTCTCGCGTCTGGGATCTAGGGAGCAGAAATGGGCGAACCATTTGAAAATTCCGATGCGTGGAAGTCGGCACGCGTGCTGACAAATCGCGTGTATGCGCTTTGTCGGCTCGAGCCGCTGGCGCGAGATTTTGGACTGCGAGACCAACTGCAACGAGCCGCTGTTTCGGTAATGAACAACGTCGCGGAGGGGTGGGAGAGCCTTCATGCGCTGGAGAAACGCCAGGCCTACAATATCGCGCGCCGCTCGTGCGGCGAAGTTCGTTCGATGACCTACGTGCTGCTCGACAACCGCTACATCAGTCTCCCAGACCACAGCGACCTGCTCAATCAGACGGTGCAGACCGGAAAAATGATCACAGGCCTCATCCGTTCCCTCGGCGAACGCTCCTAATCCCCAGACCCTAGACGCCAGACCCCAAACCCATTTTCAATGACCAGCTACCATCTCGACCACCTTCAGCATCTCGAAACCGAAGCGATTCACATCATGCGGGAGGTCGCCGGTGAGTTTGAGCGGCCCGCGCTGCTCTTCTCCGGCGGCAAGGACTCGATCTGCCTGCTGCGGCTGGCGGAAAAGGCCTTCCGGCCCTCGGACATTCCGATGCCGTTTCTCAACGTCGATACCGGGCACCACTTCCCTGAGCTGAACGAGTTTCGCGACCGCCGCGCCAAGCAGCTCGGCGGCAAGCTGATCGTGCGCAAGGTCGAGGACGCCATCAAGTCGGGCATCGCCGTCCCCGCGCCGGGCGAGATCAGCCGCAATCGGCTGCAGATCCCGACGCTGCTCGCGGCGATCGAGGAGTTCCGCTTCGACTGCTGTATCGGCGGCGCACGCCGCGATGAGGAAAAGGCGCGAGCGAAGGAGCGGTTCTTCAGCTTCCGCGACGGCTTCGGCCAGTGGGACCCGAAGAACCAGCGGCCCGAGATCTGGAATCTCTACAACGGCCGGCTGAACCAGGGCGAAAACATGCGCGTGTTTCCGCTGAGCAACTGGACCGAGATGGATGTGTGGGAGTACATCCAGCGCGAGAAGCTCGAGGTGCCGAACATCTATTTCAGCCACAAGCGCCAGGCTGTGCGCCGCGGCGGCCAGTGGCTCCCCGTCTCGGAGATCATGCCGCCGAAGCCAAATGAAGACGTGCGCGACCTCGTGGTGCGCGTCCGCACCATCGGCGATATCATCAGCACCGGTCTCGTGGAGTCGCCGGCCTCGACCGTCGACGACATCATCGCGGAGATCGCCGCAGCCCGCGTGACCGAGCGCGGCTCCCGCGCCGACGACAAATCCTCCGAAGCCGCCATGGAAGACCGCAAGAAAGCCGGTTACTTCTAAGCGCCCGCCCGCCGGCAACCACTCTCAATCCTTCTCCCTTTTCATTCTCTGCAATGGCTCCGATTACTCCGGTGAACGTTCCGATCGATATCCTCCGCTTCAATACCTGCGGCAGCGTCGATGACGGTAAATCCACTCTCATTGGCCGTCTCCTCTACGACTCGAAATCCCTCATGGAGGACCAGATCGAGGCGCTGGAGCGCTCCGCCGACATCACGGGCGGCGGCCAGATCAATCTCGCGAACCTGACCGACGGCCTCCGCGCCGAGCGCGAACAAGGCATCACGATCGATGTCGCGTACCGCTACTTCGCGACGCCGCGCCGCAAGTTCATCATCGCCGATACACCCGGCCACGTGCAGTACACGCGCAACATGGTGACGGGCGCCTCCACGGCGAATCTCTCCATCGTGCTTGTCGATGCGCGCCTCGGTGTGATCGAGCAGAGCCGCCGCCACACCGCCCTCGCCGCGCTGCTCGGCATCCCGCACCTCGTGGTGGCGGTAAACAAGATGGACCTCATGGGCTGGAGCGAGGCGCGCTTCCTCGAGATCCGCGCGCAGTTCGAGGAGTTTCTTCCGCGTTTCAATATCAAGGACGTCGTCTTCATCCCGCTGAGCGCGCTCAACGGCGACAATGTCGTCGACGCCTCGGTGAACACACCGTGGTACAAGGGCCCGACGTTGCTGGCCCACCTCGAGACGGTGCACATTGCGAGCGACTGGAATCTCCAGGGCTTCCGCTTCCCGGTGCAGTGGGTCAACCGCCCGAACAATCCCACCAACCAGGAGCTCCACGACTTCCGCGGCTTCAGCGGCCAGATCGCCGGAGGCATCGTGAAGAAGGGCCAGAAGGTCCTCGCGCTCCCCGCGGGCGTTGTCACCTCGGTAAAGGAAATCTGGACGCTCGACGGCTCCGTCGAGGAGGCGTTCTGCCCGCAGTCGGTGACGATCCAACTCGAGCACGATGTCGACGTGAGTCGCGGCAGCATGCTGATCGGCGCCGATTACCTCCCAGGCTCGGCCACCGAGCTGCAGGCGGAAGTGTGCTGGATGCACGTGCGTGGTTTGCAGCCGGGAAAGAAATATTTCCTCAAGCACACGACGCAAACCGTGCAGGCCGTGGTGACGAGCATCGTCAGCAAGCTGAACATGGTGACGCTCGACAAGGAGCCGGACCCCACCGAGCTGGGCGTGAACGACATCGGCGAGATCCGCCTGCGCACCGCGAAGCCCCTCATCTTCGACGGCTACTCGGTCAACCGGCTCACCGGCTCCTTCATCCTCATCGAGCAGGGCACCAATGCGACCGTGGCCGCGGGCATGCTCCTGCCGCCGCGCGAGGTCGTGAAGTCCGAAAACGGCGATTACGTGATCTGATTTATTCATGAGTGCGCACCCCGGCATCTCCGACTCGCACCTCCGCAGCCTGCTGAAAGCGATCAGCTGGCGCTGTGTGGGGACCATGGATACGTTCTTGGTGAGCTTCGTCGTGCTCAGCGCGACCGGCGCCGCCAGCGGTGGCTTGGGCCACGCCGCGCGCATCTCCGGCGGCATTGCCGGAGTGGAAGTGCTCACGAAAGTCTTCCTCTATTACGTCCATGAACGGGCGTGGGGCAAAATCCGGATCGGACGCCGCGGGGCGGCTCTGGCGCCGGCAACGGCGGTGCGCGAATGAAAGTCTCCGTGCAAGTCGACTATGCCTGCCGCGTAATGGCGGAGCTGGCGCGCCTGCACGGCTCGGGCGAGCTCGCGCAGATCGACCATCTCGCGAAGGCCGAGGTCGTGCCCGCGACTTTCCTCGCGCAGCTCCTCTGCAAGCTGCGCAACGGCGGCTTGATCGTAAGCCGCCGCGGCAACCACGGCGGCTACACGCTGGCGCGGGAGCCGGAGGAAATCTCACTCCACGATATCCTCGTGGCGATCGAGGGCCACTGCCTGCAACTCAGCGGAAATTTCGCAGGCCGCAGCGGAAAGCGGATGAAGCAGGTCTGGGAAGAAATCGGCCGCGACCTCGCAAAGAAAACGAAGAGTTTCACTCTGAATCAATTCGCAAGCAAGAAGCCGGAAGAAATGTATTATATCTGAGGCAGGAAAGACAGAAGCGGGCACCCCCGAATCACGCGAATGGTTTGGCCGCGGGTGGCGCGAATACCTTGAGAGGTCGGACCAGTCGATTGATGTATCGGATAACGCCTTCGATCGGCGGTCATAGACCGCCGCTACATAACGCTCTGTGCCTTCTCTGTGTCCTCTGTGTCGAAAATCGGTCAGGCTTTCGCGACCGCCACCGCGCAAGACTTATACGACGGCTGACGCGAATGCGGATCGAATGCTGGAAACGTGAGCCGGTTCACGCCCTCAAAGTGCATCGGCAAAAAAACCTGCCGCGGCTGCACCGTGCCGCTCACCATCGCAAACGCCTCCGTCGAACCGCGGCGGGACCGCACGATCACGCGGTCACCATGCGCGATCTTCAATCGCTCGGCGTCGTCGGGGTGCAACTCCAGCGTGAGCACAGTGGGGGCGAGCTTGCGAAGAACGGCGCTCTTGTCCGTGCGCGAGCCCGTGTGCCACTGCGCAGAGGAGCCGCGGCCGGTAAGAAGAATGAAAGGATACTCCGCATCGGGCTGCTCGGGTGCGGGGCGCGGCGGGTCGAAGAGAAATTTGGCGCGCCCATCGGCGTGAAAGAAGCGCCCGTCCGCAAAAAGCCGGCGCTCTCTGAGGTTCGAAGTAGGAAGTCCTAAGTCCGAACCCTCTACATTATCTGACCTCCCAGCACTATCCGAACTCCGCTCATTTCGGCCTTCGGCCTTCCCACTTCGGATTTCCTCCGCAAACGGCCACTGAATCCCCCCGGCCTCATCGATGTGCGCGTAGTCGCGGATGCCGCTGAAATCGCAAGGCTGGCCGCGTGAGAGCTTCTTGAGAATCTGAAACGTGGCTTCGGGCGAGGACCATTCGCGGAACATCTCGCCGCAGCCCCAGGCGTCGGCGACGAGCTTGAAGATGGCGAAATCGCTCAGCGCCTGCCCTGGCGCGCGGGCAACTTTCTTCACCAGCCCGAGGCGTCGCTCGCTGTTGATGAGGATGCCGGACTTCTCACCCCAGCCGGCGGCGGGGAGCACGAGGTCGGCGAGCAGCGCGGTCTCCGTCGTCGTGTACATGTCCTGCACGACGAGGAAATCCAATTTCTTCAGGATCTCGCGGGCGCGACTCTGGTTGATCCACGAATGCGCGGGGCTGGTCGCGATCACCCATAGGCCGCGAATCTCCCCGCGATCAATCGCGTCCAGGATCTGGTCGTAGGCGAGGCCTGTGCGATCCGGAATGCGCTCAGGTGCGAGGCCGAGGAGGCCGGCGACGTGGGTCCGATGCTCCGGCTTGGTGGTATCGTATCCACCGAGCAAAGACGTGGCATTGCCAAAGAGGCGCGAGCCCATCGCATTGCACTGTCCGGTGATCGAGTTGGCGCCGGTGCCGGGGCGGCCGATGTGGCCGGTCATCAGCGCCAGGTTCACGATGGCCTGCGCGGTGCGCGTGGCCTCGTGGCTCTGGTTCACGCCCATCGTCCACCAGAATGAAACGCGCTCCCGTGTGGCGATGATCTCGACGATGCGATGCAAGATGGCGGCGGGCAGGCCGGTATCGGCGGCGACACGCTCAGGCGTGAACTCGCGGACGAAAGCGGCAAACTCCTCGTAGCCTGTCGTGTGCGCATCGATGAACGCGCGCTTCACCGCGCCGCGCGCGATGAGGAGATGCGCGAGCCCGTAGAGAAACGTGAGATCGGACTTGGGCTGCAGCGGTACGTGGAGCGTGGCCGCCTGCGCCGTCTCCGTGAGCCGTGGATCGACGACGACGATCTCGGGCTTGCGCTTATTGCGCATTACCCGCTGCCACATGATGGGATGCGCGATGCAGGGATTGGCCCCGACGAAGATGAGCGCGTCGCTCTCCTCGAAATCCGCGTACGTGAAGGGCGGGGCGTCGAAGCCGAAGGATTGTTTATACGCGACGTGCGAGGTCGCCATGCATTGCCGCGTGTTGCTGTCGCAGTGCAGGCCGCCCATGCCAAATTTGAAGAGCGCGCCGAGGAGCGCCATCTCCTCCATCACGATCTGGCCGGTGCTGAGAAACGCGATGGAGTGCGCGCCGTGCTCCTGCTGGATGCGCTTGAAGCGCATGGTGAATTCCGAGAGCGCGTGCTGCCAGTTGGTGGGCGCGAGCACGCCGGTCTCGGGGTCGCGAATCAGCGGCGTGGTCGCGCGGTCCATCGCGGCCAGCGGCGTGAGCGCCTCCCAACCCTTGGGGCAGGCCATGCCGAGATTGACGGGATAAGCGGGATCGGCGGTGAGGTTGATGGCCTCACCTTCGGCATTGAGATGGATCTTGAGCGAGCAGCCGGTGCTGCAGAAACCGCAGACGGCGTTCGTCGTCGCGGCGGGCTTCAGACGGCCCGGAACGCGCGAGAGGCCGAAGTCGGCCGGGTGCAGCACCATGTCGGCCGTCATCGGGCCGGTGCGCGCGCGGAGGAGTTCGTCGATCTGCGGGATCATGCGGCGCACGCCTTGGGCGCAGACGAGGCGACCGTGGGGAGGCCGGGCATCTTGGGCGCGTCGACGGCACGGAAGAAAATATAACGCTCCGCGAGTTCACCGAGAAAGATCGGTACGAACACGATCCACGGCGAAAGCTGTGGCGCGGCCACGAGCAGCGCGATGGAAAGGAGGCAGAGGACATCGCGCACCGCGACGGCGGAGACGAGCGGGCCGCGCTGGTGGCGCTTGGGCGCGCCGGGCTCGGCCGTGGTGCGCGTCTCCCACGCTAGCTTCACGAGGAGCGCGAGCGCGGCGGCATACGGTGAGATAAAGGGGAGCGCGAGCACGGCGGCGGTGCCGAAGAACCGCGGAAACGTCTGCGCGGCGCGCCAGAAGTGGCGGCGCGTATCGACATAGATCATCGCGGAGCAGACCAAGCCAACAACCCCCAGCGCGGCGGCGGGAAGGGCGAGCTGCGGGAAGAGGATGGCTCCAGCGGCGAGGGGGAACCACGCGCCGAAGAGCATCGCTTCACGGCTCAGCCAGCTCTTCCGCCAGCCGAGGAAAATGCGCCACGCGCGCAGCGGCTGGCCGAGGTGAAAGACGCTAGCGGCGAGGCCGAGAGCGCCCAGCGCCGCGGCAGCGCCAGGCAGTAGCTGAGGGCGAAGAGTTGAGAGCTGAGAGCCCGACGAAAGGAGGACGTGCGCACACTGCAGGCCGACGGCTGCCGGTATCAGCGTGAGCATGACAACCAGCGGCCAGTGGGCGGGCTGGAGCGGCGGTGTGCCGGCATCGGCGGCGACGAGATTGGCGGGCAGCGTGCGTTTCGAGACGTACCGCGTCGTGGGCTGGGTGTACGCGACGTCGGGCGCGGCGGGCAGGAAGGATGTCGAGGCGGCGACAGGGACCGTGACGATCTTGATCGCGTGCGTGGGGCAGGCTTGGGCGCACGCGGGGGCCTCCCCGGCGGCGAGGCGGCTGTGGCACATGTCGCACTTGCGCACGATGCCGAGGCGCGTGCTGAACTTCGGCACATCGTACGGGCACTTCAGGATGCAGTAGCTGCAGCCGATGCACTGATCGTCGAGATGGCGGACGATGCCGGTGATCGGATCTTTGTCGTACGCGAGGACGGGGCAGCCATTCAGGCACGCGGGGTCGGCGCAGTGGTGGCACGCGGTCGTGACCGTCTGCGTAAACGGATGCGCGCGGCTCGGGCTGACGAGCTGACCGATGTCGCGCCACGTCTCGGTCTCGTCGAGCCCGTTGAGCGAGTGGCAGGCGGCGACGCAGGATTTGCAGCCGGTGCAGGAATCGAGATCGACCTCGAAGGCGTACTGCTCGCCGGGACCGGGTTTGCTCAGCGGGATGAGCTGCGGCGCGATCGCGATGGCCTGCGCATCGTGCGCATTCGAGAAACGTGCGACGGGAGTGTCGAGGCGCTGTTGGTCGGCGAGAAGCTCGGCGAGCAGAGGGAAGTTTTCGCGATTGGCGACCATTGGCTAGTAGCGAGTAGCCGCGGAAAAATAGTGAGTAGCGGGTAGCGAGTAGTGAGTAGCCGCGACGGGGAGACTGTAAGTTGGTTTGGTCATGTTCACTACTCGCTACTCGATGCTCGCTACTTCCGGTTCAATACACGTCGCGCGCGTAGCGCTTCGCGGTCTTCAGCGCCTGCACATACGCGGCCGCCTGCTCGGCGGTCTTGTTGCCCGCGCGGGCGATGGCCGCGTGGAGGGCGGCATCCACATCCTTGGCCATCCGGCTCGCGTCGCCGCAGACGTAGAAGTGCGCGCCCGCCTCGAGCCATGCGTAGAGTTCGGCGGCCTGCTCGAGCATGCGCTGCTGCACGTAGATCTTCTCCGTCTGGTCGCGGGAGAACGCGGTATCGAGCCGGGTGAGGAGCCCCTCGGCAGTGAGGGCGGTGAGCTCCTCGCGGTAGAGAAAATCGGTCGAGGCCCGCTGGTCGCCGAAGAAGAGCCAGTTCTTGCCGCGCGCGCCGCTGGCCTTGCGCTCGTGGAGGAAGGCGCGGAAGGGCGCGATGCCGGTGCCTGGCCCAACCATGATCATCGGCGTATCGCTGTTGGCCGGCGGACGGAAGGCCTTGTTGGAGTGAACGAAGATGCCCACCCGCGACTGGCCCGGCACGGCGCGATCGGCGAGGAAAGTGGAGCAGACGCCCTTGCGCGGACGGTCGTGCAGATCGTAGCGCACGGCGCCGACGGTGAGGTGCACCTGGCCACCGTGCGCGCGCGGCGACGAGGAGATGGAATAGAGCCGCGGCTGGAGCTTCTTCAGCGCGCGGATGAAATCGAGGGGCGCGGGTTTCAGGTCGCGGCGCGAGAGTAGGACATCGATGACGTGGTGCGGAGTGATCAGTTGTCCATTGGGCGCCGCGAGCTGCGAAACCGCAACCGTGGCGGGGAAGAGGGCAAGGAGATCGGGCGTGGGCTTGCCGAGGTCGTAGATCTCGGTGAGGGCGCGGCGGAGGGAGGCGGTCGCGCCATCGGGCGCGGGGACCGCCTCTTCGCCGTCGCAGCCGAGCGCGATCAGGATTTCGGATACGAGCGCGGGGCAATTGTGTGGGATGACGCCGAGGGCATCGCCGGCCTCATAGACGAGCCCGGAATCGGCGAGACTGAACTCGACGTGATGAACCTGCTTGGCTGAACCGTCGGCATTGAGATTGCGTGAGGTGAGCAGAAGGGAGGGGTAGGGATTGGTGCGCGAGTAGCCGGACGGGGAGCCGTGGGAATCGAGAGCCGTAGCAACTGCGGGCGCCGCCGCGGCTGAGCCAGCGCCCCCCGCCTCGGAGCCGAGGGCGTTGAGGGCGGCGTTGAGCCAGCCGGCGAATTTCTCCTCGTAGTCGAGGTCGCAGTCGACACGCGGCGAGACGCGCGTGGCTCCGGCCTTTTCGAGAAAGGTATCGAAGTCCGCGCCGCATTTGCAGAACTGCGTGTAGTTCGTGTCACCGAGCGCGCAGACGGAGTAGCGAATCGCGGGGAGCTGAGAACTTAGGGCTGAGAGCTGCGTGTGCAGCGCCTTCGCGCTGTCGGGCGGCTCGCCGTCGCCATAGGTGCTCACGATGACGAGCAGGTTTTTCTCCGTCGCAAGGCGCGCGGTGTCGCACGCCGCCATGTCGAGGACGGTGGCGGCGAAGTTGCGTTTGCCCGCCTCCTTGGCGACGCGCTTGGCGAGGCCCTCACACGTGCCGGTCTGTGAACCAAAGAGCACGGTGAGTGGCGTCAGCGCGGCCGGTGGCGGAGTGCTGGCAACCGCAAGCTGCGAACCGGGTGTGCGCGAGAAGAGGCCCGCGAAAAAGCCGTTGAGCCACGCACGCTGCTCGGTGCTGAACGGCGCAGTGTCGGGAATGAAAGGCACGGTGGACATGATGGGCAGTGGCGGAGAGGAGCTCGACGATCCGGGTTACTGGCTGAAGAATTCCTGGAGCTCCTTGACGGAGTGGCGGCGGCTCCACTGGACGAAGGTCTCGCCGCGGTTCTTTTTGGTCTCGTAGGTGGTGAGCACGTTTTCGAGGAGCGCGTTGACTTCGGTGGCGCGGACGCCGCGGAAGATCTCGCGGGCGATGCCCTGCTCGTGATCCATGCCGCCGCCGAGGACGATGTGGTAGCCCTCGGTGCCGTCGGAGAGCTTGGCACCGACGAGTCCGACGTCGCCGCAGTAGTGCTGCGCGCACGAGTTGGGGCAGCCGGTGAAGTGGATATTCACCGGCGACCCGAGCGAGATGCGTCCCTCGAGATGCTTCATCAACGCGACGGCGTGGGCCTTGGTATCGGCGGCGGCGTATTTGCAACCGCGATTGCCGGTGCAAGCGATGATGCCGCCGGTGGCGAACGAAGCCTCGGTGAAAAACCCGGCGCGCTTCGCACTTCGCGCGAGCGTATCGACGAAGGCGTCGGGCACGTGCGGGATGAGCACGTTCTGCCAGACGGTGAGGCGCAGCTCGCCCTTGCCGTAGTGGGTGGCGAAGTCGGCAAGCGCGTGCATCTGCTTCGCGGACATGCGGCCGACAGGGACGCCGATGCCGAGGGAATTGAGCCCGCGCTGCGTCTGCCGGCGGGCGCCGAGCCACGCGTGCTTCTCGACCGGGCGGCGAGGCTCGCACGCTTCGAGCGCCACATATGTGAGAGGAAACGCGAGCTTCTTGCCGGTCTCGGCGAGAAACTTTTCCACGCCCCACTTCTCGAGGAGATACTTGAGGCGCGACTTCTTGCGATCAGTGCGGCAGCCGTTTTCCGCGAAGACGCGGATCATCGCGACGGCGACGGCGACCGCCTCGGAGGGCTTCACGAGCAGGCCGGTATCGCGGGCGAAATCCTTGTGGCCCGTGATGCCGCCGAGCTGGACGCGGAAGTAGATGCCGGGCTCGCTTGGGAGTTTGGCGTCTGGCGTTTGGGATTTTGCCAGCGAGGCTTGGCTCACGCGCACCGCAAAAAAACCGATGTCGTTGGTGTCCGCGGCGACCGACATGCTGCCGCCGTTGTCGAAGGCGACGTTGAACTTCCGCGGGAGGCCGTAGAGATCGCGGTGGTTGAGGATGTAGTGGTGCAGCGCCTTGGCGTAGGGGCGCGCATCGAGCAGCTCGTCGGGCGCGAATCCAGAATCTGGAGACGCGGTGATGTTGCGGATATTGTCGGCACCGGCGCCGCGCGAGGTGAGGCCGAGCTCCTGCACGCGCGTGAGGACGTTGATGAGATCGCGCGGCTTGAATTCGCGGATCTGCAGGTTGCCGCGCGTGGTGATGTGGGAGTAGCCGCCGCCGAGATCGTGCGCGAGGTCAGCGAGGCCGTGGAGCTGCGTCGCGGTGAGATCGCAGCCCGGCACGCGCAGGCGGATCATGAAACTATCCTGCGCGGGTGCGACGTAGAAGAGGCCGAAAGTCTTGAAGCGATACGTGTGCTCGCCGTCGGGCATCTTGTCCTCGTCCGCGTGCTTGAGCAGGCGATCCCAGGCATCGAGCGGGTTTTCGTCGTACTTCCAGCGCTCCTCCTTGCAGAGATCGGAGAGCGGCGTGCCGTGGACGGTGGGCTCGGCGGTGGGCACAGGCGCGGCGAGATTGGCTGAGGCGGACTGCGCAGGGCTGGCCGTGAGCTGGCCGCCCGGCGTCTGGCCGACGAAAGGCATGATGCCGCTGGCGCCTACGCCGGCCATGAAGCCGGCCAGGTACTCCTTCTGCGCGGGCGTGAAGGGCTGCGGAAGAGACGGAAGCGACGGGAGAGTTTCGGGTGCGTCAGGCACGCCCCGAATTTAGCACGGGAGGTGCCATACGGGAGGGGTGATCGTGATTAATGGGGTGAATTGTTTTAAATAGAGTGATGAAAACGATTCATCGAACGGCAGGAGAGTGTGCGATTCTGATGAAAGCCGAGGAGGGAGTGGGCATTGCGCAGGTGGGGGCCATGCCTTTTTGGCCGGAATCGCGAATGGCGCGGATAGTCGCGAATATTTCTGCCTCCGGTTTACGCGGATGGCGCGCAGGTCTGAAAGTGCGCGCCGCTACAGGAGGGGCAGAGCTACGCGTGGCCAGCTAGGAGGTAGAGGAGCGCGACGATGACTCCGAGCAACAGCAGGCAGAGAAGCTTGTAGAACAGCAGCGGGTTGCGCTCGAGCAGCGGAGAGTCCTTGCGGTGATGCGGCGTGACCTGCGCGGGGTGAGCGAGGGCATAGGCCATCTCGGAGAAATTTTGGTAGCGGCGGTCGGCGTCCAACTCGATGGCCCGCATCACGATCGAGTCGAGCCAGTCGGGCACCACGGCGTTGAGGCGCGTGGGGCGGCGCGGCTGCGTATCGAAGCGCGGCGTCTGGAACCGCTCGATCTCACCATAAGGATATGTGCCGGTGAGGGCTTCGTAGAGCGTGATGCCGATCGCGAAGATCTCCGTGCGCTCCGAGAGCGCGGCGCCGCGGAACCGCTCAGGCGCGAGATAGCTGGGCGTGCCTGCGCGCGACGTGACGGAGAACAACTCGGCCGCGCTCCCCAGATCGAGGAGGCGGAAGCGGATGCTGCCGGGCGAGCGAAGGACGAGGATGTTGTCCGGCTTGATGTCGCCGTGCGCGAGGTCGTGCTGCAGCAGAAACTGACCGACGCGGAGCAGAAACGCCCCAAGCTCCCGCGCCTCCTCGACGCCGAGTCGGCCGGCGCGCAGCACCGTGGCCAGCGTGGGCGCGTCGACAAACTCCATCGCGTAACAGCGCAGCGTGTCACTCTCGGGCAGCCACGCGCGGACGAGATCGGCGGAGCTGAGCCGCGTGGCATTCCACGCCTCGCGGATGAAGGCATCGCGCATCGGTTCGACCTCGGCGGCATCGGTCGCGGGAAACTTGAGGACGACACGCGTGGACGAGTCGTTCTCCGCCACGGCGAGCCACACCCGCTCGCTCGGCGCGAGCGGACGCTCGAGCCGGTGGCCGCCGTACACATCGCCAGCGCGGAGGTGCCGCGGAACATCGAGCCGCTGGCGTGAGGCTTCGGCACTGTGGCCGCGCTCGACGACATCCAGCACGATGGCGCTGGCATCGTCGGCGAGCTCGGGATTCTCCTCGGAGACCGCGTGTGCAGCGGAGACGATGGCGCGCGCCGTGGGCCGGCGTGAGAGCAGCTCGGCGAGACGCGCCTCGGGGAGTGGCGTGGAGACGCCATCGGAGCACAGGAAGACGAGGTCCCCATCGGCCAGCTCGAGCTCGAAGAACTGTGGGTCGACTGTGGCCGCGAGGCCGAGCGCCTGCGTGAGCACGTGAGCGAGCTCGGGCTGCGCAACGGTGTGCGCCGTAGAGAGAATCTGGATACGCCCGCGCCGCCAGTGCAGGACGGGCGAATCGCCGACATTGCACCCGTACAGCCGGCCGCCCTCGATGACGACGGCGGAAAGAGTGCAGGCGAGTTCCGGCTGCCCGTGACGCTCGAGCGACTCGGAGTGCAGGTGGCGATTGATCTGCGCGGTGAATTCCGCGAGCGCCCGCCGGGGCGACCAGGCACGCGGCCGTGCGAGATAGTAGTCGACAAGCATTTCGACGGCGCGGTGCGCCGCCGCGCCGCCCTCGCGACTGGAGCCGACGCCATCGGCCAGTGCCGCCACCAGTGTCGTGCCCCGCTGGCGGAGGCACCATGCGTCTTCGCAGGCGGAGCCGGCGCGGCTGGGGAGGGCGTGGCCGGAGGCGTGGATATTCATCGGCAGGCCCGGTGCGCGGTCATTTTCCTGGGGTGGGTTTCAAAAGGGTTTGTCATTCTGAGCGGAGCGAAGAATCCACGGCAACGAATACCCTCACGCCTGCGCACGCGGGAATTCTTCACCCCGCTGGAATGACAGGGGGGAAGGCCGCACGCCGAACCTGCCCTCAAATCCGCGCTGCGGCGAGCGCGCCCCACGTCGTGCGCCAGCGGGTCTTCACGAGCTTGAGGCCCACGAGCGCCACCACGCAGAGGCCGGCGAAGAAGAGGATGCCGCTGAGATAGCTGCCAGTCTGACCTTTCGAGGCGCCAAAGAGCATGCCGAGGATGAAGCCCCCTACGCCACCACCGCAGCCCACGAGGCCGGTCATCACGCCGATATCCTTCGCAAACCGTTGCGGGAGGAGCTGGAAGACGGAGCCGTTGCACATGCCGAACGCACCCGAGGCGACGAAGAACGCCCCGCCACAGATCCAGAGCGAGTGCGAGAGCGCGGCCACGATCATCGCCGCGGCGGCCACCGAGTAAAAGATCCCGAGCGCGCGGATGCCGCCGAGGCGGTCGGCGAGCGCGCCGCCGAACGGCCGGCCCAGCGCGCCCACGAGCGTGCAGAGCGCGGCAGCCTCACCGGCCTGCACGGGCTGAAGCCCGAACTCATCGCGGAAGTAGATGGCAAACGCCGTGGCGAGCCCGACGAAGCCGCCGAAGCTGATCGTGTAGAAGAAGCAGAACCAGTGCGCGTCGCGTTGCCGCAGGAGATCGAGATAGTCGCCGAGTTTCTTCTTCTTGAAGGTGCCCGGCGGCTCCTTCGAGAAGACCACGTAAAGCACGAATACGATGGCGAGCGGGATGAGCGCGGCACCAAAGACCGACTGCCAGCCGTGGACTGCGGCGATGCGCGGCGCGAGGAGATGGTCGATGACCACACCGACATTACCCGCGCCAGCGAGGCCGAGCACGACGCCCTGCATGTGCGGCGGATACCACCGGCCCGACTGCGGCAGCGCGACGGCGAAGCTGGCGCCGGCCAGCCCGAGCACGACGCCGAGCGCGAGCGCTTGTCCCAGCGAGTGCAGGCCGAAGCGCCACGCGACCGCGAGGCCCGCCATGACGATGAGCTGGGCAATGATGCCGGTAGCCTTGGTGCCGATGCGATCGACCAGCAGGCTGAGCACGATGCGGAGAAACGCGCCGGAGAGGATCGGCGTCGAGACCATCAGGAACTTGTCGCTGGAATCGAGACCGAGCGATGGAGCGATCATCGCACCGAGCGCGCCGAGGAGCGTCCACACCATGAAGCTGACGTCGAAGTAGAGAAACGACGTGAGCAGAGTGGGCCAGTGACCGGATTCCTTGAGCTGAGAGAGCTTCATACGTGAACGCCGCTCAATTAGCATCGTTCACGCCACGGCCTCCGGAGAGCCGATGAAACGTTTTGCGCCTAGGTATGAAAACGGCTCATCAACGAATCACGTTTCATTTACGCGATTTGAGAAAGGCCACGAGGTCGGCAAGCTCCTGCGCGGAGAGGACGACGTCCATGCCCGGGGGCATCGGCGACATCGTGCCAGGCTGAAGATCGGCGAGGGCGGCGCGGGCGACGCGCTGCTCGGACTCGGGGCCGGTGGCGAGGATGAGCTCATCGGCCGCGTCCTTCTTCACGATGCCCATGTGGCTCTCGCCGGATTTCGTGGTGGCGATCACGGGCTCGTAGCCGCGCACGAAGGTCGCGCTGGGAAACATGATGGCCTCGAGCAGCTCACGCTCATCGCGGATGTTGCCGATGCGCGAAAGATCGGGGCCGAGTTTGCCGCCGCCGTGGCCCATGGTGTGGCAGAGCATGCACGCGGTCTTTGGGCTGCTGAAGACTTCCTGGCCGCGGCGCACATCGCCCATCTTCGCGGCGGGGAGGAGTTCTTCGACCCGGGCGTTTTCGCGTGCGGCGTTGGCATTGAGCGCGACGAGGAGCGGCTCGGCCTGGGCTTGGACACTGGCGGGAAATTTCGCGATGATGGGGCGAAGGACATTGCCGCGCAGGCCGGCTTGGGCAGGCGAATCGCGCAGCGCGGCGAGGAGCCTGAGGCCGAGCGCCTCGGTGGGGCGCTTCTGAAACGCGGGGAGGAGCTTGGGCGCCTCGAGCGCGCCGACGGTCTTCATCGCATCGGCGAGCGCGAGCTGTTGCTCGGCGGTGAGCGGGGCCTGAGCGAGAATGGCGGCGGACGTGGCCCGCGTTTGCATCGATTGCTTGGGCGCGAGATGTGCGATCACAAAATCGAAGAGCGCCGGCTCGAGCGCACCGAGATTGGCTGGCGCGATCGCGAGAGCTTCGAGACGAAGCTCGGTGGGCGCGGCGGCGTTGCGACTGAAGTGAACGAGCGCTGCGCCCAGCGGCGCCGGGAAGGGCTTGGGTCGCGGCAGCGAGCGCAGCGTAAAGATCGCTTCCCGCGCAATGGGCGCATCCGGCGAGGCGACGAGCGCCGCGAGGTCGGTGTACCAGCGCGCGGGCGTCTCCTTCAAACTCGTCGCGCCCATGGCGCGGAGGGCGAGGAGCCGCGTGGCGGGGGCGGCGTTGCTCCCGGTAGCCGTCTCGGCGAGGAGGGCTTGGATATCCGGCGACTTGGCGAGTTGCGCGAGCTGGAGCTGGAGATCGGCCGCGGAGTCGGCGGCGATGGCGCCTTTCAGACGACCGCGGTAATGCTCGGCGAGCGCGGTGCCCCAATCGGAGCGATGACCGACGATCCACCCCGCGGTCTGGCGGAGGATGGCGTTGCCGGAATTGAGAAAGGGCAGGACATGCGCGGGCTTGAGCGGAGAATCCGGCAGCTGGTCGAGCGCGACCAGCGCGATGCGCGTGACGCGCGGTGCCGTGGCAGGCGCGAGCTTGGCGAGGGGCTCATCGGGGCGGCCGAGGTCGACGAGCGCGTAGATGAATGCGTGCTCGAGGATGCGGTCGGCAGCGGCGGCGGGCGTGCCCGTGGCGGTGGCTTCGGAGACAGGAAGCTTCGCGGCGGCGGCCAGGATCGGAGCGACGGCGCGGGCATCGCCGATGCGGCCGAGGGCTTCGGCGGCGAGGCGGGCGAACATCGGATTGCTGCCCGTCACCAAACGCGTGAGCGCATCGACGGCCGCCGGATCGCGCGCGAGGCTCACGAGTTGGAGCGCGACGTGAGCGACGGAGGCGTCGCTATCGGTGAGCGCGCCGCGGATGGCCGCGCGGGCTTCCGCGGAGTCGCTGCGCGCGAGCGTCCAAAGCGCATAACGGCGCGTGGCGGGAGCGGGGGCTTTGAGGACGGCGATAGCGGCCGCGGCGGGCTGCTTGCCCAGCGCGTGCACGGCGCGGTCGACGACGTAGGGGCGGGGGTCGGAGAGATGCTTCGCGAGCTCGGCGGGCGGGAGGTTGGCCCATTTAATGGCGAGACCGCGCGGGTCGGTGACCCTTGGCGTACCCGTTTTACGGATACGATAGATGCCGCCGAGGATGTCGGGCTTGGCGACCTGCGAGGTGGGGCAACAGATCTTGTACCAGCCGCCGGTGTCGACGACGAGGAGACTCCCATCGGCATCCTCAAGGACATCGGTGGGGCGGAAGTCGGGGCTGTCGGAGGTGATGAAGTCGGTATCGACCGTCCGGTACGTGGCGCCGTCGGGCACGAGTTGGTGGCGGGAGACTTTGCGCAGGTTGAAATAGCAGACGAAAAGATTGTCGGCGTAGTCGGCGCCGAAGGCGGCCGAGCGATACGAGGTCGAGCCGCACGGCGCGGCGGCGCCCATGTGTGTCATGATCGGCATGAGATCGCCGGTGCGCACGTGGCCGGTGGCGACGGCCGCCTGGTCCTTGCCGTAGACGCCACCGTAGATGGCGTGGATGAGCCCGTCGCGTTTGCCGGGCGTGCCGATCTGGAAAAAGGTGCCGCTCAGGATGCGCTCGCCGGTGGCGGTGAAGGCGACGCCGACGGGATTGTCCATGCCGCCGGTAAGGACAGGCTCGAGGCCGGAGCCATCGGGCCGCGAGCGGAAGATGTGCGCGGCGCGCGTGACGAAGGGCTTGCCGTTGCCGAGCGTGTGCGACTGCTCGGCAAAGGCGCCCTTGGTCCAGTAGATCCAGCCCTCCGGCCCGAGGTAGGGGCCGTGGAGATCGTTGGCGCAGCCGGTGAGGGTCTTGCCATCGTACCAGGCGGTGCGCTCATCGGAGACGCCATCGCCATCCTTGTCGGTGAGTTTCCAGATGTGCGGCGGAGCGCCGACATAGAGCGAGCCCTCGTAGAAGAGCGCGCCCTGCGGAAACATCATCTTCTCCGCGAAGATCGTCTGCTTGTCGAAAGCGCCGTCGCCATCGGTGTCCTCGAGCCGGACGACGCGGTGCGGCTTCTGCTCAAACTGCACGGGTGCGCGGTCGCTAAGCCCGGAGGAATCGGTGACATAGAGCCGGCCCTCGGGATCGTAGGCGATGGCGATCGGCCGATTGGCGAGCGGTGGCGCGGCGACCTGCTCGACCGTGAAGCCCGCGGGCACCGTGAGCGTCTGCGTGGGAAACTTGAAGGAGGCGGTCGCCAGCTGCGCGGAGGCGCTCGCCGCGAAGGTGACCAGCGAAAGGGGGAGGGCGAGGCGGAGGTGCATGCGAGGTCGACGCGGCGGGGAGAACCCGGAGGTGCGATGTGAGGCGCACGCACGGGCGGGAGCAACGAGCAAAATACGATCATCGTTTCCAAAAGCGCCCCTAGCTGCTGGTGCCGGTTTGACGCCGCGCCCGTACACGGCAGACTCGGCCTTCCCATGAAATCGCCCCGCTTGGTTATCTCCCTGCTTCTTGCGTGTTTCGCGCTGGCCCTGCCCGCGCTCGCGGCGCCGGCCGCTGCGCCGGTGTACGAGCTGCGCACCTACACCTCGCCTCCGGGCAAACGCGACGCGCTGCTGGCGCGGTTTCGCGAGCACACCCTGGCGCTCTTCGAAAAGCACGGCATGAAGAACGTGATCTATTGGGTGCCGGCGGAGGCGAAAGACGACGGCGAGAACAAGCTGATCTACCTCCTCGAGCACAAGAGCCGCGACGCCGCGACCGCCTCTTGGAAGGCATTCCTCGCCGACCCGGTCTGGAAAGAGGTGAACAAGAAGACGACCGCCAATGGCCCGATCGTCTCGAAAGTGGAGTCGGTGTTTCTCGCGCCGACGGATTTCGCCAAGTCGATGACCGCCGGCGCGAAGGCGGGCGGCGCGCCGCGGGTTTTCGAGCTGCGCACCTACACGACCCCCGAGGGCAAGCTGCCGAATCTCGATGCGCGTTTCCGCGATCACACCGCCGGCCTCTTTGCCAAGCACGGCATGACCAATCTCGGCTACTTCCACCCGCTGGATGCCGACAAGGGCGCGGCCAACACGCTCATCTATTTCCTCGCCTATCCGAGCCGCGATGCCGCCACCGCGGCGTGGAAGGGCTTTCGCGACGACGCGGATTGGGCCAAGGCGCGCACCGCCTCGGAGAAGGACGGCAAGATCACCACGAAGGTGGTCTCGGTCTTCCTGACGCCGACGGATTTTTCGCCGATCAAGTAGCCCGCGCAGACAGGTTGCAGATCGCCCGCTGGGGCGGCCCGGGGCCGGTTGCGGCTTGACCCGGGCGGCCGAAAGTAACTTTATGGTTACAAGATTCACACGCGTATTAGAAACGTGTGGATCGTGACCACCATGCACTACCCTGTCGTCCAATTGTTGGGTCGGAGTGTCCGGGCATCGCTGTCGATCTGCCTCGCGCTCCTGTTCGTTGTCCCCGCCGTCCTCCGCGCTCAAGCGGCTACCGGCACCATCACCGGCCGCGTCCTGAATGAAGGGACCGGCCAATATCTTCGCAGCGCGGTCGTGACCGTCGCGGGGACCAATATCTCGACCGTCGCGGAAGCCGGCGGCGCCTACACCTTGAGCGGTGTGCCGGCGGGCGAGGCCCGCGTGCTCGTCTCGTTTCTCGGTCTCGACCCCTCGGAGACGACCGTGCGCGTCGCTGCCGGCCAGACGGTGACGCACGATATCACCATGACCAACAAGGCGGAGGCGGGCACCGGCGTGCTGACGCTGGCTACGGTGCGCGTCGTCACGGAGCGCGAAGGAAATTTCAAGGCCATCCAGGAGCAGAAGGCGGCGCTGGAGATCAAGACCGTGATTTCGTCCGATGCGTTTGGCGACGTGTCGGAGGGCAACATCGGCGAATTTCTGAAGCTGATGCCCGGTGTGATGATGGACTACGTCGATGCCGACGTGCGCACCGTGAGCATCGGCGGCCTCGATCCGAAGTACGCGGTGATCATGATGGACGGTGCGCCGGTCGCGAGCGCGGGCTCCTCGAACATCGAGACGGGGCGCGCCTTCGAATTCGAGCAGCTCTCGATCTCGAGCATCGAGACAGTCGAGATGAGCAAGACACCCACGCCCGACGTCGCGGGCAGCGCGCTGGCGGGCGTGATCAACCTGCGCTCCAAGGGTGCCTTTGACCGCAAGGGCCGGCAGGTGCGCTGGTCGGCGAGCACGCAGATCAACTCGCACCAGACCGACCTCAAGAAGACGGTCGGTCCGGACGACGATAAGAACTACAAGTTCCAACCCAATATCTCCCTCGAGTACTCCGACGTGTTTGCCGAAAAGCTCGGCATGCTCGTGGGCTACAATTTCTCCCGCACTTTCGTGGAGCAGAACATCACGAACTACACGCACGTCTTCGACGCCAACCCGGGCAACAACGAGACGGAACTGCCGCGGATGAGCGTTTTCGAGCTAACTGACGCGCCGAAAGTGACCAACCGCACCAACTACAATCTGCGGCTCGATTACAAGATCTCGCAGGACTTCATGGTCTGGGCGCGCGCGGACTATAACACCTACGAAGCGCTCAACTTCCAGCGTAACGCGCGGTTCACCTTCAACAACGCGGTCAACGGCCCGCTGGCGGCGGACCCGAAGGACGCGGCGACCGAGTACTCGCTCACGAGCCAGACCTCGACCAGCGCGAACGCGCAGCTGATGTTTAACAACACGTTCAACAAGCACGGCGCGACGGCTACCTTCGGCTCCGGCGGCTTCTACAAGAAGGGCGCGTTTCGCGCCGACGTGCAGGGCACGATGTCCCGCAGCACGAATTTCTACCACGATGTCGACTACGGCTATTTCCATACGGGCACCTCGGGCCCCTTGGCGGGCACCTTCCGTTGGGAGCGCGGGGCGCCCGAGGATGCGGCCATCAACATCATCCAGACGGGCGGACTCGACTGGCGCAATCCGGCGAACTACACGACTCCGCCGGCGCCGGCGATGCGGCTCCAGCCCTTTAGCAGCAAAGACCAGCGGTGGAATGCGAAGGCGGATTTCCGCTACAGCCTGACACGCTGGGAGACGCCCGTGCTCCTCAAGTGGGGCGGCGATATCAACGAGCAGGTGCGCAACGTGAATCGCCCCGCCATCCCGACGCGCACTTATCTCGGCCCCGATCTCCTGCCCGGCACGGGCGACGAGCGCTGGCAGATCGAGCCCGACTATCTCACGCGCAATCTCGCGGGCGGCAATTTGCAGGATATCCCGGCGATCGATCGCTTTGCGATGGCGCGCGAATACGGTGCGCACCCGGAGCGGTTCGCGCCGGTGCCCGCCTCGACCCTCCTTCAGACCGAGCTCACCACCAACTGGGACATCAAGGAGCAGATCGACTCGGTCTACCAGCAGACGATCGTCAAGGTCTCGCCGAAATTCGACATCGCGCCTGGCTTCCGGATGGAGAAGACCCGCAGCACCGCGACCGGTCCGTTTGATCACGGCAACCGCTATACCCAAAACGTGCTTACCGGCAGTCCGACGGGCATGGTACCGTCCACCGATCTGCAGTACATTCGTGTGCGCTATGGCGACAAGCTGACCAACCAGTCGGACTATCACACGTGGCTGAAATATCTCCATACGACCTACCGGTGGAGCAATTCCCTGATCTTCCGGGCGTCGTTCAACGACTCCATTACGCGGCCCAATCTCAACCAGCTGGCCGGTGGCGTCACGATCAATGCCGAAAGCAATCCTCCGTCGGCGACTATCTCCAATCCCGATCTCAAGCCGGAACGCGGGCGGAATCTGTTTGCGAGCGCCGAATATTATTTCCCCAAGGGCGCGGGCTTCCTCACGTTCTCCGGCGCGCGGCGCGACATCACGGACTTGATCCAGTCGAACGTCTTCGATGTGGCGCCGGGCGACGACTACATCGAGGACGACGGTATCGACCTCGGCGGGTATCGCGTGACGACGTTTGCCAACGTGCGGAAGGCGCACGTGACCTCGGGCGAGCTCAGCTATCGGCAGAATCTCGTGTTCCTGCCGGGCTTCTGGCGGCGGTTGTCGCTCTTCGGCAACTACACGCGGCTGCACTACGATCACTACGAGAATTTCCGCCGGCCGAAGAACATCGCCAATGGCGGCGTCTCCTTTGACCATCGTGGACTGTCGCTGCGGTGGAATTTCGTGTGGGTGTCGAAGTTTCGCCGCGCAGCGACCCCGGCCAGCGGCTGGAGTGTCTTCGACGGCGAGCGGCTGACGCACGATATGCAGGCGGCGTATCGCTTCTCTCGATACACCACCGTGTTCGCCTCGGTGCGGAATGTCTTCAACAAGCCGCAGGTTAATTATTACGGCTCCGGCACCGCCACGATCATGAATCGCTACTCCGACTACGGCGCGATCTGGACGGTGGGCGTGCGCGGATTGTTCTGAGCGCCGACTAAGGACCCGCAGGTGCGTGCTAGCTAACGCGCGCCTGCCAGCACTGTGATTTGATATGGCCCCGTGCGTGAGCGCAGGGAGCATGGCAACTCGTCCCGCCGCTCACGGCGGGCTGTAGGAACACAAGGGACATCGCCCTTGGACCCTTGCCAAGACGAGGCACCGCCCCTCAGCTTCCGGCGTGTACCTCTCGAAACCTGCCGTCCTAGGCGCCGCTCTTGCGTCCAGCTTCATCCTTTTCGGATGCAAAAAAGCGGAGCCGGCGGCGGGTGGGAGTGCAGCATCGTCAGCGGCAGCGCCCGCGACGCCGACTGCGGCGACCAAGGCGGAGCCGGCGAAAGCCGCTTCAAACGCGACCGTGCCGGAGGGCGTGAAGAAGCTGCTCGGGCGCTGGGTGCGGACCGACGGCGGCTATGCGCTCGAGCTGCGCAATCCCGATATCAGCGGCAAGCTCGAGGCGGGCTACTACAACCCGAAATCGATCAACGTCTCGCGGTCGATCTGGATGCAGGGAGGGCCGGGCCTCCAAGTGGCGGTGGAGCTCAATGACACGGGTTACCCTGGCGCCACGTATGTGCTCAACTACGATGCGCAGGGTGACCGGCTCGTGGGCCAGTACACCCAGCCGCAGATGCAGCAGACGTTCGAGGTGGAGTTTCTCCGCCAGAACGCCCCGCCGCTGAAGTGAGGAGGAACTGGCTTGGTGGCCCTGCGCGTGAGCGCAGGGATCGGGCTTGGTGCAACGGCTCGCATAACATCGAGCCGGATCGAAGGTAGCCCACCGCGTGAGCGGCGGGACGGAATTCCCTCAACGGCCCGCACGCCCAGTTGTGGGAGCGGCTTTACGCCGCGACTTCAGGAGGTTCGCCCGCCAGGTAGGCCGCCAGCTCGCTGGCGCTTCGTCGTAACTCGGACGAGCGCCCGCAAGCGGGCAGCCCACGACGCAGGCGGGCTCGTCGCTACCCTGCAGGCCGCCGCGATAAAAAGCGTTTCCAGCGCGCGTCGTGCTCACCAACGTCACGCGCGTGTACCCCAAGTCCTTTTTTGCCGCCGTGGCGGCTATCGTGGTTGCGTGTGATGCGATCGCGGCGACCGAAATTTCCTTCGGCCCCATGCTCGGGCAGGTGACGGAGTCGAGCATCGTGGTGTGGGCGCGCACGACGCGGCCTGGCACCTTTACCGTGCGCTATGGTCCGCAGCCGGCGGAACTCACCGGCCGCTCGGCGGTGGTGACCACCACGCTCGCGCGCGATCTCACCGGCACCGTGCGCATCGAGGGGCTGAAGCCCAATACGCGCTACCACCTCGAGGTGCTTGGCGACGGCCAGAGTCAGGGGCCGCGCGGCGATTTCCGGACGCTGCCGGCGGCGGCGCACTTCCGCGATGAGAAGCTGAATCCACGCGGGCTGTTCAACTTTCGTTTCGAGCTCGGGTGCTGTCAGACGCAGAATCCCGCGGGCGGCATCGGGCCGAGCCTGCCGACCTTTGCCACGATGCTCCGCGAGCGCGTGCCGGAGAAGGTTCATTTCTCGATCATCAACGGCGACTGGCTCTACGAGGATATGCGCACGTACTCGCCGGAGTCGTGGGCGCAGCAAGTCGGCGCGGGCGCCGGTGAAGTGCCGCGGATCGTGGACGTGGTGCCAACGATCACCGGCATGTGGGAAAACTATAAACTCTACCTGCGGCGCGGGGCCAATCTCGCGGACTGGCACAAGCGCGTGCCGACGGTCTTCACTTTCGACGATCACGAGTTGGTGAACGATATCCGCGGCGCGGGCACGACGGGCTTCAAGGAGCGGCGCGCGGTGTTTCGCGATATCGCCGTGCAGGCGTGGTTCGACTATCTCGGCTGGGCCAATCCCGTCGAGCACCCGCAATCCATTCACTTCGGCCGCGCGGAGCTGAAGCGAGGCAGCGATGTATTGTACGATGCGGAGGCGAATTTCTCGCGGATTAATTTCAAGCAGGCCGGCAATCTCCACGTGCACTGGGCCAAGCCGACGGCGGGCGAGGATATCCTCGCGCTCGACTCCGAGCGCCCGGGCAATCCCAACGCGGGCGTGTATGCCGTCCGTGAATACATCGATGCCCAGCACGTGCGCATCGAGCCAGCCGCCGTGGCCGACAGCGTGGGCAGCTACTCCATCGGCCGGCGGTCGTATGGGAAGTTCCGCGTGGGGAACTGCGAGTATTTCCTCCTCGATACGAAGTCGCATCGCGAGATGCACGACCCCGCCAATCCGATGAAGCCCGGCCTCAGCATGCTCGGCGCGGAGCAGAAGGAGTGGCTGTTGCGCTCGATGCGGGAGAGCGATGCGGATTTCTTCTTCCTCGCGTCGTCGGTGAATTTCACGATCCCGCACGATGGCGCGGGCGGGCACGAGATGGCGGCGGGCAAGGACGAGGCGTGGACGGCCCTGCTGCACGAGCGCGAGGAATTGATCGCGGCGTGGGAGAAGCTGCGGAAACCCGTCTTCGTGCTGACGGCGGACCTGCACAACAGCTTCGTCGTGAAGGTGAGCGACATGATCTGGGAGATCTGCTCCTCGCCGCACAATTCCGTGAACCACACGCTCAACGACGAGGGCCGTCGACCGATCACGGGGCTCTTCAAGTCGGGCCCGCGGCAGGTGGATATCCGCTGGTCGAGCTTCATGCTGAACGACATCCCGCGGACGCAGCGGCACTACCCGTACTACTGCATCGTGCAGGTGAACAACGTGGCGAACAACCCGCTGCAGCTCGGCGGCGAGCGCTGGGTGGCTTATCCGCAGCCGCAGGTGGTGTTTCAGTTTTTCAACGGCCGGACCGGCGAGCTGGAGTACGCGGAATCCGTCGTGACGGCACGGTGAGGCGCGAGAGGAAGCAAGCTGGGCCAGGGGGCACAGAGTGCACCGAGAGGAGTACAGAGACCCCGGGGGCGGCGGAGCCGCAACAAAGACATTTTTGAACAGGAGCCGAACCGAGGACAAAC
>JAZKEV010000312.1:0-17158 GCA_040386765.1 Verrucomicrobiota bacterium | reverse complement strand
GCTTCACCGCTGCGTACGCAGCCTGCCCGGTCTGCTCGCCCACCCGTGCCGCGCTGATGACCGGCAAGTACCCCGCGCGCACGCATATCACCGACTTCATCGCCGGAGCCGATTTTCCCTACGCGCAGCTGCAGCAACCCAAGTGGCAGAAATTCCTCCCGCTCGCCGAGGTCACGATCGCGGAGAAGCTCGCCGCGCGCGGCTACGCCACTGCCCTCTTCGGCAAGTGGCACCTCGCCCGCGGCTACACCGGCGCGCAAAGCATCGCCGAGGGCCCGGACAAGCAGGGCTTCGCCGAGAACTATATCACGCACAAGCCCAAGTCCGACGACGACCCCGAGGAGGACGCGCACGGCGTCGAGGCGATCACCACGCGAGCCGTCGATTTCATCGAGCGCCACCGCGACAAACCCTTCTTTCTCTACCTCGCGCACAACTCCATCCATTCGCCCATCATGGCGCCCAAGGCCCTCGTCGCCAAACACCGCGCCCGCCCCGGCGGCGATCGCCCCGAGAATAATCCCATCATCGCCGCGATGATGGAGGTGCTCGACGAGGGCATCGGCCGCGTGCTCGCCAAGCTCGATGCCGCCGGCCTCCGCGAAAACACCTTCGTCGTTTTCTATTCCGACAATGGCGGCCTCCTCCGCGATGCCGCGCAGACGCCCCTCCGCGGCGGCAAGGCCCAGCTCTACGAAGGCGGCATCCGCGTCCCGCTCGTCATGCGCTGGCCCGGCGTCATCGCCCCCGGCGGCACCAACGCCACGCCGGTCACCTCCGTCGATTTCTTCCCCACGTTCGTCGAGCTGACGCGTGACGCCGCTTCCACCTCCGCCTCCGAGCCCGCCGGCGGCCCGTTCGATGGCATCAGCCTCGCCTCGCTGCTTCGCGGCGGCGCCGCGCCGCAGCGCGACGCGATCTTCTGGCACTACCCGCACTACCACGCCTCCGGCTTCGGCGGCCCGGCCGGCGCGCTCCGCGCGGGCGATTGGAAGCTGATCGAATACTACGAGACCACGCTCGCCGGCAAAGGCGCGGCTCTCGAACTTTTCAACCTGCGCGACGACCCTGCGGAGTCGCGCAATCTCGCGCCCGCTGAGTCCAGGCGGGTCGCCGCGCTCCAGAAGCGCCTCGCCGCCTGGCGCACCGCCGTGGGTGCCCAGATGCCGACCGTCAACCCCAAGCACGATCCCGCCCGCGCCGCTAAGAAGTAGTCCGTAGCGCTGCTGCTCGTTTCCCGTTCACGCGCCCAAAGCCACTTCGGGCGGCAGTCTACTGACGTCCCGATTTTCCCGATTTTCCAGCGCCACGTTAGTTGCAGTCATCACCCAAGTCAGTCGTTCCTCATGAATCCAACCCTGCTCCGTTCGTTTGTCTCCGCGTGGAAGCCCACGCTGTTCCTCGCCCTCCTCGTCACGCTGCTGCTCCCCGCCGCGCTCGTCCGTGCGCAGTCCGCCATCCAAGGCTTCGGTGGTCTCGCCACCGGCGGTCAGGGCGGCACCGTCCGCTACGTTACCAGCCTCTCGGACGATAATCCGGGCAGCCCCGCCAGCGGCACGCTGCGCTGGGCCATCAACCAGGCCCGCCCGAGCATCATCAAGTTCCAGGTCGCCGGCACGATCGTGCTGAAGGACCGTCTCACCATCAACGGCAGCAATCTCACCATCGATGGCTCCGATGCTCCCGGCGACGGCATCTGTCTCCGCGACTACAGCGTCGATATCAAAAACGCGACCAACATCGTTGTAAGGTATATCCGGATACGCCGCGGCGATGTCGCGCTGCTCGCCTATCTCGATGCAAATGAGATGGAGCGTTACAACACCTCCGCGGGTCTTGACTGCGTAAGCATCGACGATTCGCAAACCGTGCTCTTCGACCACTGCTCTGTGTCGTGGAGCTGCGATGAGCTCTTCGGCATCGTCCGTAGCCGCAATGTCACGATCCAGTGGTGCATCCTCTCCGAGCCGCTCGGTTATTACCGCCTGCATCCCTACGGCGATAACCACGCCTACGGTATGAATATCAGCGCCAGCACCGTCTCGATCCACCACTCGCTCTTCGCCCATTACGTGATGCGCGGGCCGCAATTTGAGGCCAACGACATGGCGAACAACGCCGGCTACAACGTGCAGCTCGAGGCCGTGAACAACCTCATCTTCGACTACTCGAGCTCCGGCTCGCGCTATTCCGGCAGCGTCGAGACCAGCCCGTCGAATCCGAGCAACGTCCTGTTCCAGTATCACTTCGTTAATAACAAGTACATCAACCCCAACACGAGCGATCCTACCATCGAGGTGATCACCAAGCACACGTACACCTCCGCCGCCAAGGCCTACGTCAACGGCAACCTGAGCCCCCACCGCACCAGCAGCTCGCAGGGGCAGTGGGTCGGCGTATTTCTCGATGACAGCGCCATGACCCCGATCACGTCCGCGGCCACGCAGTGGCAGAATCAGATGTCCAATGTGCCGCTCTTCACCAGCACCGTGCCGATCACCACGCAGGCGGCCGACGCGATCTTCGACCTCGTGCTCGACAACGCCGGCGTCAGCCACGCTCGCGATGCTGCCGATGCCCGCATCGTGAACGATGTCCGCAACAACAACTACACCGGCCGCATCGAGTCGCAGGCGGATGTCGGCGGCTGGCCCACGCTCAATCCCGGCCCGGTCGCACCCGTCGCGCCCTCCAACCTCCAGCTCAACCCCGTCTCGACGAGCCAGATCAACCTCTCGTGGAACGACAACGCCGGCAACGAAACCGCGCAGAAGATCCAGCGCTCGACCAACGGCACCTCGTGGAGCGACCTCATCACCGTCGGCGCCAACGTCACCACTCACCCCGACACGGGCCTCAGCGCCGACACGCGCTACTACTACCGCGTCAACGCGAGCAACACCCACGGCACCTCCGCCTACTCCAACGTCGCCGATGTGAAAACGCTCGCGCCGAACTCGCTCCCGAGCCCGTGGGTGAGCATCGATATCGGCTCCGTCGGCATCGCGGGCAGCGCCACGCACTCCAGCGGCACCTTCACCTTGGTCGGCTCTGGCGACCTGAAGGGCGGCGAGGATCGCTTCCGCTACATGTACCAGGTCGCGACCGGCGATTGTGAGATCAAGGCCCGCGTCACCTCCGTGCAGAACAACGACTCCGACGCCGCCGCCGGCGTGATGATCCGCGACGACCTCAACGACGACTGCAAAGAGGCCGCCATGCTCCTCACCGCGAGTAACGGCGCCAAAGCCCGCCGCCGCACCAGCGTCGGGGGCAACACCATCGACACCTCCATCGCGGTCTCCGCGCCCGAGTGGGTCCGCGTAAAACGCGAAGGCGATTCCTTCAAGTTCTACCGCGGCGGCGACGGCACCAACTGGACCCTCGAGAAAACCGTCTCGATCAGCATGGGCAGCACCGTCCGCATCGGCCTTGCTGTCACCTCCGACGACAATTCCGAAACCTGCACCGCCACCTTCACCAACGTGACGGCGACACCATAAGGTAGCAGCGGTCGTCCCCGACCGCCATTCATCCGAAAGCACTCTGGCCCGCGACTCACCCTCGCGGGCTATTTCGTTTCATAGCGGCTCCCATCCGAAATTGTAGGAGCGGCTTTACGCCGCGACGGAACGAGGACGCGGCCCCAATCGCGTCGTAAGCCGCCAGCAAGTTTCCGGCTCCCGACGCTCGCGCAATCGCAGCCGCACCTCGGTCCGGTCGCGGAGCAGAGCGGCGCCTACAATTGCTCCATCGCCCCCTTCCTCGTCCTCGTCTTCGGCCGTTTCCCGTCCCGTCCGCCCTCGCAACCCCTTACCTCGCCCCTTTTTATTCACTTCCGGCTTGTTGCATACGAGTTGCTACGCTTCTGTCTCCGGCTCCTGTCGGCTTCCATCTTCGCTTCGACCACGTATGCCTCACACCGTCCTTCGTCGCGCCCTCCTGCTGGGCTCCGCCCTCGCGTTTTCCTCCGCCGCCGTCGCCATTGAGCGCGTCGCCGCCACCGGGCTGAAGCTCCCCGCCGAGGCCCCGTCCTTCAGCTACAAGACCGAGCCTGCCTTCGGCGGCGTGAAGTTCATCGCCCCCGTCGGCATCGTCTTCGCGCCCAACGAGACTCACCGGGCCTTCGTGACCGAGCTCCCCGGCTTCATCTCCGTCGTCCGCGATTTCGACAACCCCAAGCGCGAGGTCGTCCTCGATCTCACCGCCAAGGTCGGCAACGACCCCGAGCACGGCCTGCTCTCCTTCGCGTTTCACCCGCAGTTCGCCACCAACGGCTATCTCTACGCCTGGTACTCCGTCACCGAGGCCGGCGTCCGCTACAATCGGCTCGCGCGCTTTCACGTGCCCGACATCGCCAGCGGCGTCGTCGAACCCGCCTCCGAGACGCCGCTCATCTCGCAGCGCATGGAGCCCGGCCTCACCGACGATGGCGGCACGGTCGCTTTCGGCTCCGACGGCTACCTCTATCTCTCCATCGGCGACGGCAGCGAAGAGGGATCTGAGTCCGCCGCCAACCGCCAGCGGATCGACCGCGGTTTCCTCGGCGGCATCATCCGCATCGATGTCGATCGGCGCGCCGGCAACCGCACGCCCAATGCCCATCCCGCCGTCCACGCCGGCACCTACCTGATCCCCGCCGACAATCCCTTCGTTGGCGCCACGTCCTTCAACGGCCTCCCGGTCGCTCCCGCTGCGGTCCGCTCCGAGTTCTGGGCCATCGGCCTCCGCAATCCCTTCCGCTTCTCCTTCGACCTCGCCAATCTCTGGCTCGCCGACGTCGGCCTCAACACCCGCGAGGAGATCAACCACATCGTCAAGGGCGGCAACTACGGCTGGCCCCACCGCGAAGCCTCCCTCGCCGGTCCGCTGGCCAATCCACCCGCGGGCGCGACCTTCACGAATCCGATTTTTGAATACGGCCGCGATACCGGCGGCACCATCATCGGCGGCCTCGTCTATCGCGGTCACCGTTTCATCGAGCTGCACGGCACCTACCTCTTCGGCGATTTCACGAGCGGCCGCATCTTCTCGCTCACCGACAATGCCGCCCGCCCACTCCCGTCCACCCAGCTGAAGCAGATCGCCACCGAGGGTGGCGTCGTGGGCTTCGCGGTCGATCCCCGGCAGGGCGATATCCTCCTCGCCGACCTCGACGATGGCATGATCAAGCGTCTCGCCACCGTCGCCACCGATGCCACAGCGCTGCCTGCGACGCTCGCGGATACAGGAGCTTTCACCAACGTCGCCCAGCTCACCGCTGCGCCGGGCCTCGTCGGCTACGAGCCTAATGTCACCTTCTGGTCCGATCACGCGAAGAAGCGCCGCTGGTTCGCGCTGCGCGACACCACTTCCAAGTACGGCTTCAATGCCGCGGAGCATTGGACGCTTCCGACCGGCGCGGTCTGGGTGAAGCACTTCGACCTCGAGCTCGAGCGCGGCAACCCCGGCTCTGCCCGCCGCATCGAGACGCGCTTCATCGTCAAGACCGCCAACGACGTTTACGGCATCACCTACCGCTGGAACGCCGAGCAGACCAACGCCACCCTCGTCCCCGAGGAGGGCGCCGACGAGACCTTCATGGTTCGCGAAAATGGCGTAACCCGCCCCCAAACGTGGCGCTACCCAAGCCGCGGCGAGTGCCTCTCCTGCCACACGCCCACCGGCGGCTACGCTCTCAGCTTCAATACCGCGCAGCTCAACCGCTCCTTTCCCAACGATCCCGACAACCAGCTCGCCGCCCTCGCCGCGGCTGGGTATCTCTCCATGCCGACCGTCCCAGCGCCCGCCACGCTGCCCAAGCTCGCCGCGCCCGACGACATTTCCCAATCCCTCGAGACGCGCGCCCGCTCCTACCTCGAGACCAACTGCGCGCAGTGCCACTCGCCCGGCGGTCGCGCGCCACGCTCCTGGATCGCCCGCAGCGCCACGCCGCTCGACGCCTCCGGCCTCGTCAATGGCACGGTGGGCAATGTGTTCGGCGACGCTGCCAATCGCACCTTCGCCGCCGGCGACCCCGCGCATTCGATGATCATCAATCGTATTACGCGCTCGGATACGTTCCGCATGCCGCCCGTCGGCCGCCGCGAGGTTGACCCCGTTGGCTCCGAGCTGCTCCGGGCCTACGCCTACAGCCTGCGCGCCCCGGCCTCCCATCTCGTGAATCTCTCGGCCCGTACCGAACCCGGCGCCGGGGAGAATGTCGCGATCGCCGGTTTTGTCGTCACCGCCGCGCAGAAGCCCGTGCTGCTGCGCGCCGTCGGCCCCTCGCTCGCCGATGTCGGCGTCTCCGGCCCGCTCCCCTCGACCACGCTCACACTCTATCGCGGCAACCAGCTCGTCGCCGAAAACACCGGCTGGACGACGTGGCCCGCCCCTGATGCCCTCCGCACCACCGCCGCGCGCGTCGGAGCCTTCGCGCTCCGCGCTGGCAGCGCCGACTCCGCGGTCCTCGTGACGCTCGCGCCCGGCGCCTACACCGCGGTCGCCCGCTCTCCCGCCGCGACCGCCACAGGCCTCGCCTTGGTCGAAGCCTACGATGCCGAGGTCGGCGCCCCGGGCGGCCTCATCACGCATACCTCGCTGCGCGGCCGCGTCGGCGCGGGTGACCGCGCGCTCATCGCCGGCTTCCAAGTGGCCGGCCCGGGGCCGCGCTCGGTCCTCGTCCGCGCCATCGGTCCGGCCTTGCGCACCTTCGGCGTCGCCGAGCCGCTCGCCGCCCCGACGCTCCGTGTCATGCAGGGCAATACCGTCCTCGGCACCAACACCGGCTGGTCCACCGCCAACAACGTCGCCGAGATACGCACCGCCTCCACGCAGCTCGGCGCCTTTGCGCTCAGCGAAGGCAGCGCCGACAGCGCACTCGTCCTCACCCTCCCGCCCGGCTCATACTCGCTGCAGATCGGGAGCGCAACCGCAGCCACCGGCATCGCCCTCGCCGAGGTCTTCATCTTGCCGTGAACGGTTTACGCCGCATCACATCTTAAACAGCTCTCCCGGCCCCAGCTCCGTCACCTTCAGAATCATTTTCGCGAGATCCGGCACCGCGCCTCGTACCGTGAGTTCCACCGGCGTATGCGAACGCGCTCGCTCCCGCGTGCCGAGCGCCGCGGCCTCACTTGCCCATGCCGATTCCATCCATGTGACATAGGGCACAAACGTCGCCGCGCTGCGCTTTGCCGGCTGCCGCCGAGCGTTGCCGGTATTGATCGGCGTCAACGCGATTCGCTTCGCGTGTGCAGCTACGAGTCTCGCAACGTCCATCGTCAACACCACCTGCGGCCGCAGCCCGCACGCTTTGCGCTGCCGGTTCAGCCGGTCGGGATCGAGCCAGAAAAAGACGTGAGCATTCACCAGTGTATACCACTCCTCCGGCGTCATTCCCGTGAGGCACCGCGCCAGCGCCTCGGGCGGCATCGGACACTGATCGCGCAGCCGCACTCCGCTCGATAACTCCATACCCTCGCGCCGCTGCTGCCGCTCGAGCGCGTCCCGCTTCACCCCGCGCAATCCCGCCCGCGCGATCAACTCGCTCGCACTCCGCAAACCTTCGCGCCGAATCGCGGGCCAATTCGAAGCCTCCGCCAGATGGTAAACATATTTCGGCAACTGCATCCTCACAGCATGGGGCTGCACCTCATTGTTGTAATCCAAAAGGGTAGTGCGAACCGTCCTCGGTGAGCGTTTCGCACAGCACACGTGCGCGAAGCCCCTTCGATCTCCGCCACTGTAGTTTGTAGTTCCGCCTTTAGGCGGAAGGTTGGACGGATTCCGCCTGAAGGCGGAACTACAAACAAATAATCCTTGGCACCACCATGGAGCGCAGCGGCCCTTTGCGTCCTACCGCTCCCCACCGAACCGCATCACCGGCGGCCCCGCGAAACGCTTCCGCACGCCCAACCACCACGCCGCCACCAGCAGCACAAGAGTGACCGCCGTCACCGTGAGCGCGCGGTCATTCGGCGGCTGCACGCCGATCCACACCAGCACGAGCACGCCGAGCACCGAGATGACACCCAGCCCCCGAAACACCGCCGTCGGCAGCCGAAACGGTCCGAAGTGCGTCCACGTTTTCCCCAGCGCAAATATCCCCACCGCCGTCGGCATCACATACGAGAGATAGAGGAAGATCACGCACGCTGTCGTCAGCGTGGAATACGCGGGCGTGTACAGCGTGAACCCGATCGCCAGCGCCGCCGTCGTCCAAATCGCCGCCACCGGTGTCGCCCACTTTGGCGAAACCTGCCTCAATGTCGCCGAGCCCGGCAGCCCACCGTCGCGCGCAAAGGCGTAAATCATCCGCGAGGTCGAGGTCACGCACGCGAGGCCGCAAAGGTAATTCGCCACCACGATGCCGATCCAGAGCACCTGCCCGAGCGCACCGGGCAGCACCTGCGTCATCAGCCACGGAAAGACATTGCCGCCCTGTTTCGCCGCGTCGCCGATGCTCGGCATCGCGAGCACAAACGCGCTCACCATCACCCAGCCGCAGATCCCCGAAATCGCCACCGAGCGCAGCAGCCCGCGCGGCACATTGCGCGCCGCATCCACCGTCTCCTCCGAGGTATGCGCCGAGGCATCGTATCCGGTAATCGTATACACCGGCCACATCAGCGCCAAAAGAAACGCCACCGGCAGGCTGGCGTTCGCCGGCCACACGTCGCCGCCCGCCGGTCCCGTGACATTGGCAAAGGCGAAAAGCCGGCCCACGTCACGCGTCGGCGCAAAAGCGATCAGCGCCACCGTCAGCACCAGCGCCACCGCAAAAATCAGGTAGCCGCTGAAGTCGGTCAGCCGCGTCACGGTGCGGATCCCCACGTGGTTAAGCAGCGCCTGCGAGACCGTGATGATCGTCACGCCCACGATCTGGTGCACCACGCCCAGTTTCGCCGGATCGATCCCAAACAGCGGCCCGACGAAGCCCACGAAAAGCGTATAGGCTCCGACATTCACCGCCGCCGTCACCAGCACCACGCCGCCGAGATTGAGCCACGCCGTCGCCCAGCCCCAGCCTTTGCCGCCCAGCATGGAGCTCCAGTGATACAGCCCGCCTGCCGTGGGAAAAGCCGACGCGATTTGCGCCATGCACAGCGCCACGAGAAAACAAAATAGCGACCCCACGGGCCACACGATCCCCGCCGCCGCCCCGCCCACCGCGCTCACCCCGAGCTGCAGCGAAGTAATGCCGCCCGCGAGGATACAGATGATCGAAAATGAAATCGCGAAATTCGAAAACCCACCCATCCGCCGCCGCAGCTCCTGCACATAGCCCATGCGACCGAGCAGTTGGACATCAGCGGACTCGGTGGAGGAGGGCGCGATAGGCATGGGGATGCTTCGTTGAATGCGAAATTACGTCCGCTTGCAATGCGTACGCGGCACCCGCGCGACCCTTTAGCCACAGAAAAATCAATGTTCCTGTAACCTCGCCACCGCTTCCTGTGTAATACACAACAACTCCAGTCCGAACCCAACGCCCGCCCGATCTCGTTGCACCCTTTTATCATCGAAGCCGATAACCTCGGTAAAACCTACGGCACGCATCGCGCGCTTGCCGATGTCACGCTGCGCGTCCCACCCGGCACCATCGGCCTTCTCGGCCCCAATGGCGCCGGTAAGAGCACGTTTATCAAGTGCCTCCTTAATCTGGAGACGCCCACCACGGGCACCGCGCGCGTGCTCGGCCGCGATATCCGCTCCGCCAACCGCGCCTCGCGCGAACGCGTCGGCTACAGCCCCGAGCAGGATAGCCATATCGGCGGCATGGCCGGCTGCGAATACGTCACCTACTGCGGCCAGCTCGCCGGCATGCCCATGCGGCTCGCCCGCCAGCGCACGCACGAGATCCTCGATCTCGTCGGCATGGGCCAGGAACGCTACCGCCCGGTCGACACCTATTCCACCGGCATGCGGCAGCGCGTGAAGCTCGCGCAGGCGCTCGTCCACGATCCCGAGGTCGTCTTCCTCGATGAGCCGACCAATGGCCTCGATCCCTCCGGCCGCGAACACATCCTCTCGCTTATCGGCTCCCTCTGGCGCGACCTCGGCACCAGCGTCATCATGTCCTCGCACCTGCTCCGCGATATCGAGCGGGTGTGCGATCGCGTGATCATCATCGGCCACGGCCGCCTGCTGGAGCACGACAGCATCGCCGGGCTGAAGAACCGCCACCGCCGCCTTGTCGAGCTCGCACCCGGCGCGGGCCGCGACCGGTATCTCGCCGCGTTCGCCACCACGGGCGCCGCCGTCACCCAGCTTTCCAACGGCAAGCTCCGCGTCGCCTCGCCGACCGATTCCGTCGAGTGGATTCTCCAGCTCATGCGGGAGCACAACCTGCCGCCGGCCGAGATCGTCGCCAATCCCGACGCCCTCCACGACTTGTTCATCCAATCCATCGCCACCAGCGCTCCACCTCCGTTGCTGGCTTCCGCTTCCGGGGGAACGACCGCGGAGCCGCCCCGCCTATGAGCGCGAGCCTCGACCTCAGCCGCTGGCGCGGCACGCCGCACGGCATCAATTACCGCCGCTGGACCATCGTCTCCTACGGTCTCCGCCAGCTCTTCCGGCTGCGCTTTTTCAAAATCCTGCTCGCCCTGGCCTGGGTCAGCGGCTTCCTGATCGCGCTGCTCGGCCTCGCCTTCGCCCAATCCGTCACCGATGGTGGCTGGCTGGAGACGCTCGCCCGCCAGATCAGTCCGCGCGCCGAGGCCACGGTCTCCGCCATGGGTGCGATCGTGCTGCTGTATCCCGATATCTGCATCGGTGGTTTCTATAGCGTGGTATTTTGGCTGCACTCGTACGTCGGGCTCTGGGTCAGCCTTTTTGCGATGACCGCGCTGCTACCGCGGCTCATCACGCGCGACCGCGCCACCAATGCCTTGATCGTGTACCTCTCGCGCCCGATCACCTCGGCCGACTACCTCCTCGGCAAGCTCGGCATCATCCTGGGCGTGCTCCTCTGCATGTGGTCGGGGCCGCTTCTCTTCGGCTGGCTCCTCAGCGTCGCCTTCGCGCCCAATACCGACTTCATCATCCATTCGTTCGGGCCGTTGCTCGATGCGTTGCTCTTTCACACCATCGGCGTCGTCACGCTCGCGGCTATCGCGCTCGGCGTCTCCGCCATCAGCCGCACCTCGCGCAATACCCTCATGCTCTGGGTCGGCCTCTGGGTGATCCTCGGCGTCGTCACGAGCGTCATCTCCGGCAGAAATCGCAGCGACTCCCCGGTCTGGATCCAGCGCGCCAGCTTCACGCACAATCTCAACGAGGTCCGCGCCGGCATCCTCCGGCCCGATCAGGCGCTGATTACGGCGGGCGAAGAGCTGCCGATCACGAATCGCGATTTCGCCGCGAACCTCAAGCGTGTGGGCGCCCGTTCCACCTCCTCCGATTTCGACGGCGCGCTCTACAGTCTCGCCGGCTTCGTCGTGCTCTCGTCGTTTGTCTTCCTGAGAAGGATGCGCCCCGAATGAACGCCCCCGCTCCCTCCGCTCCGCCTCTCGTGGTCGCCGAGAATCTCAGCCGTTTCTACGGCATGATCCTCGGCCTCAACAACGTCTCCTTCGCGATCCGCCCCGGCATCACTGGCATCGTCGGGCCCAATGGCGCGGGCAAGACTACACTCTTCCGCCTGCTCCTCGGCCAGATCAAGCCTTCCTCCGGCTCGCTCCATGTCTTCGGCGAAACCCCCTGGCAGAATCTTTCCGTGCAGGCACGCCTCGCGTACTGCCCCGAGGCCGAGACCGTGCCCCCGGGCATCGGTGCCGTCGACTGGTTGGTGGGCCTTGGCATGATCTCCGGCCTCTCCGCCGCCGAAGCCAAGTCGCGCGCGCAGGCCAATCTCGATCGCGTCAAGCTCGCCAAGCCGCACTGGAAAAAGCGCCTCACCGCCCTCTCCAAAGGCATGCGCCAGCGCGTGAAGCTCGCGCAGTGCCTCCTGCACGAGCCCCAGCTCGTCATCCTCGACGAGCCGATGAATGGCCTCGATCCCATGGGCCGCGAGGAAATGGGCAACGTCCTCCGCGACCTCGCCGCCTCCGGCCGCAGCGTCCTCATCTCGAGCCACATCCTCCACGACCTCGAGACGCTCTGCGCCGAGTTTCTCTTGCTGCGCTGGGGCCGCATCCCCCGCTCGCTCAACGAGGCCGCGTCTGCCGTGGCCCGCGCCAGCTGGCCCAAGTCCACGAGCATCCGCTGCGATGACCCCGATGCGCTGGCCCGCTTCTTCTTCGGCCGCAGCCTCCTCGCCGGCTGCGAGATCGACGCCGAGCGCGTGCATCTCCGCTGGCGCGACCCCGCCGCCTTCTATGGCGACGATCATTTCCACACGCTGCTCCTCGAGAGCGGCGTAAAAATCTACGAAGTGCAAAACACCGAATCGATCCTCGAAAAGGCGATCGACCCGTCCCGCCGCTAACCACCATGGACGCCGCTTCTTTTCCCGCTCCCCGCGTCACGCCGCACCCGCTCCATGCCCTCGGAGGCCTCTGGTTCCTCACCTCGCGGCGGTTCTTCACGCCGAAATACTGGATCATGCTCGCCGGCATGCTCGCCGCGCTCGTGGTCCTGTCGCTTCCGGTCACCGAAAACCCGGAGGTGATCGCGCGCGAATTCATCCCATTCGCCGCCGGCTTTTACGTCTGCTTCGTCGTGCCGATCCTCTCCTTCATCTCCGCCGCCGGTGCGGTGCGCGACGACCTCGGCGCAGCCACAATCGATTATGTGTTTACGCGGCCCGTCTCGCGACCGCTCTATCTCGCATTCCGCTATCTCACCCAAATGGTATGCTCGCAGCTCGATTTTCTGTTCGGCTTCGCGGTGATTGCCGGCCTCGGGATCTTCCATCACGTCCCCAATTTCACCGCGGCGCTGCCCACGCTTTTTCTGGGGCAGTTTATGGCGGTGATTGTTTTCAGTGCCTTCGGCTGCTTCTGCGGCATGCTCACCAATCGCTATATCATCGTCGGCCTCATGTATGGTGCCCTCGTGGAAATCGGCATGGGCAATGTGCCCACCCAGATCAACCAGATCTCGCTCGTGCGTCACATCGTGACGCTCATCCGTCCCGTGGCCGGCAACGAAGACGGCACCTTTATGCAGGCTCCGCACGTGCATATGCTCCCGGGATCGGTCCCGCTCGCCATTCTCCCCACGATTGCGCTCCTGCTGGCCATCACCGTCGGCCTCCTCGCAGCCTCCGGCGCACTCTTCACCGTCAAGCAGTTCACCGGCGCCGCCGCCAAGGAAGCCTGAGCCGGGACAAGTCAGTTGAGAGCTGAGAGTCGATAGCTGAGAGCCAGAAATCTAGAGTAAGCGTAGCCTGATTGGGTGCAGGGCAGGCCCGCTTGCTCATCATTTGGTTTGTTGCCTGCTCTGGGCTCTTCGCTCTCAGCTGCATGCGTCCGGCTGAGCCGTCTCAATCCATCAGCCAGTTCATGTGCGCGCCCAGCGTGAGCAGGAAGACATAGAGTCCCAAACCGCCGATACCGAAGAGATAGAGCGCCCGCGAGGAAGAGGGATGCACCAGCGACCGGCGCTCCGCCACGGTACAGAGAGTGAAGAAACTGATGGCTGCCATCGCTATCAGCGAAACCAGCGCCGATAGGAATACCAGCAGCGTCAACCCTCCGCCAATCTGGAGGCCCGCCAAGGACACATCCTTGGGGTCCGGCCGGCTATACAGCGGCCAATGGCCCACTTGCGCGTAGGCCAGCAGCCCAAAACCAAGCAACCCCGCAAGGCTCACCCACGGTACCATCGCGGCAAAAGTCGCTGGAATGGAATATGACGCCTTTGCAGGCATGGCGAACCAGCGTAACCTCCTCTCATCCGCTCGGCCATGGGTCACTTGCCTACTCCTCTGCTTCTACCACCCGCCTCCCGCCTGCGACGAAAAAATCGCTTTTCCGTAACCTCGGCGCCCTGCGGCGTGTATCGCTGGTAACCAACCCACTCATGAAATTTCCCTTCCTACGTCCCGCTGCGCTGGCGCTCCTCGCCCTCCCGCTGCTGCCCGCGGCCCTTCGGGCCGAACCGTATAACCCCGCCCTTGTCGCCGCTGACGCCCGCTGGGTCATCCATGCCGACTTCAGCAGCCTGCGCACCAGCCAGCTCGGCCAGGAGCTGATCGCGATCATGCAGAAGGCCCAGCTCAACGCCAACAACGGCCTCATCGGCATCAATGTCCCGCGCCTGCTCAACACCATCGGCACGCTCACCGCCTACGGCACCAATCTCGTGGCCGATCCCGCCGCGCTCGATGGCACGCTCGTTGCCCAAGGCACCGCCGATCTCCGCAAGATCGCCGAAAGCATGCTCCTGCAGGGCACTCTTGCGGAGCCCAAAGTGTTCACCGAGATCACCGACCTGCCCTTCCCCGCCTACGCCATCTCCGACCCCAAGGCGCCCGAGGGTAAAAAGATGGAGGTCTTCGTCGCCTTCCCGCCTGAGCCCATCGTGCTCGTCAGCAAGTCCAAGGCCTCGCTGCAAAAGGCCCACGCCGTTTTCCGCGGCTCCGCGCCCTCGCTCGCCAAGAGCGCCGACTCGCCCATCGCCCGCCTCGCCCGCAATGCCTCCGGCTCCTATCTCTTCGCTGCCAGTACCACGCCGACCGACGCGATCTTTCCCGAGAAGGGACCGCAGGCTCGCATCCTCCAGCTCGCCAATTCCGGCTCCGTCGCCCTCGGCGAGCGCGGGCCCATGCTCTTCGCCCACATCGAGCTCTCCGCCTCCTCCGATAAAAACGCCGAGAAGCTCATGAAGATTCTCGAGGGCCTCACCGCCATGCTGTCGCTCGCCGAGTCCAACGACAAACAGCTCGCTGAGTTTCTCAAGGCCACGACAGTCACCCGCGAGAAGGACCTCGTGACCCTCAAGCTCGCCTATCAGGCCGACCAGGTGGTGAAGATGGTTCACACCCTGGCCGAGCCCCCCGCGCCCCGCGCCAACCCGCAGCGCGGCCCGACGCTTACCCAAGGAAAAACCGTCGCCGAGTGGACCGCAGCCGAGACCGACTCCGAGCGTGAAGGGCTCGCCGTCCGCACGATCGAGAATGTCTCCCTTACCAATGGCATGCTCATCAACCTCGGGCGCAGCGGCGGCGGTAGTTTCGACCGGCTTGAGATCGTTGCCTCCGGCGGCGGTTCCCCTCTCGTCTTCCGCCGCGATACGATGCGCAGCAGCCGGCCTGGCATCCTACAGGTCGCCTTCCCCGGCAGCGACGACACCTACACGCTCAAGGTCTCCTACAGCAAGGATACCGAGGGCAAGGCCAAGTACGCCGTGAGTGTGCTGGATCCGCGCGACGCCAAGAAATCCAAATGAATCCGAACTCCGGATACGCCAGCCCGCGGGCTTGCGATTTTTCCGCCCCGAGGCGATGACCGCGCTCGTGACCGATCCCCGCCCGCTTAGCTCCGCCGCCCCCGCAGCGGAGCTTTGGCGTGAAGAGGCGGTCACCATCCGCGCCGCCGCGGCCGGCGATGCCCGCGCCTTCGAGCAGCTCGTCCACGCGTACAGCCGCCGCGTCCACGCCTATCTCTGCCACCTCACGCGGCACCAGCACGATGCCGAGGATCTCACGCAGCAGACCTTCATCAAGGCCTACCACCACCTCGGCACTTTCGATTGCTCGCGGCCGCTCATCAACTGGCTCCTCACCATCGCGCGTCGCACCGCGCTGAACCATTTCCGCGACACCAAGAAGTGGGAGCCGGCCACGGAGGACTTCGCCAGCGCCGAGCCCACGCCCGCCGGAGCCCTTGAGCAATCCGAGCGCAGCGCCCAGCTCTGGGCCCACGCCCGTCGCGTGCTCTCGCCCCGCGAGTTCGAGGTGATCTGGCTCCGCTTCGGCGAGGAGATGTCCGTCGAAGACACCGCCCGCATCGTCGGCCTCACCAAGATTCACGTCAAAGTCATCGCACACCGCGCCCGCAGCCGCCTCGCCCAAGGAGAACTCGCCGCATGAAAACCCGTCTCGCCTGCAACCTCGCCCGCACTTGGTCCGCCCTCCGCGACGACGTCGTGCCACGCCACGCCGCCACGTGTGCGGATTGCCAGGCCTACTTCCGTACGCAAGCCACGCTCGATGCCACATTGCGCCACACCGCCGGCTCCGCGCTGCCTGCCGCCCCCGCGAATCTCGACCGCGATATCCTCGCCGCCGTCCGCCGCTCCCGCGCGCCCGAGCCTGTGCACACCCGCTCTTATTCCTGGGGTTCGCTCGGCGCCCTCGGCACCCTCGCGGCGGCGATCGCCGTAGGCGCGATCGTTTTCAACCGCCCCGCCAAAGCTCCTGAGTTCACCGCCTCCGATGCCCAATCGTTCGTGAAACAGGTCGCCGCGCTCTCCTCCGATTTCACGGAGCGCGTGCTTCCCAACGCCGGCGCTCTCGTCGCCGATAACCCGCTCCAGTCCGAAATCACCGCTGTCTACGCCGATGCGCGCACCGCGCTCGATTTCCTCGCGATGAACTTTCTCCCCACCTCTCCCGCCAAGCCCGGCAACGGCTGACGCTTCAGCCTAAATAAAAGACATAAGGCAGACCCTTGTGAGGTCTGCCATGATGAGGGAAGAAGGCCGACGCGCGCCGTAGCCCGCGTCGTCAATCTGATCCCTTAAAGACGCTTACGGAAGCCGCCCATCAGGAAGATGATGAGGCAGACGAGGAGGATGAGACCGAGGGCACTGCCGCCAATAGCGGGACCGCCGAAATAAAAACCGCCGCCACCGAAGAGGAGGAGTAAGACGAGAACAACAAGGAGTAGGTTCATGATGTCCGTAACAGTGTCTCCCCCGCGCCTTTGGTGCCTGGGGCTCTGAACCCATACGACCCCATGCACACACCTCCCAACGCGGGGCCGGAGAAGACCGGTCCGAGGCCAGTTTCCATGCTATTCTGCTACGTACTAGGCGGCACGGCGTTTTGTTGGCGCGCCGAGCCGGACAGCACACACTCCTGCGCGCTGTCACTGTTATATATTCTTTAACCTCTACACGGAATCCCAAGCCCGCGTCGCCACCGGATCGCGACCCTCATCGTACTCGATGTGATCGATGATCGTCTCGATGGGCTTGCCCGTGAGACCCGCATCGCGGATGCGCTGCGGCAGCACGACCGAGCGCTCGTCGCGCCACCCGAGCTTGAGCAGAAACCGATTCC
>JAZKEV010000311.1:0-10157 GCA_040386765.1 Verrucomicrobiota bacterium | reverse complement strand
CGCGCAACCTCACCCGCCACCCGAGCGACAAGGTCCGCGCGTGGATGATCAAGTATCAGGACCGCATCCTCTATGGCGTCGATGCCGGCTGGAAACCCTTCCTGCGCGACACACCGCCCACCGATGCGCAGCGCAAAGGCCACGCCAACCGCCTCGAGCTCCAGTACCGGGCCGACTACGACTACTACGCCGGCTCCGGCGAGATCACCTACAACAACCGCAAGGTGCAGGCCCTCAATCTACCCCGCGGCGTGCTGGAGAAATTCTACCACGGCAACGCGCAGCGGGTGTACAAGATCGAAGCCGCGTGGGAGGGAAACCCGGTCGCGACGCCGTAGGCCCCGAGGGATCGACGTAGCGCGGAGCTTCAGAGTGTGGTTTCAAAATAGTTTGTCATTCTGAGCGCAGCGAAGAATCCACGGGAACGGACACGCTACCGCCTTCGTACGCGTGGATTCTTCGCTGCGCTCAGAATGACAAAGATGGGATGCCCTCTATTTTGAAAACGGCCCCTTAGCTTGCGCTGCGTTTCGAAAACCCTGAGGCGTCCGAGCGCGGGCTAAAGCTCCGCGCTCCGACAAAAGCCCGAGCCTTAATCCACCGCGGGCGGCGGAACATCCTTCGGCGGCGTCGCCATGAGATGCGCCGGGCGCGCGTTTTTATAACGATCGAGGGCGACTTGAAGTTTCTTCGCCGCTTCGGCCGCAGCGCCGGTGAGCGCGCTCATCGGCTGGGGCTTTTCCTCGAAGGGGTCGGTCGTGAGATCGAAGAAGGTGCCGTCGCGGTAGAGCTTGTGCCGCGTGCTCATCGCATGCTCGTAGGTCGCGGTCGGCCCACCATTGCGCACGTACCACGTGTAGAGCCACTCGCGGGGATTGCCCTTCTTACCGAGCAGTTGCGGCAGGAAGCTCCGGCCATCGATGGCGGGCTCGCCGGGCACGGTGGTGCCGGCGGCTTCGCAGAGCGTGGGCAGAAAATCCACGCTGCCGATCAGGTCGCCGTTCACCTTGCCCGCAGGGATCTTCCCCGGCCAGCTGGCGATGAGGGGCACGTGGTTGCCGCGCGCGGTGCCGGTGCCCTTGCCGCCCGGGTATGGTTTGCCCTTGAACTTCGTGGTCACCTCCACGCCCGTGCCATTGTCGCCGAGGAAAATGACGAGCGTGTTTTCGCGCAGGCCGAGCTCATCGAGCCGGGCCACGAGGCGGCCGATCATCTTGTCCATATACGCGGTCATGTCGGCGAAGTGCTTCACGTTGCGCTGGAGCTTTTCGCTCTTCGTCTTGGGATCCCACTCCGCGCTGTCGGGCGTCGGCTGGAAGGGATCGTGCGTGAGGATCATCGGGTAATAGAGGAAGAACGGGCGCTCCTTGTGCTGCGTGACGAAGTCGAGCGCGAAGTCGTTGATCAGCTTCGGGCCGTATTCGCCCTCGGTGCGCTTGACCGGCACGCCATTGCGCTCGAGGCCGGCATTGGCGTAGCGCGGCGGGCGGACGGTATGCTGCCAGAGGAATGCATCGTCGAAGCCGAAGTGCTGCGGCAGCTCCTTGCCCTGCCCGAGCTGCCACTTGCCACAGATGCCCGTGGTGTAGCCGGCGCGCTTCAGCAGGTGGGCGAAGGTCGTCGCCTGCGGGTCGAGCGTGCCGAAATTGATGTAGTTCCTTACATTGTAGATCCCCGTCATCAACTGCACGCGCGTCGGCGTGCAGAGCGGCTGCACGTAGCAATGCTCGAAGCGCATGCCGCCCGCCGCGAGACGATCGAGGTGGGGCGTCTGGTACGACTGGCCACCGTTGGCGGTCACGGCCTCGTAGCCGAAATCATCGGCCATGATCAGGATGATATTGGGCGCGCGCGGCACGGCCGCAGCCTGCGCACTGGCGAGCGCAAGCAAGGCGAGCCCAAGGCCGAACGCGAGACGGGCGCCGAAGGAGAGCAGCGATGGTTTCATAGCGAAAAATTAGAAACGCGCTTTCACGCCAAAGGTCCAGAGCGAGCCGAGATCGAAGCGCTGGCGGAGCTGCGCGACCTCTGGCGTATTCGGCCCTTCGACCTGCGTGTCGTCGAACACGCCGGTGAGATTGCGCAGGTTGGCGAAGAGCGTGAAGTGCTTGGTGAGATTATACTCGCCCGACACATCCATGTAGAGCCGCTCCGAGGTCCAGGTGAAGGTGCCCGGGTCGATGCTCAGTCCGGGCGCGATGGCATTCACCCGCTGGCGGCTGGTGAAGTTCCAATTCACGCGCAGATTATACTTTGGCCGCGTGAGGCTGATGCCGAGGTTGCCACTCTTCGGCACGAAGCCCGCGAAGTCGCCATTCTCGTCGCCGAGCGCGCGCTGGCTGCTGCCATTGGCAAAGACCTGAACCCCGCGCGCCCAACGCGGCAGGAAAGTTAGCGCCTGCTTGTAGTCGATCTCATAGCCTTCCATGCGCACCTTCCCCGGCAGGTTGTACTGGGTGGAGACATCGTACCCGCCGTAGGTGCCGGGATCGAGATTGTAGAGGGCGAGAAAATCGTCGCTCGGCGAGAAGACGGTGGCGCCAAAGAAGTTTTTGAATTCACGGCGGAATGCACCGATGGAGACCTGGCCAACGCCCTCGAAGTAGTACTCCAGCCGCACCTTCAGCGTGCGAGCGTCCCAGACCTTGATCCCCGCATTGTTGACCACGATCCGATTGGTATTGCTCGGCGCATTCTCCGTATTCGGGAGTGTGATACCTCCCGCATACTGTTCGAAATCGGGCCGGCCGACCGACGTGTAAACGGCCGCGCGGGCGATGAGGTTTTCGCGGATATTATAGCTCGCGTTGAGGCTCGGGAAGAGCCGCAGATATTCCTTGTCCGCGTGGAAGCCGCGGTCGATCAGCGTGCGCCGCGAGACACCCAGCGTATCGCTGGCGGGCACGACGAGGAGCGGCTGGCCATTGGCCCCAAGGATCACAGCGCCGCTGGCATTGCGCTGGAAATTGCCCGTCGGGTCGGTGAGGGGGCCCTCGGCCTTGACGTTGGTCTGCTCCGCGCGGACGCCACCCGTGAGCTTGAGCCGGTTGTTCAGGAGCTGCATATCGCCCCGGAGGAAGCCGGCATAGATCGTCTCCTCGGCGTGCTTGGAGAGGGTCACTTCGGAACGATACCACGTGTCGGCGTTAGTCGTATAGGTGTTGGGATTTGCCCGATAAAGCGCCCAGAGCCGCTCGTTGCTCACCCACTGCGCGCGCGGAAAGCCGAAGGGCATAAAACGCTCCGAGAAGCTCGGATCAAGGTAGGGCAACGGGCTGTCGTCATTGCCCACGGGCGTCGTGGAGGCCCGGCCATCGGCGCCCACAAAATTATAGGGCCGCATGCCGCCGCGCAGATCGCGCACCCGCTGGCGGACATCGAGACCGCCCTTGAGCGTGAAGGGCACGCTCCAGGAGAAATCGCGCCGCACGTTGCCGTACGCGCTGCGCTGCAGGTCCATGGAGTCGTTATAGGGATCGACCGCGGCGCCCGCCGCATCGGTGACTGTGATGCGGCCGGGCCGCAGATAGTAGATATCGTCGAAGGAGACGGTCAGGCCGGTGCGGCGCGACATCGAGTTATTGAAGAAACCCTTGTCGATATCGCGGATGCGGTTGGTACCCTGCGAGTGACCGACACCCGCCTCCAGGCGCCACTCCGGCCCGTCGTGCCGCCAGATGAGCGTGGGCATGTACGTGCGGTTGATGCGATCGCGCCCGCCCGCGTTGAGCAGAATGTCGCCCGCACCCGCCGCGCCGTGGGAGAACGAGGTGCTGAAATCGCCCGGGTTCACGCGGTTCACATTGAAGGTAAGCGCGCGGGCCGTGGTGTCGGCATTGAAGGTGAAGTACTGGAACGAGAACGAGAGCTTGTCGGTCCGCGTGAGCTTGTAGTCGGCGGTGAAGCCGAAGGCGCGGCGGACGGTGTCCTTGGGCGCATCGCGCACGAGCAGGGTCGACAGGTAGGGCTGGTCGGTCGTCGTATTCGGAAAAGCATTACCATTGGTCGGCGCAAAGGCTCCGCGCCACGCGCTTTGGATGAAGTCCTCCGCCGTATACTGCCGCGCAAAACCACCGGTGAGCGTGAAGCCGAAGCGGTCATTCACCGGCACGATGTAGGAAAAATCGACGCTCGGATGCACCTTACGCGTCGGGCGCTCGCGCGGGCCGGGGGTGTAGTTGAAATCGCGGGCATTGTCGCGCATCACCATCGACACCGTGCTGCTGAAGGAGGGCTTGGAGCGCTCGAACGCACTGCGCGGAATCAGGTTCACCGTGCCGGCGAGCGCCGAGCCCTGCGACTCCGGCGTAGGCGAGAACGACACCTCGATGCGCGCGATGTTATTGATCGAGGCCATGTCGACCTGCGCGGAACGGCCGGTGTTGTTGTCACCGCCGGTGCTCGCGAGATTGAACCCATCGACCGTGATCGGCACATACGCCGACGGCACGCCGTTGAGCGAGATGCCGCGCGCATAGCCGCCGCCATACTCGATGGTCACGCCCGGCAGGTATTTCATGAACTCGCCGATATTGCCCTCGGCCACGTGACCAAACTCATCGGTCGAGACGACGTTCTTGATGTTGGCCGCGAAGCGCTGCTCGTTGATCGCGATCGCCGCGCCGTCCATTTCCTTCGAGGTTATGACGACGAACTGATCCATCTTCACCGTGCCGTCGCTGGCCACGGTTGCGCCCGGAGGCGCAAGGTTGAAATCCTGCTGCGACACTTGCCCGGCGGCGACGACGACCGGCAAGGTCTGCGGCACGAGGCCGGTGAAGAATGCCTTCACGCGCGCAGTGCCCGCCGGCACGGCGTTCAGCCGATACCGTCCGCCAGAATCGGTAAAGGTCTCCTGCGCCGTGCCCTCGACCGTGATACGCACAGTCTCGAGGTACTCGCCATTGGCGGGATTATAGACACGTCCTTCGATCGTGCCGGTGCCGGAATCGGCCGCGCTTGCGGCAGCTGCGCCGAAGAGGAGCGCCAAGCAGGAGAAAAGCAGGGCAAGGGTGGAGTATCGGTTCACAATGCGTCTGGAGTTATAGGGCAAAGAGACGGGGTTAGCTGCGGGGCTGGCCGGCCAGCACCATAAAAACGAAGCGGAGCGGGATGAAGCAGGCGACATGGATTCGGTCGGCATGGTAGCCTACCGTCGAGGGAAAAAGCCCGCCCGAAGGCACGCAGGGATCGTTACGTTCACGCGCCGGACGCGCCAAAGCGGGATCGATTTGCCGGGCGGCCAGTGGCTCCCTGCCCCGCTTTGCAGGGGCGCCTTTGAGCCGAAGCGCCGTATCCCATTTTTAACTACAAGAGCCCCGCCCTTTGGCGCAACCCCTGCCGAAAAATAAAAAAGCCACTCCGGGAGCGAGTTCCCACCTGCAGGTCCAGCTTCCTGACTATGGGCACTTCATTCCCCCGGAGTGGCAAGGGGGTATCCACTGTAGCATTACACTACCGTGGAGGAAAATTGGGGATGTCATTCCGGGGGTGAGTGGTCACCTGCAGGTCCAGCTTCCTGACTATGGCCTCTTCTATCCCCCGGAATGACAAAATGAAAATTGATGGCATATTCACCCGTTCGCGAGCGTGAAATAGAAGGTAGCACCATTATCTACCTCCGCTTCGGCCCACACATTGCCGCCGTGGCGCTGCACGATCTTCTGTACGATCGCCAACCCGATGCCCGTCCCGTCAAATTCCTCGCGCCGGTGCAGCCGCTCGAAGACACCGAAGAGCCGGCTGTAGTACTTCATGTTAAAGCCCACGCCATTGTCCCGCACGAAGTAGACGGTGGGGTTCTTGTCGGCGATGAAGCCGATCTCGATTTCCGCTTTCTCGCGCAAACCGGTGAATTTCACCGCGTTAGCCACCAAGTTGACGAAGATCTGCAGCACCATCGCGGGATCGCCCTTGGCCGTCGGCAGCGTACCCACTTTGAAATCCACCTGACGCTTCGCGTCGATCTGCACCGCAGCAATCGCTTCCTTCGCCACCGACGACATCATGATCTTCTCCTGCTTCACGTCCTTCCGCGCCACGCGGAAGAAAGCCAGGAAGTCGTCCATGAGCTGGGTCATGCGACCGCTGTTGCGCTGGATCGTGCGCACCATCTTCAGGGCCTCGGGCGTGAGGTCGCCCGCCTCGCCGCCGACGATCATCTCGGAGTAGGCGCTGATCGAGCGCAGCGGCGTGCGCAGGTCGTGCGCGAGCGAGTAGGAAAACGACTCCAGCTCCTGATTGAGCTGCTGCAGGCTGAGGGTCCGCTGCTCGAGGTCGCCATTGAGCCGCTTGATCTCGTCTTCACGCGCGCGCCGTTCAGTCATGTCGCGCGCAAAGATATACAGCAGGCCTTCCGCGGCAAAGGGCGCGATCGTCCAGCCCAGCCAGTGATACGTGCCATCCTTCGCGCGGAAGCGGCTCTCGAAGTAAAGCGGCGTATCCGCTTTCAGGATATTCGCGATCGTCTCCCTCGTTGCCTCAAGGTCGTCGGGATGGAGGAAGCTCTCCATCCCCTTCCCTTGCAGCTCCTCGGCGGGATAGCCCAGGGCTTTCTGCCAGGTGGGATTGGTCTGCGTGAAGATCCCCGCGTACGAGGTGATGGCGAGCAGCTCGATGGAGAGACGGAAGAAGTGATTGCGCCGCGTCTCCCACTCCAGCCGCGCATTGGTCTCGTCGAGCTTGCGCTGCAGGCGCTCCTCCTCGGCGCGACGGAGCGCCTCCGATTGCCGCTGGATCTCGCGATTCTTTTTCGCGAGTTCCACAAACACCGAGACCTTCGAGCGCAACACCTCGGGCGTGACGGGCGTGAAGAGATAGTCGACCGCGCCGAGGGCGTAACCACGATATACTTCCACATCCGCCGTGCTGAAGGAGGTGACGAAAATGATCGGCGTGTGCTTGCTCGATTTGCGCTGCCGGATGAGCGCGGCCGTCTCGAAGCCGTCCATCGCCGGCATGTTGATATCGAGCAGGATGACCGCGAAGTCCCGCCGGAGGATCAGCCGCAGGGCCTCGTTGCCCGACTCGGCCTTGACGATGGTTTGCCCAAGGTCGCCCAATGCCGCCTCGAGCGCGAGCAGCTTGTCGGCCGTATCGTCGACAATGAGGATTTCGATGGGCTCGTCGTTGGGTTTCACCGGTTGCAGCGCGTTGCTGTTCGCATGGTCTGCGAGAAACGCGGCGCCGTTCCCATTCGAGTCCGGCATGGGGGGTACGGTTCCATTGCGTCGCCGGGTGCTCTCGAAAGGAGCCTTTGAAGTGGAAGCCATGGCTTTCATGGCATGGTGCGCGACGCACGCAGCAGCGAGGACCATCGCAGCGGTCGCCGTCGATCCCCGTCCGCGTGGGCGGGGCTGCGGTGCTGAATCGCGGACATCATGTTACCGGTGCAGCCAGATGCGCAGGACCGAGAGCAGGTGCTCCGTATCGACGGGCTTTGCGATGTAATCGGAGGCGCCCGCCTCGATGCACTTCTCCTTGTCGCCCTTCATGGCCTTGGCGGTCAGCGCGAGGATCGGCAGGTCGCGATACTTTTCGATCTTCCGGATGCGGCGCATGGTCTCGTAACCATCCATGTCGGGCATCATGATGTCCATGAGGATGAAGTCGAACTCCGCGTCCGTCTTCTGGAGCATGTCGAGCGCATCGCGCCCGTTTTCGGCGGAGCGGATATGCACGTCGTAACGCTCGAGGAACGACGTCATCGCGAAGATGTTTCGCATGTCGTCGTCGACGATGAGCGCGCGTTTGCCGGAGAGGATGTCGCCATCCTTGTGGAGATTCTCCACGAGCCTCCGCTTGTCGGCAGGGAGCTTGCCGACATTGCGATGCAGGTAGAGCGCCGTCTCATCGAAGAGCCGCTCGGGCGATTGCACGTCCTTCAGGATGACGGTGCGCGCCAGCCGCTTCATCTGCTCGACTTCGTCCTTCGGCAATTCGCGGCCGGTGTGGACGACGATCGGGAGGTTGCTCAGACCCGCCGCCTTCACTTCCTCGATGAACTTCGAGCCCGACATGTCGGGGAGACCGAGGTCGAGCACAATACAGTCGAAGGTCTGCTGCTTGAGCAGAGAGAGTCCCTCTTCGCCGGTGGCGACCGCGTATGTATGCACATCGGAATTGCCGATGAGCTCGATGGTACTGTTGCGCTGGATCTCGTTATCCTCGACGAGCAGGAGGTTTTTCACCGGCCGCTCGATGAAGGTCCGCAGCGCATTGAAGACGCCGGCGAGGCGCTCATGCGGCGACTGCTTGTCCACCTGCGCCAGCGCGCCATACTTGAGGCCGGTCTCATCCCGCTCCGCGGAGGAGACGATCATCACCGGGATGTGCCGGGTGACGGGATCGTCCTTCAGGCGATAGAGTACGCGACGCCCGTCGATATCGGGGAGCACGATGTCGAGGGTGATGGCGGCGAAGTTGATCTTCCGCGCGAGCTGCAGCGCGTCGCTGCCGCGCATCGCAACAACGCCCTTGAAACCATGCTCGCGGGCGCAGTCGAGGATGTGCGTGGCGAAAACGGGATCGTCCTCGATGATGAGCACCGCTTGATCGTCCGCGCGGATACTGTCGCGATCGTCGTCGACCGAGGGGACCAACGTTTCGCTCGGAGTGGGCGCCATCTCGCGTGAGAAACGCTGCACCACGGTCGAATTCGTATTCGTCTGAATCGGCGGGAACAGCGTGGCGCGAGCGACGTTTTCGACGCGCTCCGAGGAGCCGATGACCGTCGGCAGATAGAGCGTGAAGGCGGAACCCTCGCCCGGCTCCGACACGAGCTGAATCTCGCCGCCGAGGAGGCGGGCGATTTCGCGGGAGATCGAGAGACCGAGGCCCGTGCCGCCGTATTTGCGGTTGGTCGAGCCATCCGCCTGCTGGAAGGCCTCGAAGATGATCTGCTGCTTGTCTGCCGGAATGCCGATGCCCGTATCGCGCACGCGGAAGGCGATCGCCTCGGGCGCGCCGCTCAGCGTCGGATGATCGTAGGACCACCCGCTGCGGGCGACTTCGATCTCAAGCGTGACGCTGCCCTTCTCCGTGAACTTGAAGGCATTCGAAAGCAGGTTCTTGAGGATCTGCTGGAGCCGCTTCGCATCGGTGCGGACCATGCGCGGCAGCTTCGGATCGAGGCTGACGTAGTAGTCGAGTTTCTTGTGCTCCGCGATCGGCTGGAACGTACGCTCCACGTAGTCCTTGAGGTCGTGGATCTTGAGATCCGAGACTTCGACCGAAACGGTGCCGGACTCGATCTTGGCGAGGTCGAGAATGTCGTTGATGAGGCGGAGGAGATCCTGGCCGGACGAGTGGATCGTCTTGGAGAACTCGATCTGCTTCGTCGTGAGATTCCCGTCCTTGTTGATGCAGAGCTGGTCGGAGAGGATGAGCAGCGAATTGAGCGGCGTGCGCAACTCGTGCGACATGTTCGCAAGGAACTCGGACTTGTACTTCGAGGTGAGCGCGAGCTGGGCGGCCTTTTCTTCGAGCGCCTGGCGAGCCTGCTCCACCTCCATGTTCTTCTTTTCCACCTCGACGTTCTGCTCGGCGAGCAGCTTCGCTTTGTCTTCGAGCTCGAGGTTGGTCTTCTGCAGCTCTTCCTGCTGCGATTGCAGCTCTTTCGCGAGCGACTGCGACTGCTTCAGGAGGTCTTCCGTACGCATGTTGGCCTCGATCGTGTTGAGCACGATGCCGATCGATTCCGTGAGCTGGTCGAGGAAGATTTGGTGGGTCGGACTGAACTGCTCGAACGACGCGAGCTCGATCACGGCCTTCACCTGGCCTTCGAAGAGCACGGGGAGCACGATCAGATTCAGCGGCGTCGCGGCGCCGAGGCCGGACGAGATTTGCACGTAGTCCGAGGGGACCTTGGTCAACAGGATGCGCTCCTTTTCCAGCGCGGCCTGGCCGACGAGCGTCTCGCCGAGCTTGAGGTCGAACGAGGAGTGCTTACGGGCGCGGAAGGCATACGACGCCAGCAAGTGCAGGCGGGGCTCTTCACCCGACGTGATCATGGTGTAGAACACGCCGTGCTGCGCGCCTACCACCGGCGCCAGTTCGGACAAGATGAGCTTACCAACGGTGAGAAGATCCTTCTGACCCTGAAGCATGCGGGAGAACTTCGCCAGGTTGGTCTTCAGCCAGTCCTGCTCGTTGTTCTT
>JAZKEV010000310.1:5319-16207 GCA_040386765.1 Verrucomicrobiota bacterium | reverse complement strand
GGTAACGCGACTCGCGTCCTTTTTTAACGCGAGGAGTGATGAAATCACCTGTCCTGTCCAGTCCGGTCCCGTCCGGACACACAGAAGAGCGCGCTTCCTTCTGGCGTGTTACGCCGCGCACAATCCGCCGCTACCTCGCGGCGAATCCCCCCGTTCCCGTCGACGACGTCGACGCGATGGTCGCTTGGTATTGCTCACTCCCCAGCGCGAAGCAGACGAAGCTCGCCCCCACCTTCCGCGCGCGCATCACCGAATTCCGGATGCACCGTCAGGGCGCACCCGCCGCCCCTGGCTCGCCCACTGCGGCCTCCGACGGCACACACGCGGCGCCGCGCTCCGCCCCCCCCGCCGACCCCTACTGGTCCGCCTTCCAGCGCGAACGCACCTCTCGCGGCACCACCGCCCCCGCCTCCGCCGAAGACTCCCTCACCCGCACCCGCCTCCTCCGCGACTACGCCCAGTTCAAGCTCGAAGCCGCCCAATCCGCCAACGACCTCGCCGCCGCCTCCGACGCCGCCGCCCTCTTCAAGCTCAACTCCGACATCATCCACGACGAAGAACTCCGCGCCCAGAAACTCGGCCGCGAGATCGGCGACATCATCCCCCGCGCCGACTACGAACGCCAGCTCCGCGCCCTCGCCTACTGGCTCGTCCGCACCGTCGACGACGCCAAAGCCGCCCTCGCCCCCCGCCTCGCCGCCGCCTCCGCCACCGGCCCCCTCTTCCGCCAGGAGGTCGATGCCATCCTCGAGCCCGTCCTCCTCACCACCCGCGTCCTCGATCCGCTCCGCCGCTCCGCCGACCTCCCCCCCGGCACCGGCGCCGCGCTCCCCCCCTGGGCGCTCAACGCCCTCCGCACCGCCTTAGCTTCCTGCTTGGAGGAAGCTAACCCTGAGCAAGCGAGCTCCGCGAGCGCGTCGAATGGGTTCGCCTCAGATTCCGGAATCGGAGTTCGGGTAACAGAAGCGCTGAGTGCCCCACCCCCGCAGGCGAGCGCGGCAACGTCCGTATCCGGGCGAGACATACCCAAACCAGCCGGAGAGGCTATCGCTTCCCACTCTCACGCCGGGTCAGTTCCCGCCCAAACCGCTTAGAGCAAAAAACAAACACGGTGAATGAACTTACACACGTCGACCTCTTCAGCGGCATCGGAGGATTTGCCATTGCTGCCAAACGTGCCGGCTTCCGCACGGTCTCCTTCGCCGAAGTCGAGCCCTACGCCTGCGGAATTCTCAAGCGCCGCCGCGTGCCGAACCTCGGCGACGTCAGACAGCCAGGAAACTTTTCCCGGTTTCGAGGCGCCACAGTTTTGTCCGCCGGCTACCCATGCCAACCGGCATCACTTGCCGGGAAGCGCCGAGGCGAGGAAGATCACCGCTGGCTCTGGCCGCCAACTTGCGACATTGTCGCGACTGTCCGGCCCGCTTGGTTCATTGGTGAGAATGTGTTTGGGCACGTCTCGATGGGGCTCGACCGAGTGCTTCTTGACTTGGAAAGCCTCGGTTACGCCACGCAATCGTTTGTTATTCCAGCTTGCGCCGTCGGAGCACGCCAGCGCCGCGACCGAGTCTGGATTGTGGGTAGTGACTCCGAACGCGACCGCTTTCAAAGGGGGTCGCTTGAAGCCGCGGAAAGGCGTACGGAGGCCGCAGACGAACAACTACCAAGACCAGTGTTCCCTCATGTTCGGGCTGCGATATCCACTGCCCGAGCTTGGCGAGCAGATCATGGGGTATCCTCTCGGCTGGACGCTGCCCGCAACCGCGCGATCGGCAATGCGATCGTCCCGCAAGTCGCGGAGCAGTTCTTCCGTTGGATCGCCTTCCTCGAAAGAAATGCGTGAAGCGGCATAGCCTTTTGGCAGGAGCCGGATGCATCGCGTGTGCGCACACGTTCCATTCCTGCGGTGGTAAGAGACGCCGCCCTGCCACCCTTTCAGATTGAAACGCCTCTCCACCCTCACCTTCGCCCGCCGCGCCTGCGCCCGCCTCGACCACGGCGCCAAGCTCCGCGAAGCGTTGGATTTGGCCCTCGCCGCCGACATCCTCGAGACCATGGACGCCCACGACGGCGCCCGCTTCTTCATCCTCGGCTGCTACCAATCCCTCAAATCCGCCCTCGGCCAACTCCGCCTCGCCCGCAACCACTGGATCCGCCCCCGCCCCGCCGGCTGGTATGCCCCCACCATCGACTTCGCCAAGAAGTTCGCCGACGAGAAACTCAACCCCCTCCTCGAAGCCACCTACACCGCCAAGGATACCGACTTCGCCAACATCGCCCTCAAGCAATCCAAACTCTACTGGAAATTCACCAGCGGCTCCCACCACATCCTCTCCGCCAACACCGAAAACGACCGCACCGGCGCCACCTACTGCGACCTCTACTTCGATGAACCCCACCTCTACGAACCCGGCTGGATCAAACAAGCCAGCAACCGCCGCGGCGCCTACCCCGAAGAATTCACCGAAACCTACATGTCCACCGGCCTCACCCTCGGCGATGGCGCCACCGGCTCCGAAGCCGCCGCCATCTGGGCCGAGACCGACCAACGCACCTGGCACGTCCGCTGCCCCACCTGCAAAAAGTATTATGAACCCAAATACACCCACCGCGAAAAAGCCGACGACCCCGAATCCCCCATCATCGGCGGCCTCATCTACGAGCGCCGGCGCCTCGAAAATGGCCTCCCAGATCAAGCGGGGATACAAGCTGGGTTGCACTATCGGTGCCCGCGGTGCCGTGCGTGTTATCCTGATTCCACCGGGACGCGTCAAAGCCTATCGGGCACTGCTGAAGCGCCAAGGGGATTGTATATAACGGCGAACTGCAACGCCGCCCCCCGCACCTTCGGCTGGACCTTCAACGCCATCGCCATCCGCCCCTGGCTCCCCATCGTAATCGGCTTCGAACTCGCCCAACTCGCCCGCAAACGCGGCGACCTCGAACCCCTCGGCCGCTGGATCCGCGAAGAGATGGCCGGCGTCTGGGAACCCGAGAAATACCTCCGCACCCAGAAAGCCCGCCCCGTCGGCGATTACGATATGCAGACCGATGCGCTCGAGGCCACCCCCTGGCCCGGCGAAGCCCGCGACCCCGATGGCCGCCCCGTCCGCTGCCTCACCTGCGATGTCCAGCAAGACTACTTCGTCCCCCTCGTCCGCATGTGGGGCAAGTTGGGCTCCCGCCTCCGCCACGTCTCCAAAGTCACCAGCCCCTCCGCCATCCGCGATATCCAGCTCCGCCACGCCGTCCCCTCCGAGCGCGTCTTCCTCGATGCCCGCCACGACTCCGAATACGTCCGCCGCATCTGCGCCCCCTACGGCTGGCGCGTCCTCATGGGCGAGAAAGACAAAGCCACCGGCTACCACCACCCCGAATCCGGCACCTACCGCATCTACGACCAACCCCGCTGGATCAACGCCTGGCAAGGCACCGCCCACGCCCCCGTCAACGTCGCCCAGATCCTCTTCAACAAACAAAAAGCCCTCTCCCGCCTCCACCTCCTTAGGACCCTCGGCGGCCCCGACGGCCAACCCCAATGGACCGCCGCCCGCAACGCCCCCGACTGGTATTTCAAGGAAATCGACGCCCACTACCGCATCAAGAAAACCACCCCCGAAGGCCAGATCTACTGGACCTGGCACGGCCTCCACGACGACCACGCCGGCGACGACGAAGCCATGCAAGTCGTCTTCGCCAGCATGGCCGGCCTAATCGGCGCGGAATCCATCGAAACCGTGGCGACGGACGGGAAGAAAGTAGCGAGTAGTGAGTAGCGAGTAGCGAGTAGACCAATCCCCAAACCTAAGCGCAAAGACGCAAAGCCCAAACCAAGATTCGCAAAGAAAACCAATGAGTAATCACAAATACGCCTACGGATGGGACGGACACATCATCACCTCGAAGGAGGAGACGAAGAGCAACAAGCAGGACAACGTAATTGCGGTCCCGCAAGAGGTGTTCGATCGGCTTGTGAAAGACATGGGGGATTGCAAACTGGACCCGCGCATCGAAGCGCACCAGCTCGGCTGGCTGGCGATTGAGGAGGTCTACTTCGTGGCTACGGGCCGCGCGTTCAGCGAGAGCTTCGCGCACTACGGCACGGTCTTCGAAGAGGCTGAAATGCTGGAAGGCGGCAACGAGCCCATCAGTCGCGCCGACCGGAATCGCGACTACATCGCAGCGATGAAGGAGATTTACGGAATCCAATTACCGCCCTGCCAGTTGATGGTCGGTTGCTCATCCGAACACTGAGTCCTTGACACGCCCGACCTAACTAAATCCACCCGCTCACCTCCTGACCCCGGCCGGCGCCCTGCCGCCGGGGTTTTCTGTTTTCTCCCTCGGCTCGTCCTCGGTTCGCCTCCTGTAAAATTCAATGCCTCAGCCCGTCGTCCAATCCGGCCCCTTCGGCGGCTGCACCGTGTCGCAGCTCAACCAAGCGCGCCTCGAATTCACCGCCAGCGCCAGCGGCAGCTTCAACAGCGGACAACTCAGCGGCGCCAGCATCAACGGCCAATCCTTCCAATTCGCCGCCCCCGACCAACGCGAATACACCCGCACCGAATACTGGGAACACCTCAAAGCCGCCTACTGCCAGCTCGGCATCACCGACTACGGCACCCCCGCCAGCAACCGATCCACGATCCGGTTTCAATCCTAAGCGCAAAGACGCAAAGGCCAAACCAAGTTTCGCAAAGAAAACCAAAGGCACAAAATGAACACCTGTGACGCATGCGTTTTTTGGAGCAAGAGCCTCGATCATGGCGTCGGCCACGAAGCCGGCATTTGCACCAATGATCTTTTTCAATGTTACCCTCCGGCTCGCCCGGATGCCATGGCTGCCCGCGGTCCGAACATTCCTACTGGCCCGAAGTTTGGATGTATTCAATTTCAAGCCTACGACCGTGAGTTCCTCCGCAATCGAGTTCTGAAAAAGCTCACTGCCGACGATCGGAAGATTCTGGGCATCTAGTTTTCTTTGCGAACCTTTGCCCTCTTTGCGTCTTTGCGCTTAATCTGAAAATGCCTTCTGCCACGGTTCCCGGCTTTGCCACCATCCTCGATTCCCGCGGCAACCCCATGCGCACGGGCCCGACCGGCACCATGTATCGCCGCACCGAGCGCGACGACAAGCTCCGCCCGTCTCCGCCCAACCACTACGGCGACTACATCGACCTCCTCTCCCCCCGCCGCGCCAAGCAACTCATCTCCGAGTCCCGCGCCATCGGCACCCGCGGCCAGCCCGCCAGCCTCCTCGAGCAGAAAGCCGATTACGTCGCCGCCAGCGATTTCCGCCCCACCTTCCTCGGCACCGACGCCGATTACGGCACCACCGCGCTCCCCCTCCTCGAAGACGCCCTCAAAATCTCCAACCTCCGCGGCTGGCTCTTCGACTGGAAAACCACCTGGCGCCTCACCATCCCCGCCATGGCCACCAGCGGCCGCGTCTACGTCCTCCTCACCACCTGGCCCGACACCGACTACCCCGCCCTCCAAATCCTCGAAGCCCACCGCATCGGCCAACGCGACGACGGCAAAGAGAAAGTCGAAAAAGATGACGCATATACCACCACCCCAGATGGCAAACGCCTCCGCGGGGCTTACCGCGATCTCCGGATCAAAAACGGCATCATCTACAACCCCTCCGGCACCGAAGTTGCCTATCGGGTTCTTGGTCCCGACCCAGATGGTCGCGATGACCAGGACATCTCCGCTCGCGATCTCTTCCCTGTCGCCCGCCCTCGGTCATTCTCTGAGGGAACTACACCTCCTGAAATTGCCGCGGCTCTTTTCGATTTCATTGGGCTGGAACTCGCGCAGTCGGCGGCACTGACGACCCAGATCAACGACGCCAAACTCACCGTCGTCGAGACCAACGAAACCGGCAAAGCCGATCCCAACCTCGAGCTCGCCGGCATGGCGCCGAAGAACCTCGACGGCACCCCCACCCAGCTCGTCGACGAAGGCGAGTGGCGCTACGTCAAAAGCGGCAAAGGCAAACTCGATTTCCCCGCCCCCACCCGCCCCACCGACCAGTGGCAGAACTTCGATCAACGCGTCCACAGCCGCGGCGCCGCCGGCATCCGCTGGCGCTCGGAGATGCTCGACCCCGCCGCCCTCAAAGCCGCCAGCAACCGCGCCCTCCAGGACCAAATCAACACCCTCATCCGCGAATCCTTCTCGACCGTATCCAAAGGCGCCACCCGCGCCCTCGGCTACATCAGCGCCAAGCTCACTGGCGCCCCGCTCAACCTCCTCCCCCTCCACGCCGAATCCCGCGCCTGGGGCATCGCGACTCCGCCATGGTTTGAGGTGGATCGTGCGTCCGCGAAGTATGATTTGGACGACGTCGCCGCCGGCCGCATCAGCATGGAAACCCTCCACCACCGCGACGGCACCACGAGCGTCGAAGTCATGACCTCCCGCGCCAAAGTCTACATGCAGGCCCTCGGGATCCACAAAAAGAATCCCGAAGTGCCGCTCGAGGTGATCATGGGCGACCTCGGCATGACCGTCCAACGCACCGGAGCACCCGAGCAAACCGCCAAACCCCAAGCCGAGTAACCACTAATATCCACTAATTAAACACTAATAAATGCCCGGAATTAGTGCCCCATTAGTGCTCATTAGTGGTTAAAAAATCCGAATCTCCCATGCGCTTCGCCCACATCGCCGAACAACTCTACTGCCGCCCGTGGTTCATCACCGCTGAGGCGCATGCCTCCCTCTGCCTCGTTTTCGAGCGCGCCCTCGCGTCCGGGCTCACCGAACCCCGCGCGGAGGATCTGAACCTGATGGATATGTTCCCCAAGCGCCGCCCCCTCGCGATCGACGACGAGACCGGCATCGCCTCCATCCACATCATGGGCCCGCTCGGCAAGGGTCTCTCCAAGATGGAGCAATCCTGCGGCGCCACGAGCTTCGAGCAAATCCGTGCCGATTACGCCAAGGCGCAGGAAAAAGGCGCACGAGGCATCCTCCTCGATTTCGATTCCCCCGGCGGCACCATCACCGGCACGCCCGAGACCGCCGCGCTCATCGCGAGCAAACCCGTGCCCACCGTCGCCTACACGGAAGACATCATGGCCAGCTGCGCCTACTACCTCGCGAGCGGCGCCGATATGATCGTGGCATCGACCTCCGCCGCCGTCGGCTCCATCGGCGTCTACATCCCCTGGGTCGACCGCTCCGCGCGCTACGAGCGCGAAGGCATGAAGCCCGATCCCATCGTCAACGCCGGCGGCGACCTCAAGGCCATCGGGTTCGGCGGCAAACTCACCGAAGCCCAGCGCGCCCACCTCCAGGAGGAAGTCGACAGCTCCTTCGCCGACTTCAAGTCCCACGTGCGCAACTACCGCGCCGTCGGCGATGGCGCCATGCGCGGCCAGGTGATGAGCGGGCAACGCGCCCTCGCCGCCAACCTCATCGACCGCGTGATCCAACAAACACGCCGCCTAAACCGCCACCCGCCCGGAACCACGCCCCGCCTCACCGCGGGGCGTTTTGTTTTCCGCCCAATCCTTTCAACCACTAACTGACACTAATTATTCACTAACTCAGAGCCTCATCGCCGCAGCCATTGCGGAGGCGAAACGTTAGTGAGCGTTAGTGGTTAAAACTGTTTGGTCCCTTGACACCCCTCGCAACGGTTAGCGCATCCGCATACTATGCTTTCAAAAATTCTATCCGCTCTCGGCGTCGCCCCCAAGACTCTCCCCCAGGCCACCGAGACGCTCGGTGAAGCCAAGACCACTCTCGACTCCGTCGCCGCCCTCTTCACCGCCGCCGGCCTCAACCTCGAGCAAATCCTCGCCGCCGGTTCCGAGTCGCTGAAAGCGCACATCGAGTCCCTCGACAACACCACCGAACTCGCCGAAGCTCTGCAGGAAAACGAAGCGCTCAGCACCAAGCTCGCCCAGAGCGAAGCCGACGTCCTAGCGCTCAGCGAAATCAACACCACGATCACCGGTGCAATCGGCCTGCCCGTCACCAACGAGACGAAGGCCGCCGACATCAAAACCGCCTTCGCCGCCCACGTCTCCAAACAAACCACCCTCGCCCTCGCCAAGACCGGCCACCCGGCCGCCCACGTCCCCGCCTCCGCGATCGACGACATCACCCCGCCGAAGACCAGCGAGGACGCCACCGCCAAGGCCGCGCTTGCGAGCTACGAAGCCCTCATCGTCGCCGACAACGCCGCCCGCACCCCGGCCACCGCCCAGGCCAAGCTCGACTTCTACAAGCAGAACCACGCACTCATCGACCGCGGCCTCACCCTCCGCCGCCGCAGCTGATTCCCCAAAACCTTTTACACGAAGCAAACGAAGCGCAACCCAACGAAGAGTCTCCAGTCTTCGGATACCCCGATCTCTTCGTTCCCTTCGTTCTCTTCTGTTCAAATCCTTCTGTCAGAGTCCTAACCCCCTAACTTTCACCCCCACGCACACTTGAGCGGGCTGGCCCTCGCTCATGGCTAATTCCCTCTCCAGTTCCCTCGTCCTCGATTCCATCTCGCGGACCGTCATCACCCCCCTCGGCGGCATCTTCGCCCCCCTGCAGGCGTTCACCAGCGACCTCTCGTCCGAGACCTACACCAAGGGTCAAAACGTCCGCCTCCGCATCGGCAACGTCGGCCCCAGCGCGCAGACCAATCCCACGAACTGGGAAAGCGGCGATTCCGGCCAGGACAACGTCAACCTACCGGTCAACCACTACTCGGTTTCCTGGCACATCGACCCCGATGCCGTCGAAAAAGGCTGGCGCCTCGACCAGCTCGCGGCCCAAGCCTACCGCAGCTTCGGCAACAAGATCATGGATGTCGTCATGGCGCCCCTCACCTCGAGCGGCACCACGAACTTCGCCAATATCGCCATCGCCCAGGCCAGCCTCGTCCGCGCCAACCTCCAGACCGTCTGGGCCGCGATCGCCAACGCGTCCACGAAGAACCTCATCCTCGATGCGGTCGCCTTCTCGCAACTCCTCCCGGCCGATGCCAACGGCTTCAAGCTGGGCCAAGGCGCCTACGGCTTCGACAACTGGTTCCTGAATACGCGCTGGAACGGCGCCGGCGCCAACGTCTACGGCTTCGCCGGCCACCCCGGCGCCCTCGGCATCATCACCGGCCTCCCGGTCATGGAGAACGAGACGAAGGAAGACATCAACACGACGACCCTCTCGATCCCCCTCGCCGTCGGCGGCACCGGCCAAAGCGCCAGCGGCTCGGTCATCACGGCCTACGCCTCGACCTGGATCAGCCGCGCCACCCGCATCCGCTGGGCCTCGCTCGACATCATGGCCGGCGCCGCGAAACTCGACAACAGCGCCTGCCGCCTGTTCGTCAGCGCCGCCAACCCGTAACCACGATTTGGAGCCGGGGTTTTCAACCCCGGTTCAGTCCCGCCCCGCGTTCGCCTTTAACCGGCGCCGCGGGGTGTTTTCTGTCCGGTTGACACGCGCGCCGGAGTTGCACGCATGAACTTCTACTCCGAATTTGGAGAAGACCGCTGGATAGCGGACAACCTCCCGCTCCCGGCCACCGGCTACTACGTCGACGTCGGCTGCGCCCACCCCACCGAAGGCAGCAACACCGCCTTCCTCCGCGCCCGCGGCTGGCGCGGCCTGGCTATCGATGCCAACCCGGGATGGGGAGCGGTTTGGCAAACCGCTGCTCCGGACCACTTCGTCCAGGCATTCGTCAGTGACAAACGGATCGTCTCCTTCGAATTCAAAGAGGCGCACTACGAATCACGGATAACCCCGGGGAACACCCGTTACGCTGCGGTTCCGCTCTGGACGCTTGTCGACCACGACTACGACATTGACCTCCTCACGCTCGACGTGGAGGGCCATGAATTCGAAGTCCTCACAACGCTGGATAATTGGCGGATACCTCAACTCCCGCCAATCATCGTATCCGAATACAACACACGCGGCATCGGCGAAGACATGCGCGTGCGCGACTACCTGTTAGCCCGCGGCTACCGCCTCGTCCACACCACCGTCGCCAACCACATCTTCCACCGCGCATGACCCCTCCGGCTCTCAACTCTCAACTCTCAACTCTCAACCCTGCGCCGCGTAGCACGGCGCAGGTAGGTGGCCGCACCGTCGATGTCTTCGACCCCTCATGGCGGATCACCATCCTCGCCCCGACCTACGACGCCAAGGTCACAACGCTATTCCACCGCAGCGTCCTCGCCTGCCGTTCCGCCACCGCGCACTACCGCCAGCCCGATGGCTCCGTGCGCGAGATGTCCATCATCGCCGGCGAGATCATGCCCGAAGGCGATTCCCATGTCGACCGCACCCGGAACATGGCGATGAACATCTGGATCGAGAAAAACCCGTACAACACGGTCCTCTCGTATTCATGGGATGTGGATATCGAGATGTTCCCCAACCAGCTCATGGAGCTCTATCGCCTCGCGCTCCTCGGCCACCGCTTCCTCTGCGGCGTCTACGCGATGAAGTGCCTCCGCCCCACCTTCGTGGCCAACGTCCCCAAGGGCTTCGCCGTGGATCCGCAGACCCACCTCGCACCCCTCCTCCACGGCGGCACCGGCAGCATGATGCTTCACCGCGATGTCCCCCTCACGCTCCGCGAGCAGCACCCGCTCGTCAAACCCTTCAAGACCGCGCCCAATCACCCCTTCGCGAATCAGAAATGGTGGGCCTACTTCCACAGCGGCGTCCAAGGCGAAAAACTACCGCCCGAAGCCCCTCTCGAAAAGCTCCCCGACTGGGATTCCGAAGACTGGCAACTCTGCCGCGACTGGCAGGACCTCGGCGGCACGGTGATGGGCGCCACCCACATCAAACTCCGCCACCACGGCATGCTGACCTACCCCCCGGAAATCCCCGAACTCGTCGACGCCGTCGAGGCCCT
>JAZKEV010000310.1:0-5308 GCA_040386765.1 Verrucomicrobiota bacterium | reverse complement strand
CCGAAACCCGCCCCCTCGCCGCATGAAACGAAAAGAAATCCAACGCCGCCGCCGCGAGCTCCAGAACCAGTGGGCCGAACTCGACGCGCTCGAGCAGATTCAGTGGAAGCACGTCCCCGCGGCGCCGCCCACGAATCCACCCCCGCCCCCGCCCGTCGCGGTCGCCACCGCGCAAGGGCCCCGCCAGCAACTCTGGCGCTTCGAGCACACCCACCCGAAAATCGCCGGCACCTGCTACACCGTCGTCATGGCCCCCAGCCTCCAGGAAGCCCGCGGCGCCGCCTACCTCCTCGCCGAAGCCTTCACCCAAAACGTGATCGGCTTCCTCAAAGCGAACCACCCGCCCCACCTGCCGAATCGTCCGGCTGCCTGATTTCTCCGCGTCTCCGCGCCTCCGCGTGAAAAAAATCAGCACATTCAACGCCCTGCACCTCGGCGACAACCTCGTCCACCTGCACTTCCTCCGCAAGCTCGCGCAGCGGTATCCGGAGATCCACTTCACCCACGGCGCCCCCGACGAACACCTCGCGCAACTCTACCCCCTTTGGCAAGACCTACCCAACCTTACGATCGAAAGCATAGGGCTTACAGGCCAGGGCGCGATCAACGCCTGGTGCGGCGCCGGCGGCTGGTGGTATCAGCAACCCACCTCCTCCAACTGGTGCGCCACGTATCTCCGCTGGCTCGACCACCTCGCCCGCCTCATGGGCCTCGATAACCCCATCCGAGAGACGCACGAGATGCTGTTCGATTATCCTGCGCTCAAGCACCCGGAACCACTGGAGCCGGAGTTCGATTTCCTGATCGTGAATTCCCCCCCACAGTCAGGGCAGTGGTCGGGTTATAGTGAGAAGGCCTTCAATGGGCTTATTGAGGCACTGTGCATGGCGGACAAAACATTTGTCACCACGAGCCCGCGCCGATGCGACATTACCCGCATCGGCCAATTCTCGCAGCATGCCCGCTGTATCATCGGCTGCGTCACCGGCCCCATGTGGCCCTGCCTGAATATCTGGAACGCCGATACGATCAAACTCCGCATCCACCTCCAGGACCGCGAGCACGTGAACATGGCCCCCAACACCACCCACTGCAACTCCCTCTCGCTCGTCCCCGAAATCCTCAAAGACCGCGGACTGCTCTGAGCCCAAACCTTTAACCACTAATCCTCACTAATAGTTTCGCTTCGCAATGGCTCAGCGAAGGCCCATTGGCCGGAGCCCGTAGTGAAAATTAGTGGTTAAAACTCCGAATGAATTACAAACAAGCCCTCACCGAGGCCAACACCGCGCTCGCGCAGGATCCCCGCACGATCTTCCTCGGCTACGGGATCACCAAGACCCACGCCCTCGGAACGCTGAAGAACGTCCCCCCCGCGCAGCTCCTCGAGATGCCCGTCGCGGAGAACCTCATGGCGGGCGCCGCGATCGGCCTCTCCCTCGCCGGCCGCCTCCCCGTGCTCTACATCGAGCGCTGCGACTTCCTCCTCAACGCCCTCGACGCGATCGTCAATCACCTCAACGCGATTCCGATCACGAGCCGAGGAGAATTCAAACCCGCCGTCATCATACGCGTCGTCGTCGGCAACCGAGACAAACCCCTCTTCACCGGCCACACCCACACCCAGGATTTCAGCAAGCCCCTTTGTCTCATGGTCGATTTCCCGGTGGTTCAACTGCGGGCCGCTGACGAGATCGCCAGTGCCTACGAGTATTCACGCCTACGCCAGGAACAGGGCATCTCGTGCGCCCTCTTCGAATACAAGGATCTAGCATGATGCACACTGCCGCATCCCTCATCGCCTTCGAAACCCGCATCCGCGACCACTGGCTCGCCGGCAACATCGCCACGCAGGTCCACCTCTGCGGCGGCAACGAGGAACAACTCCTGGACATTTTTCGGGACATTCGTCCGGGTGACTGGGTATTCTCCACCCACCGCAACCACTACCACGCACTGCTTTGCGGCTTCCCAGAAGCGGACTTGGAGGCGGACATTTTGGCGGGCCGTTCCATGTTCTCCTTCCGCCGCGCGCGCCTCCCCACCGAAGACCGCCCCGGCTACGACCTCACCTTCGACGGCTGCAACCTCGTCAGCACCGCCATCCTCGCCGGCCAATGCGGCATCGCCGCCGGCGTCGCCTGGCACTGCCAGTGGCACCACCACCCGCTCGCCCACCTCGCGCCCAAAGTCTGGTGCTTCCTCGGCGATGGGGCAGAGGAGGAAGGCCATTTCTACGAAGCCGCCCTCTGGGTCGAGAGCCACGGTCTGCCGTGCACCTTCATTATCGAAGATAACGGATTTCAGATGGATACGCCCAAAGCTGAGCGCCGCAGCGGCGCCGCCTGGCAACCCCTCGACCACTTCCGCTGCGTGAAGCGCTACCACTACACCCGCACCTATCCGCATGCGGGAACCGGAGCGCAAATCAAACCCCTCACCCCCGAAGCCATCGCTCGCGCGCGAGCCTTCGCCAACGCAGCATGAAAGCCGCCCTCCTTACGCGCCACAACGCCCCGCTCCGCATCGCCGACATCACGCCCGGCCCCTTGGAGTTCGGCCAGGTGCTCGTCCGCGTGCTCGTCTCAGGCATCTGCGGAGCGCAGCTCCAGGAAATCCGGGGTGAAAAGAAAACCGGACCACTCCCGCACCCCCTCGGCCACGAAGGCTGCGGTATCGTCGAAGACATCGGCGCCGGCGTGACGCGCGTGAAGCGCGGCGACAAAGTCGTGATGCACTGGCGGAAGGCGGCGGGGATCGAATCGGCTTTCCCTCGGTATTTCCTCAGCAATTCGCAATCCGAAATCCGCAATCCGCAATTCATCACGGGTGGCCTGGTCACCACCTTCTCCGAACAAAGCATTTGCTCCGAGAACAGATTGACCCCCGTCCCGCCCGACACCGATCCCCAACTCTGCGCCCTCCTCGGATGCAGCCTGTCGACCGCCCTCGCCACCATCGAGAGCGAGACGCGCGGGCTGGGGGAGAGCGTCCTCGTGCTCGGCTGCGGTGGCCTGGGCCTCGCGCTCCTCGGCGCGCTCCAGCTCATCGCCCCCGCGCACGTCTGCACCTGCGACATCCACGAAAGTAAACGCCGCACCGCCGAAATCCACGGAGACAGCTTTGTCACCTCGCCCGCGGATGCCGGTCGCAAGTTCGATCTCGTCCTCGACACCGCCGGCCACCCCGGCGCGATGGAAGCCGCGCTCGAACAGCTCGCCCCCGGTGGCCGCTACGTGATGATCGGCCAGCCCCCGCCCGGCGCCCCCGTGTGCATCAACGCCGCGCGCCACATGTTCGAAGGCGAAGGCAAGACCATCAAGGCCACGCAGGGTGGGGGATTCCGACCCGACCGCGACATCCCCCGCTACCTCGCGATCGCCAGCCAGCTCTACGTCCACAACCTCATCACCCACGTCTTCCCCCTGGAGAAAATCAACGCAGCCCTCGACCTGGTGCGGGCGGGTGAAGCGGGAAGGGTTTTGATCGAGTGCCAGCCGCCCGCACAAACGCTGAACATCCAACATTCAACGCCCAACGCCGAACTCCAGAAACGCGCCGCCTGACTTCGGCGTTGGGTGTTCAGTGTTGAATGTTCGATGTTCGGGCAAACCAAAGTTTCCAAACCATGTCCACCGCCATCCTGATCTCCGGTCAACTGAGAACGTTTGCCCGCTGCTGGCCCACCCAACGCTGGCACGTCCTCCGCCACTTCGCGGATCCGCATTTCTTTATCACCGTTCAGGATGGCCCTGAGATCCAACTCACCGACGATCTCAAGCGCGAATACGGCGCCGATCGCGTGCACGTCGATGGCCGCACCGACCCCGATCTCAGCCAGCACCTCACCCCCGAACTCGCGCGCGCGTACCACCAAGCCCCCTACACCAACGCCGCCCCCGCCCACCAACTCCTCCTGCAGCATTGGTATCAGGCGGAGTGCTGGAAGCACTTCGCAGAGGTCAGAGGTCAGAAGTCAGGGGTCAGCTTCGACACGATCATCAGAATGCGCGCCGATCTCTGGTTCCATTCTCTGGATTGGTCTGATCAGTCTGACCTCTGTCCTCTGACCTCTGGCACGGCGTTTACGCCGGGCTGGGGAGAGTTCGGCGGGATCAACGATCGCTTCGCCATCATGGGCCCGGAAGCCGCGCGCCACTACTTCACCGTCTGGGATCACATCCCCGAACTCCTCGCCGCTGGTTGCCCCTTCCATCCCGAAAGCCTCGTCGCCGCCGCCCTCGAGCGCGGCAACGTCGACCTCCACCGCACCCTCAAAACCTTCTTCAGCACCGAACGCCTCGACGGCACCCGCCGCTGGCCCGAGATCACCCCGATGGATATGCTGAATGCATCGCTGCGCAACGCAGCTTAAGTTTGGAGTTTGGGGTTTGGAGTTTGGGGTTTGAAAACTCCGAACTCCAAACTCCGAACTCCAAACTGAAAGAGCCGGGCGTGGTTTGACACGCCCGCCAGCATTGCCAGCCCATCAGTTCATTCGTGCCCATGCGGCGCATCTCGCCTAGCGGGGTGCGCCGCTCTTCTTTCCCGTGAATCAATACTCCACCCAACTTGCGTCCGCCGCCGCGCTAGCCCAGTCCGTCCTCGCCTCATTGGCGGATCCGGAGGACGATGGCGAATTCACGATTGGCGATGACGACTACGAAGGCGTCCTTAACCTCCGCACCGTCGCGATGGAGCCGGGCCCCAACGGGCTCAAGCGCATCGAGGAACTCGAAATCGTCGCCACCCGCGCACAGTGGGCCACCGCCCCCGAAGCCGCCCCGCGCTTCGGCGTCACCGCCCTCGGCCGCGAATGGTGGTGCACCAAAGTCTCCCCCGCCGGCCCCTGCTGGTCGCTCACCTGCGTCCCGGCGTGAGTGCCACCATCGAAATCTCCGGGGAGGAGTTGAACAAGGTCTCCACTTCCTTCCGAGCGATCGCTCAAGGCGCGCACGCTTCTGCCCTTGACGTTCTGCGTGGCGAAGCCGGTATCATCCTCAAGGGCTGCGCCGCGCTCACCAGCGTCGCCACCGCCCCCAAGGCCGACAAGCGCTCCAACAAGCGCTTCCTCCGTGGTCTCGAATTGACGGGAAATAATCCCGGCATCCCCGTCACGGTGAGCGCCGGGGTGAAAAAGGGCTCGCAGTTTGGGCGCGTGTTCCTCCGCACCAATAAGGGCGGATGGCGCCGCACCCACGAGGCCAACTTCCGCCCCGTCGCCGGCATGCCGTCGGACGGCCGCAAGAAGCCCGGCGATCATTACTCCGAGCATGACTGGCTCCTGCTCAAGAGCACCATCCAGACG
>JAZKEV010000309.1:0-10864 GCA_040386765.1 Verrucomicrobiota bacterium | reverse complement strand
GGCCATGCGGCTTTACCCGCCGGCGTGGATCGTCGCGCGCGAGGCGGCGGTGGACTGCGTGATCGGCGGCTACGCGCTGCCCAAGGGCACGGCGATCATGATGAGCCAGTGGATCAAGCACCGCGACGGCCGGGTGTTTGAGCGCCCCAACGACTTCGATCCCACGCGCTGGCTCCAGCAGGCGCCCTTGCCGAAGTTTGCCTACTTCCCCTTTGGCGGCGGCCCGCGCCTGTGCATCGGCAGCGGCTTCGCCATGATGGAGGCCCCGCTCGGGCTCGCCCGGATCTGCCAGAGCTTCCGCTTCGAGTGTGATGCGGACTACGACGTGAAACCGTGGGCCACGATCACCCTGCATCCCACGGGTGGAATGCACCTGCGCGTGCGCGCGGTGGAGGATTAGAGCACTTCAGTTGAAATCGCGGCCGCTGCAATCCACGAGGATGGCGGTATCCGTAAAAATGATACGGAAGCGGGCGGGGAATGCGTTCCCGCCCTTACTGCTGGAGCACGGCGATGTCGCCTTTTTGGAGGGGGCCGCGGAGTGTGGCGGGGGTGACTTGGGCGACGGAGAAATTGGTGCGGACGTCGCTGATCGTCACGGTCGCGACCTCGGCGGTGCCTTGCGAGACGATGAGCTTGTGGCCGAGCCTGGCGCCGCGGGCGGAGCCGAAGTTGAGAACGACGAAGGAGCTTTCGGGGCCGACGGTGAGGATGGTGGCGCGGCCGGCGCGATTGGTGAGGACAGCGGTCGAGGCGGCGGCGGGGTTCGGCGCGGCCGGGGCGGTGCGCGCGGTGGCGAGTTGTTTCTCGAGCTCCGCGACCACGGTGCGGTAGGCCTCGATGGTCTCGGGCGAGGCGTGAGTGGCGCGGATGTCCTCGATATCCTGCCGCAGGGTGGCGACCTCGGTGGAGAGCGCGCGGGCGGTTTGCTCGTAGAGCTCGAGAACGGCCTTGGTTTGGGCCAGATCGGTGGCGGCTTGGGCGACGCGCGACTCGGCGGCGGTCAGCTGGGTACGGGTCTCTCGGAGCTGCGTGTGGGTTTCGGAGAGTGCGGCGTTGGCGGCGAGTCGCTGGGATTTCAGCGCACCGTTTTGCTCGTTGGCGGTGGCGAGCGAGGACTCGAGGTGCGTCGCGCGTGTCGTGGCGTCGGTGAGGCGGGATTCGAGGACTTGCTTGGAATTGCCGATCTTGAAAAAGAGCACCCCCGAGACGACGCAACTCGCGAGAGCGAGAGCGCAGAGGACGAGGGGGAAGCGGTGCATGGGGACGGACGAAAAAGCTGAGAGCCGAGAGTCTAGAGCTGAGAGCTTGTAGCTAAGAGTCTAGAGCTCGAAACGGAGAGTCGGGAGCCGGAGGCTGTAGGGCAACCTCCGGCATCGAGCGGGTGGCTCGGCTTCTACCTACGAGGGACGAGGGTGAATGATGAGCCGTCGTCCCGACCAACGGATTACCCGAGGCGGTAGGTGGAGAGGTAGATGGGCGACTTGGCGCGCTTCTTGACGCCGCTGAGTGTGTTGGCGGCGAGGTGCTCGAGGATCTTGAAGATGTGCTCGGCCTTTTTGGGCGCGCCGATCTTTTCGGCGAGTTTGTCGGCGGTGAAGGCTTCGCCGGGGGCGGCCTTGAGGGCTTCGACGATCTTCAGCTTGAGCGCGATGACGCCACCGGCGGCCTTCTTGCCGGCTTCGACGCCGGGCTGGTGGTAGGCATTGATGCCGACGAGGGAAGCGTAGAGGCCGGTCACGCGCTCGTAGAGGGCGATGAGCATGCCGAGGGTGCGGGGCGAGACATCCGGCACGGTGATCGTGATGGAGTGGCGGTCCTTCTCACTGAGGGCATCGCGCGTGCCGAGGAGGAAACCCTGCAGGTAGTCGCCGCTGGTGATGCCGGGCTCGACTTCGAGGGCGGTCTTGGCGTCGCGGTCCTTGAGGACCTCGATGAAGGTGACGAAGAAATTATTCACGCCTTCGCGGAGCTGCTGCACGTAAGCGTGCTGGTCGGTCGAGCCCTTGTTGCCGTAGACGGCGATGCCCTGATTTACGACGCGGCCCTCGAGATCGAACTCCTTGCCGATCGACTCCATCACGAGCTGCTGGAGATAGCGGGAGAAGAGGAGCAGGCGGTCCTTGTAGGGGAGGACGACCATGTCTTTCGACCCGCGGCCTTCGGTGGCAAAGTGCCACATGAGGGCGAGGAGGGCGGCGGGATTCTGCGCGGTGACGGGATAGCGCGTGACTTCATCCATCGCGGCGGCGCCATCGAGCATCGCCTGGATATCGATGCCCTGGAGGGCGGCGGGGAGGAGACCGACGGCGCTGAGCTCGCTGGTGCGGCCGCCGACCCAATCCCACATCGCGAAGCGCGCGAGCCAGCCTTCGGAAACGGCGGTCTGGTCGAGCTTGGAGCCGACACCGGTGACGGCGACGAAGTGCTTCGCGTGGTCGAGGCCCGCGGCCTTGAAGGCGGCGATGGCCTCGAGCTGGCCATTGCGCGTCTCGGCGGTGCCGCCGGACTTCGAGATGACGACGACGAGGGTCTTGGCGAGCTGGTTGCGGAGCTGGGCGAGGACGTAGTCGATGCCGTCGGGATCGGTGTTATCGAAGAAGTAGATGCTCATCTCGTCCTTGCGCGGATTGCCGAGCGCGTGGTTGACGAGCTGGGGGCCGAGGGCGGAACCGCCGATGCCGATGACGAGGAGATTCTGGAACTTGCCCTTGGGGCCAGAGATCTCGCCGGCGTGGACCTTGGCGGTGAAGTCTTTGACCGCGGCGAGGGTGGTCGTGATATCGCTCGTGAGCTCGGCGTTGGGCGCGAGGTGGGGGGCGCGGAGCCAGTAGTGCCCGACCATGCGCTTCTCGTCGGGATTGGCGATCGCGCCCGCCTCGAGCTGATTCATCGCTTCGAAGGCCCGCTGGATCTGCGGCTCCATCGAGGTGAAGAAATCGTCGGGAAACGGCAGGCGCGAAATATCGAGCGAGAGGCCGAGATCGGCGTTGTGGTACAGGTATTTTTGGAAACGGGACCAGGTCATGGGAAACGCCAATCAACCACGGATTGGGCGGATGGACACGGATAATTTTTAGAAGTCCGTCATAGGTTTGCCGTAGGCCCGGCGTGGGTAGGCGCTGGGTGAGGGAAAAGATCGGCGCGGGTGTGGCCCCTTTTGGCGGCGAATCTCGCTTGAAGGGACGGCGGGCCAATCCCGCGCACCGCTTCAACCCGCTTCAGCAGCTTCCTCTTCTCCATGGATTCATCGATCGCCTCCGCCCCTGCCGCTTCCGCTGCCACCGTCGCGCCTTCTTCCGAAATCACGGCCGACCATACCGTGGCGTTCTCAGTGAACATCGTGCTCGATCCCGCCGTGATGCGGGGGCCGCGGACATTCTTCCTTGAGATGCTGCTCGGGAGCGGAGGCCGGCTCAATGCCTCGGCGCAATTCACCCGTTTAGAGGTGACCGGGGGCGGGATCGAGGCCGACGGAATGAGTCCGGGCGTGATGGGGGACTTTGCGTCGGGGTTCCTGATGACCAGCCAGCCGGGGCGGCAGGCGCCGCAAGTGGTGGGACAGCTTACGAAGACGGCCACACAGGTCTCCTTCCAAGTGGAGCTGACGACCAACTGTGCGCGGGCGGACTCGCTGACCTTCTGGCTCTCGGACGACTGTGGGTATTATTTACCGACGACCGCCCCGGGCCAGCCCGGGCTCATCGCCCGCGTGGCTTGGGGGACCGATGCGACCTTTTTTGCGGATGGGTTTCAGGGCAACGGCTGGCTCGGCGAATCGAGCTTGTATGCGTTTCGCGGGGCTGTGATGGATTTGTGAGCAGTGGTGCGCGACGAGTCGGGCGGGCTAAGTGGGCCACAGATAACGCAGATAGCACGGATGATGAAGTGGCCGTCAAAAGGCGCAAAAAAGACCCTGAAGGGTTTACTCCTACGTTGCTCCTGATTCTCAGCCAGGCCCAATCCGTTTTTACAGGAGGAAAACCGAGCCGATCCGAGAAACTGGTCCTCGTTCAACTCCTTTAGCCACGTCGTTGGACTGCACCAAGGGACCGGAACGGAAAATATATGGAATGGACGGTATGGACGGAATGGAGGGGATGACAGGAAGAGCTGCCTAAGGCATAGTAGGGTAGGGCTGGTTGGTTGTGGGGATTGAATAAAAGGTGATGAACCCAATGAGTGAGAGGCGGTTTTTATGCGCGGTCAGAAGAGAAGGCCGGAAAACAGGGGCGCGAACTTCCCCTCTATTTCCGGGATATTCCAGGGTTAGCTGGGATCGTGCGGGGTGCGCCTTCGCCAAGGTTACGGCGACATTTGAGACGCGCTGCGAAGAGCACGGCGGCGGGCTAGGGTCCAGGGTTTCGGGTCTGAGGTTTGGGGCCGGACCAGAAGGGCGAGTCGGGACGAGCGCCGCTATCGCTCGGCGTTCGGGACATGGGCGGCGGGTCGGGGTGCCGGATCCTCCTCTATTTCCGGGGTATTTCGGGGTTGGCTGGGATTGGCTGGGAGGATCGAACTTGGGGTCTTGGGTCTCCGGTCTTGGGTTTGGAGGCCGAACCTCGGACAGGGTGGGCCGGGTGGCGGGCCGCCGCTGCCATTCACCGTCGGGCGGGCATGACATGGCACTCATGACATTTTCAAACGGCGCGTTGGAGCACGTGATAGGCGGACACGAAAAAGGGCGGGTCTTGCGGACCCGCCCTTTGGCTAGGCAAAATTTGGAAACTACCTCAGAGGTACTTGTCGGTCACGGCGCCTTCGGAGGCGCTGGTGACGGTGTGGGCGTATTTCGCGAGGACGCCGTGGGTTTCCTTCCGCTTGCCGGGTTTCCAGGCTTTCAGGCGGGTCTTCATATCCTTGGCGGAGATGCCGAGGGTGAGCTCGTTCTTTACGGCGTCGATCGTGATGATGTCGCCGTTCTTGATGACGCCGATGGGGCCGCCCTTGGCGGCTTCGGGCGTGATGTGGCCGACCACGAAGCCGTGGCTGCCGCCGGAGAAGCGGCCGTCGGTGATGAGCGCGACATCCTTGCCGAGGCCGAGGCCCATGATGGCGCTGGTGGGCGAGAGCATCTCGCGCATGCCGGGGCCGCCGACGGGGCCTTCGTTGCGGATGACGATGACGTGGCCGGCCTTGACCTTGCCCTTGAGGATGGCGTCGAGCGCCTTTTCCTCGCCTTCGAAGACGATGGCTTTGCCGGTGAAGAGGAGGCCTTCCTTGCCGGAGATCTTGGCGACGGAGCCCTGGGGGGCGAGGTTGCCGTAGAGGATGCGGAGGTGGCTGTCTTTCTTGATCGGGTTATTGAGCGGGCGGACGACGTCCTGATCGGTCGGGTACGGCTTCACGTCCTTGAGATTCTGGGCGACGGTCTTGCCGGTGACGGTCATGCAATCGCCGTGGAGGAGGCCGGCATCGAGGAGGACCTTCATGAGCGGCGGGAGGCCGCCGATGCGAGTGAGGTGGACCATGCCGTACTTGCCGGAGGGCTTGAGGTCGGCGAGGACGGGGACGCGTTTGCCGACCTTGGTGAAGTCGTCGATGGAGAGCTTCACGCCGCAGCTGTGCGCAACCGCGAGGAGATGGAGCACGGCATTGGTCGAGCCGCCGAGGGCGATGGTGACGGTGATCGCGTTTTCAAAGGCCTTCCGCGTCATGATGTCGCGGGGCTTGATGTCGGCCTTGAGGAGGGCGACGGTCGCGGCGCCGGCGCGGCGGCAGTCTTCCTTCTTGTCCTCGCTGATGGCGATCTGCGCGGAGCTGTTGGGGAGGCTCATGCCGAGCGCCTCGATGGCGGAGGCCATCGTATTCGCGGTGTACATACCGCCGCAGGAGCCGGCGCCGGGGACGGAGCACTCCTCGATCTTCTTCAGGCCGCTGTCATCGATCTTGCCGGCGGCGTGCTGGCCGATGGCTTCGTAAACGGAGACGATGTCGCACTCCTTCTTCGATTCGGGATGGATGCCGGGGAGGATGGTGCCGCCGTAGACGAAGACGCCGGGGCGATTGAGCCGGGCCATCGCCATGATGCAGCCGGGCATGTTTTTGTCGCAGCCGCCGACGGTCACGACGCCATCGAAGCCTTCGCCGCCGGAGACGGTTTCGATCGAGTCGGCGATGACTTCGCGGGAGACGAGCGAGTAGCGCATGCCGGGCGTGCCCATGCTGATGCCGTCGGAGACAGTGATGGTGCCGAAGATGATGGCCTTGCCGCCCGCGTCGTTGGCGCCCTTCTCGGCCTCGAGGGCGAGCTTGTCGATGTGCATGTTGCACGGCGTGACCATGCTCCACAACGAGGCGATGCCGATGATGGGCTTCTTGAAATCGGCTTCGGAGAAGCCAACGGGGCGAAGCATCGAACGGGCACCGGCGCGGCTCGGGCCATCGGTGATGACGGAGGAATGTTTACGAGTAGGGTCAGGGGCGGAGCTCATGAGTGAAAAACGCCGCAGAAGACCAGAGCGGCGAGGGCGCGGCAAGCGCGATTGGCGTGTGCGGTCCGGGCGGGCGCGGCGCTGTGTGGCGATCCCGACGGTGGCGGCACGCCTAGGGACAGAGGATGAAGTGCGCGCTGGCGGGCTTGGTCTGATCCTTGCCGAGGTAGATGTGCGCAGGGTCGCCATCGCCATCGAGGCGGAGATCGAACTCGATGCAGGCGCTGCCGGTGACGCGGAAATCGAAGCCGTCGTTTTTCTCCGTCGTCGTGAAGTTGAAGGCGAGATCGCGGCCCACCATGCCGACCTTGTCGTCGCTGCGGCGGCTTTGCTCGAGGCTGACCGGCTGCACATCGGAGATGACGGCAGGCGAGAGCGGCCGGATGCGGCCTTGGAAACGATGCATCGTGCGCTTGGCGGTGGTGCGCAGATGCCACAGGCCGTCGGCATCGCGCCAGACCCAAAACGCGTAGGGCGCGCCGGAGTGCAGGGCGGGCGAACGGTCGTTGGCCACGTTCATATTGAGCTCGGCCGGGGTGGAGGACGACATCTCGATCGCGCTCATGCAGCCGCCGAGGGAGAGCGCAAACAATGTGAGGCTCAGGGCGAATACTAAGCGGCGAGTCTTCATAAGGGGTGGGGATATATTGAGTTGATGGAAATTATATATAGTGTCGAGGTTGAGTTGGAGCGCGCGGCGGTTTTTGGCGCGATGATGTCGCGCACGAGGCGGCTGAGCCCTCGTGCACCTGCACGAGGCCAACCACGCCTGTGGTCATGAATCCCAGCGGGCTCCTTACAATCCTGCCTCTACGATCGCACGCTGGCGGCCTGGATCTCGCCCGATTTTCCGCTGCCCAAGGTGACTCCGTTCATTTGGTCTTGGTTGTCGCTGGGGCTGCTGCGCTGTTGGGTTTGAAGTCTTTGTAGTCGACCAACATTTCCGTGGGGAAATCGGTGTCGAAAATGTAGAGGAAGGAGTCGACGGAGGGCCCGCGACTGGTTTTCGAAGCGGATTCGTGCAGTTTTTTGTACCGTTCGGAGTGGGTATAGGCCTCGAATTGTCGGACCTTGTATTCCTTGTACTCCTCGTGGGTGAAGACGCGGTTGGCGGTCACTCGTCCGTCCTTGATAAAGAGGAGCCGATAGCGCTCGAAGGTAGACGCATATCCCATGTGGACGTAGTTTACCAACTCGCCTTGCGGGAGGATGAGGAAACCGGTGAACCAGGAGAGTTCGCGGCTCGTGTCTTTGGGAAAGGCCTGCTCGAGGACGGAAACCAGCTCGGTGTCTTGTTTGCCGTCCCATTTCAGAATCTTCACGTCGCGCACGCGCAGCTGGCCTTCGTGAATCTCAAACGTGGCGACGTAGCCGCGCCATAATGCGGAACTGGTCACGCTAGATCTTGGTAATCGCTCTGGGTGCTGGGCGAAGTACTTGCCAAGTGGATTGGAGTGAATGCGCTGTTCCTTGCCATCGAGGAAGAGATTGTCGGACTGTTGGGCGGTGGCGAAAAGCCCCGCGGCGGATACTAGGAAAAGGAGGAGCAGGGCGGGGAGACGGGGCATGGCAGGGGCGGGGTAGTACTCTAACGCAAGGGGATTTGGTTTCTTAGCGCCTCTGTGACGCCTTGGGCGGCAATGGCGTTGCGCGCAAATTCAGGTTTGCGTGTGCCCGAGGCGCCTTCATCACTCGGAGGGACTTTACCCGCATGGCATTCAATCTGAAAAAGGTGCTGAAGGCATTGTTACTGTCGACGAGCCAGCCGCTCTCGATCAAGGACATCCAGGGGGCATTTACGCGGTTTCACGAGCAGTCGACCGGCCTGCCAATGGAGGAGGATGGTGAGGCCGTGAGTGTCGAGGGCCAGCCCGCACCCGAGGGCGCAGCGGCGAGCGAGCCGGCGCCAACGATGAGCGAAGTGCCGACGCCGATCGCCGAGGCGGGCGTGCCGGCGGCGGCGGCCGATGTGGCGGAGATCGCGCTGCTGCCGCAGGAGCAGGATCCGGAGCTTTATGTCGACGTGCCGTCGTTGATCACGGGCACGCAGATCCGCGAGGCGATGGATCAGATCGCAGCCGAGTTGAAGACCTCGGACGACGGCATTCTGCTGATCGAGGGCAATTCGGGCTTCAAGATCGTGACGCATCCGCGGTTTGGGCGCTGGATTCGTATTCTGCGGCAGGAGCCGCCGCCGGCGAAGCTTACGCAGTCCGCCATCGAGACGCTGGCTGTGATCGCCTATCGCCAGCCCGTGACGCGCGGCGAGATCGAGACGATCCGCGGCGTATCCGCCGAGGCCGGCGTGAGCAAGCTGCTGGAGCGCGAATTGATCTACATCGTGGGCCGCGCGGATGCGCCGGGCCGGCCGATCCAGTACGGGACGACGGATCAGTTTCTCGAATTTACCGGCATCAAATCGCTCGACGAGTTGCCCGCCTCCGACGTGCTCTCGTCGCGCCAGATCGACGAGTGGCTCAAGACCACCTCCAACTCGCATACGCCGACCGATACCGACATGGGCCTGGCCGACGAGCAACTGCCGCTCAGTACGCCCGCCGCGGCCCCCGCCGGGGCGGCGGAAACGGTTGAGCCTGCCGAACCTGCTCCCGCCGCCAGCGAGGGAGACACGACGAAAGCCTGACATGGACCTCGCACCTATTCGCGACAAGATCGATGCGCTGGACACCCAGCTCGTCAACATCCTCAACGAACGCCTCAAGCTTGCCGCCGAGATCGGCAAGGTAAAGCGCAACGCCGGCGGACAAATCTACGTCGCCGAGCGCGAGGATGCCGTTTTCCGCAAGGTCACCGGCCAGAATGCGGGTCCGATCCGCAACGAGGCCCTGCGCGCCATATACCGTGAGATCATGTCGGCGGCCATAGCACTCGAGAAACCGCTCCTGATCGCGTACCTCGGGCCGGAAGCGAGCAACACGCATGCCGCGGCGCTGAAGAAGTTTGGCGCGAGCGTGGATTATCACGCGATGCCGACAGTGAGTGATATCTTCACCGCGGTGGAAAAGGGCGAGACCGACTACGCGGTGATCCCGATCGAGAACTCGACCGAAGGCTCCGTGCGCGAGGCGCTCGATAGCTTCGTGGAGAGCGACCTGAAGGTGGTCGCGCAGATCTACCTGGAGATCAACCACGCGCTGATCTCGAATTCTCCGCTGGAGAGCATCCAGCGCGTCTACTCGAAGGACCAGGCGATCGCGCAGTGCCGGCACTGGCTGCAGCGGCATCTGCCGCACGCCCAGCTCATCGATGCGCCGAGCACCTCGCGTGCAGTGCAGATGGTGAAGCAGGAGACCGGCGCGGCCGCGATCGCGGGCGAACTGGCCGCGGAGCACTACGGGGTGGCGATCGTGGAGCGCAACATCCAGGACAAGAAGGACAACACGACGCGCTTCTTCGTGATCGGCAAGCGCGCCTCGGGCGCGGTCGGCGGCGGCAAGGATGTGACGAGCCTGCTGGTCTCCCTCGGCGACGAGGCGGCTTCGCACTCGGGCGCGTTGCTGAAGATGCTGATGCCGCTGGCCGAGCGCGGGATCAATCTCTCGAAGATCGAGTCGCGCCCGAGCAAGAAACGGCCGTGGGATTATTACTTCTTCTTGGATGTGACCGGCCACCACGACGACACGGCGATGAAGGACGCGCTGCTGGAGCTGCGGAAGTTCTGTCCGGTGGTGAAGTGGCTGGGGAGCTATCCAGCGGTGAGTTGAGAAGCGGGCGGGAGAGGGCTGGCACGAGGCGCGAGAGTCAAGGCGGTCGGAGGTAGGAGAACGCTAATCTTCGCTAATCTTTTCCGGAGCGGAGGAAGCGTCGGTGCTGGGAGGCTTCGCCTAATCGGCGAAGCGCGCAAAAAAGCCGCAGCCGGCTTGGGGTGAAGCCGGCTGCGTCCGTGGCCCTGCGTTTACGCTACGCAGGGCGGTAAAAACGAGAGGTTAACGCGCGGGTGGCTAATTTATCCGAGGAGGACCTGCCACTGGTTTTCGCGGGCGGCGCGCGCGGCTTTGAGGGCGCCGAGGGCGACGTAGCGTTTGTAGTCCTGGCCCGCCAGCTTGACCTTCGGCGACTCGTAGCCGTCGTCGCTGAGCTTCTTCTGGAGGACGGTGTCGATGCCTTTGATCTGTGAGCCGCCACCCGTCACGATGACGTTTTGAAGCAGCGTGAGCACAGAGTCGGAGGGAGCGCGCTCGATGAGCGTGGTCAGGGCAGGATAGATCTTGTCGATGAGGGTGTTGCAGGCGCGGGCGATGGCGTCGCCGAGCTCGAGGGTGTGCGTCTTGCCGCCGATGACGACCTTCACGTCGAGCGGCTTGCGCGAGGGGCCGACGTAGCCGTGGATTTCCTTGATCTCCCGGACCCGGTGGCGCGAGAGGCCGTTATTGGGATAGACGCGATCGAGTTCGTTGTGCAGCAACTCG
>JAZKEV010000308.1:0-5212 GCA_040386765.1 Verrucomicrobiota bacterium | reverse complement strand
AACGGCTCGCGTGAATGAAGTCACTTGTCATCGCCGAGAAGCCGTCCGTCGCGGCGGACCTAGCCAAAGCTCTCGGCAAGATTCCCAAGAAGGGCGACCACTACGAAAATGACGAATACGTCATCTCTTACGCCCTCGGTCACCTCGTGGAGCTCGAGATGCCGGAAGACATCGACAAGAAGAAATACGGCTTCTGGCGGCTCGAGACGCTGCCGATCATTCCGGAGAAATTTGGCCTCAAGCCCATCGAGGACTCCAAGGAGCGCTTCAACGCCCTGAAAAAACTCCTCGCCCGCAAGGACCTCGATCAAGTCATCAACGCCTGTGACGCCGGGCGCGAGGGCGAGCTCATCTTCGCCTATCTCTATCAGCTCACCAAATCGAAGCTCCCCGTGAAACGCGCATGGATGCAGACGATGACCACGGGCGGGATCCAGGAAGCATTTAAGAATCTGCGCGATGGCGCGAAGATGCATGGCCTCGAGGACGCCGCCCGCTGCCGCAGCGAGAGCGACTGGCTCATCGGCATCAACGGCACGCGCGCGCTGACCAAGCGCATGTTTGGCTCCCGCGCCGGCAACGTCGCCTCCGTCGGCCGCGTGCAGACGCCGACGCTCGCGATCGTTTACGCCCGCGAATTGGAGATTCGGAATTTCAAGCCGCGCGACTACTGGCGCGTCACCGCGAAGTTCGAAGTCGCGAAGGGTTCCTACGAGGGCGTGTATCAGCGGCCCAACTTCAAGAAGGCCGAAAACGACGAGCACGATCGCATCGATCGCGTCTGGGAAAAGGCGCTCGCCGAGGCCGTGGTCGCGGCCTGTCAGGGCCAGCCGCTCGCCAAAGTCACCGAGGAAAAGAAAGGCAGCACGCAGGCGTCGCCGCGCCTCTACGATCTTACGACGCTCCAGCGCGAGGCGAACAATCGCTTCGGCCTCCCCGCGCGCCGCACGCTGCAGATTGCGCAAGCGCTCTACGAGCGCCACAAGATGATCACTTATCCCCGCACCGACTCGCGGGCGCTGCCGGAAGATTACATCCCCACCGTGCGGGAGACTCTGACAAATCTCGGTGGCAATCTCTCACCGCACGCGCAGAAGGTTTTGGACGAGGGCTGGGTGCGGCCGAACAAGCGCATCTTTAATAACGAGCAAATCTCCGATCACTTCGCGATCATCCCGACCGCGCACGAGGCCAAGAACCTCGACGAGATGGAAGCGAAGCTGTTCGACATGATCGCGCGCCGCTTCGTCGCGGCGTTTTATCCGGCCGCGGAGTTCGATATCACCACGCGGATCAGCACCGTGGCGCCGAGCCACGAGTTCAAAACCGAGGGCAAGGTCCTTACCTTCCCTGGCTGGCTCGCCGTCTACGGCAAGAACACCGTCGACGACGATGCGGCCGATTCGAAGGCACTCCCGGCGCTGAGCTCCGAAGACGGATCGCCCGCACAGGCGAAGACGCTCGAGCCGACGCTGCACTCCGAAACGACCAGACCGCCGCCGCGCTACACGGAAGCCACGCTCCTCTCCGCGATGGAAGGCGCCGGCAAACTCGTCGATGACGAAGAGCTCGCGCTCGCGATGAAAGAGCGCGGCCTCGGCACGCCCGCGACCCGCGCCGACACGATCGATGGCCTGATCAATCAAAAGTATATCGATCGCCCGTTGCGCGAACTGATCCCGACGGCCAAAGCCGAGCAGTTGATCCAGTTTCTCGGCGCCGTGAAGGCGGAGGAGCTCACCAAGCCCGACCTCACCGGCGAGTGGGAATTCAAGCTCCGCCAGATGGAGCACAACAAATTCTCGCGCGAGAAATTCATGGCCGAGATCGCGGCCACGACGAAGGGCATCATCGAGCGCGTGAAGGGATTTGAAGAGGACGACTCGATCGCACGCGAGACCGACATCCTCTCGCCGACCGACCAAAAGCCGCTGCGCGAGACCCTGCGCGGCTACAAGTCGCACGACGGCGAGTTCATGATCTACAAGGTCATTGGCGGCCGACGTATGGAGGAAGCCGAAGTGAAAGAGCTGGTCGAGAAAGGCCAGATCGGGCCGCTCGATGGTTTTATTTCCGCCAAGACGCGCGCGCGTTTCTCCGCGCTGCTGAAGCTGGTGAAAGATCCCGAGAAGGGAAAATGGCAGGCGCAGTATGATTTCGGCGACAAGGTCGATCTCGGCACCGTCGAACCCTACTGGACCGACCCGAAAACTGGCGCTCAATTGTGCGAAGTCGGCTCGAGTCACATCCTGCGCGAGCGCGAGGGCGAAGGCTGGAAGCAGACCTTCCGCATCGGCCGGCTCATGTGCCAGAAGCCGATCACGCGCGAGATGGCCCAGCAGCTCGTTGGCGACGGCAAGACGGAGCTGATCAAAGGCTTCATTTCCAAAAAAGGCCGGCCGTTCGATGCGATCCTCAAACGCGAGGGCCCGAAGTTCTCGTGGGAATTTCCGCCGCGCGCACCAAAGCTCGACAAGGACGGCAAGCCGATCCCCCGCAAGGCCAAGGCGCCGCCGGATCTCTCGAAGGCCACCGTCCTCGGTCAGAGCAAGATGCACAAAGGCGCCGAGATCGTGGAAACGCCGGAGGCATTCTACGTGCGCAAGCCCGATCAGGATAACCGGATCGTCATGACCTTGAAGCGCCAGCTCTGCGGCCTCGATTTGCCCACAGAAGAAGTGCTTCGGCTCCTCGAGGAAGGTCGCACGAATCTCATCCAAGGGTTCATGTCGAAGCGCGGTCAGCCCTTCGGCGCGTATCTCGTGCTCTCGAAGACCGGGACGAAGGCGGAGTTCGAGTTCCCGCCACGCTGAGCCAGAACGGGACCACAAGACTACAGGACTACGGGACGACCGATTTCGCGCCCAGCGGCACTCTGTTCGGTTTTTTTGTAGTCCCATAGTCCGGTCGTCCTGTAGTCCGTCGTTCGGCCGCCCAGGTAACTTTGCGGGAAACATCGCGTCTAGCCCCACCGTGAATACCCCGAAAAACCTCGTTATCGTGTTGCTGGCGGCGACGACCATCGGGGGCGCCGTGCTCGCCTGGCGCCAATATAGTGACCTCGTGGAATTGCGCGCGGCGTCGTTGAAGCGCGACGAGCGCGCCGATCTGCAGAAGCGCATCTGGGATCTGGAAAAATTGAACCGCGACTTGCAGGACAAGATCGCGGCGAACCGCGAACCGGGCGCCCCTTCGGAACGCGTGGCCGGCGGGCCGGACGGAGAAGAGCGTCGCGGACCGGAAGGTGGTCGCGGGGGGCGGGGCGATCCGCGCGGGCGCGGTGACAGCATCATGCAGCAGGCAAACGCCGTGCGCGACCTCATGAACAAGCCCGAAGTGCAGGCGCTGATGAACCTGCAACAAAAGGCCGGCGTCGAGGCACGCTATGCGGCACTCTTCAAGAATCTCAATCTCCCTCCCGACCAAATCGAGAAACTGAAGACGCTGCTCGCTGAACGATCCAACACAGCGCAGGACGTCTTCGCCGCGGCGCGGGAGCAAGGGATCGACCCGCGGGAAAATCCGGCCGCCTTCCGCAAGATGAACGCGGACGCGCAGAACGTGATCAACAACGCCATCAAGGCGACGATCGGGGACGCCGGGTTTGCGCAACTCGCGACTTACGAGCAGACCCTCCCGCAGCGGAATCTCGTCAACGATCTCCAGCAGCGGCTGAGCTACACCAACTCGCCGCTCAGCTCGGCGCAGGCCGACCAGCTTGTAGGCATCCTGGCCGCAAACGCTCCGCAGCGCACCGCCAATGCCACGCCCGGACAGCCTCAGCCCGGCCAGCCGCAGCCGGGTATGCTCCCCGGTGGCCCGCGCGGTCCAGGCCCTGGCGGTCCTGGCGGCGGTCCCGGTTTCGATGTTCGCGGCGGTGATCTCGGCGGCATGATTGCCGGAGTCCTCGGGCCAGGCCCGGCCGGAATGGTAGCCGGCCTCGACCTTGGACGTGGCAGCGGCGCCGCCACGGTCACGTCGGCGGCTGTGACGCAAGCCCAGGGCATCCTAGCGCCCACGCAGCTCGCCGCGTTGCAGCAGATTCAGCAACAGCAGCAGGCCCAGCAGCAATTACGTCAAATCGTGAGCGAAACGCTCGGCGCCAATCAGCCGCAGAACCCCAAGGGCGGCCCTGCCCCTGGCGGCACGCCTCCCGGTCGCCGGCCCGGCGGCGGTTGAGGTGCCTTGAGGTGGAGCGGCTTGACCCCAAGCCGCTTGGTAGCGGAAGCCGTTAGGCTTTCGCGCGAAACGCTCACGCGTTCCGCTACGTCCAAACCAGCGTCTTGAGGCCAAGCCGCTCCACCTTCCAGGCAACCAGGCGCGCAAACGGTGCGCAGTCCCCGGCAGTTGGTGCACAGAGAAAACCCTTGCGGCGCGATTGCTGCGCACGGAATCTGCTCCCTTACCGTCACCACTTTTCGACCATGATCGTAACTACCGCGCAGCTCTTCAAACACGCCTACGGCAAGTATGCTGTCGGCGCCTACAACATCAACAACGCCGAACAGGCGATGGGCCTCTTCAAGGGCTGCATCGACTCGAAGGCGCCGTTCATCATCCAGATTTCCAAGGGCGCGCGCAAATACACCGACAAACGGATGCTCGAGGCGATCATTCGCTCGGCCGGCGAGATTTTCCCGGACGCGATTTTCGCGGTGCATCTCGATCACGGTGACGAGCAGACCTGCTACGAGTGCATCGACTCGGGTTTCTTCAGCTCCGTCATGATCGATGCGTCGCACGATCCGTTCGATGAGAACGTCGCGATCACCAAGCGCGTCGTCGACAAGGCACACGCCAAGGGCATCTCGGTCGAGGCTGAGCTCGGCATGCTCGGCGGCGTCGAAGAAGACATCTCCGTCGAAGACGGCAACGCGTGCCTCACCGATCCGGTCGAGGCCAAGGATTTCGTCGCGAAGACCGGTTGCGACTCGCTCGCCTGCGCCATCGGCACGAGCCACGGTGCGTTCAAGTTCAAGGGCAAGCAGTCGCTGCACTTCGACGTGATGCAGAAGATCCAGAACCTGCTCCCCGGCTTCCCGCTCGTGATGCACGGCTCGTCGTCCGTTCCGAAGGATGAGGTCGATCGCATCAACGCCGCCGGCGGCAAGATCGAAGGCTCGATGGGCGTCGATCCGAACGAGTATCTCCCCGCCGCCAAGCTCGGCGTCACGAAGGTCAACATCGACACCGATGGCCGCCTCGTGTGGAC
>JAZKEV010000307.1:0-2247 GCA_040386765.1 Verrucomicrobiota bacterium | reverse complement strand
TCCTCCGCTAAGCGGAGGAGATGCGTTGAGAATGCTCCTCCTGCGCCGGCCTACAACTCCAATATCGCCTCTTTTGCAGGCCAGTAGCGTTCCACACTACGCATATAAGCTGAAACCTTTTAGCGGTAAGCGCGCGCATCATCCGTCACGCTACCAACTACTTAGCCGCCACGAACACCGCGCACACCGGCACCGGAATCTCGAGCTTTTGCCCCGTCGGCGTGAGACGGCCCGTCTTCGCATCGATCCGAAACACCACCACCGAGTCCGAATTCTGGTTTTCCGCGAGCAGCCACCCACCGCTGGGATCGACCGCGAAGTGCCGGGGCGCCTTGCCCTGCGTCGCCACGTTTTCCACCAAGGTGAGTTTGCCCGTAGCCTCTTCGATCGCGAAGACCGCGATGGTATCGTGCCCGCGATTCGAGCCGTAGAGGAATTTGCCGCCCGGGTGCGCGATCACCTCCGCCGTGCTATAGCCCCTCTCCACCGCCACGCCCGCCGGCAGCGTCGAGACGGTCTGCAGCTCCTCGAGCGTCCCACGCCGCGCGTGCAGGCGGAACGTCGTCATCGTGCAGGTGAGCTCGTTGATCACATAGACAAACTTTCCATCGGGCCGGAAGGCGATGTGCCGCGGACCCGCCCCGGGCGTCAGCGCCGTAAACGGCGGCTTGTGCGCCACCAGCTCCGCCTTGGCCGGGTCGAGCTTGTAGGTGAGCACCTGGTCCAGCCCGAGATCGGCCACGAGGGCGAAGTCATGCTCCGGAGTCAGCGCGACCACGTGCGCGTGCGGCGCCGTCTGCCGCGTGGGATGCACGCTTTTGCCTGCGTGCTGGATGACCGAGCCTACGTCGCCTAGCCGTCCGTCGGACAGCAGTTTCACCGCCACCGTGCTCCCGCCGCCATAGTTGGCGACCACCACGCACTTGCCCTGCGCATCCACCGCCAGGTGGCACGGCCCCGGCCCGCCCGCCGATTGCTCGTTGAGCAGCGTCAGCTTTCCCGTGCCCGCCTCGATCGCGTACGCCATCAGGCCCTTGCCCGGCGTGGTCTTCGGGTCGCTGCGCTCGTTGATCGCGTAAAGGTATCCACCTTTCGGATGCACCGCGAGAAACGCCGGATCGCCCGCCTCGATCGCCAGCTCGGGCTCCGAGAGCTTCCCCGTCGCGACGTCGAGCCGCGCCCGGTAGATACCCTTGCTCTTCGACTTCCCGCCCGTGTAGGTGCCGAAGTAGACGAAATACTCTGCCACCGGCGGCAGCTTGGGGCTCTGCGCCGCCGATACCACGGCAAGCGAGCAACCGGCTAAAACCAACATCCGCGCAAAAGCGATCAGGGGTCTCATGCCCGCATCCAACCCGCAACCCGCCCCCAGCTCAAGCCCGCGCCCGAGCCACCGACCACCTCTTCCAAAAAACTTGCCCGCGGATGGCGCGGATAAAAACTCTGCCTTTATCCGCTGCATCCGCGTAATCCGCGGTCAAAAAATGCCTGAAGAGATAGGCGCGACTTATCCTTAGGGTGCGTTTTCAAAAAGGTTTGTCATTCTGAGCGCAGCGAAGAATCCACGGCTACGGACACCCTGCCGCCCTCGTTGGAAAACAGACTCTAGACCGCCGCGCCCCACCCTCACAGACCCGCCAATTTCACCTGCGCCGTCCCCTCGCTGCCCGCGCGCGGAAAACGCACCGTATGCGTGCGCCCGCCCACCGTCACTTCGACCAGCGTGCCCTCGCGCTCCTCGCTGCGCTTCGCCGTCCACGTCGGGGCCGCGCCGGTGCGCTGCGGCATCAGCACCGTCACCACGCCAATCTCCTTCCGCTTTTCCGTCGTCCCAGCCTCGACGTGCCAGTGATTCGGAAATTCCCGCGTCGGCTTCGGTTCGAAACCATCCGTCTGTTTGAAGCTCAGCTTCACCGGCGAGAGGTATGCCACCTCCAGCGCCGCCTTCGGCTGCTCGATCTTCAGTCGCGCGGCCTCCGCCTCGATCTTGAAGGCGCTCAACCCATGGAGCATGAATTGAAACGTCGCCGGCTCCGCCGCCACGAGCTCGTCGTATAGCACGATAAACGGCCGCGACCCCTTCACAAACACCACGTGCCGCAGCGCGCGCTCCATGCGTTTGCCATAGGCCGGCGTCGCGTCGCCCACGATGTAGTCATACCCCGCCGTCAGCTCCTCGCGGACGATCTTCCCCGTCGAAGCCACTGAGTGCGGAATCTGCCCCTCGCCATTCACGAGCACCGCATT
>JAZKEV010000306.1:1833-5249 GCA_040386765.1 Verrucomicrobiota bacterium | reverse complement strand
AGGTCCGCGGGCAACCGCTCGCTCGGATGCGCCGTGATCACGAGGATCTTCGTCTCGGGCGAGGCGCGCCGCACCTCGCGGGCGATCTCCATGCCGTTGATATCGGGCAGCATGAGGTCCACCACGAGGAGATCGGGTTTCTCGCGGAGGCAAAACTCCAAGCCGGGTTTGCCAAGGCCATACTCCCCGATGACTTGCAGGTCCTTCACTTTCCCTAAAGTAAGCAGAATTAACTGACGAAACATCGTTTCGTCTTCAATAAGGACAGCGCGAAGTTTTCGCATTCGGAAGCGAGGATAAACGTTAGAAGCGCTCGGCGGTCAGACACATACCTGGGACGCATGCCCTGACCGTTTTGCGAGCATGTCTCATGTGCCACCGCTGCCGCAGAACTCAAGCATTCATTAACTACGTATAAAGGATTCCAGATATTTGCAGTGGCACTTACGGATTCCCGCCGCCGATTTGCAACCGTGCCGCCCGGTAGAGCCACTGGCGTAACCGTCGAAAATCCTCCGGCAAAAATATATCGCGATGCGCCATAAATGTTTCGGGGCCGGCCTTCCACTCCGACGCCACAAACTCGACATGTCGCTCGGGCGAGAGGCTCACCCAGTAGGGGCAGTCCACGCAGTGCGTGCCGCTCGCGCGCCCGCGCACGCGTTCCAGATTCTGACGTTTGCAGGAGCCGTCGCGCTTCGTCTCCCGGAAGGAATCCCGGCACTCTGTAAATTCCGGGTAAAAACAGGCCTTCACCAGCTGCTTCACCCCATCGGCGAGCAGTTCATCGCCCGATCCGGCCAGCACGCGGGCGACCAGCGGACCCGTCTCATCCTCCGGCTTGCTCCCAGCGGATTTGCGCTCGCCCGGTGCCAGCGGCGGAGGCAAGCCGCGCTCGGCCACCACGGCGCGCAGGCGCGACGCGAAGCCGCGCAATGCCTGCTCCGGGGGCGGCGTGCCGCCGTTCTGCGCCACGTAGCGCGCCACGATCTCCGCGACCAGTCCTTCGAGTTCGTCGGGCCTGTGCTCCATGCGGGGCGAGCCCGGCCCAATCCGCCGCGGGTGTCAACTGTGCCGCCCCGTTGCGCGCCCCGCTCCAACTGAGAATTGTCATGGTCACACTGCACAATTGTATCAAACTGTGCTGGTGGCAAAGGCAGCACACTACTCCTGCCTGACACCGCCCATTTGGCGTAAGCTCTTCACTCGCGCTTCCCGCGCATTCCTCCCATGATCCAGACGCTCACCACGCCCGCTTCCGCGCCGCTCTATGTCGAGCTGGCGCGCTCCCTCGAACAGTTAATCGAGCAAGGCACCCTGCGCCCCGGCCACCGTCTGCCGTCCGTCCGCCGGATGTCGCTGCAGCGCGATGTGAGCATCTCCACGGTACTCCAAGCCTACACGCTGCTCGAGAACCGGGGGTGGATCGAGGCGCGGCCGCAGTCGGGCTACTACGTGCGCCCGCGGCTGCCGATGGATGTGCCCGAGCCCCGGATGGCCAAGCCGATGGCCAAGCCGAGCTATGTGGGCGTGAACGATCTCGCGGCCGAGCTTTTCTCCCTCGCGCTCGATCCGAGCTACGTGCCCTTCGGCGCGGCGTGCCCCGACCACAGCCTCTTTCCCACGAAGAAGCTCGCACGGATCCTCGCTGCGGTGGGACGCAACGATCCTGCACTGCTCGGGCGCTACGCGATGAGCGTCGCTTACGATCCGCTCGCGCGTGAGATCGCCCGCCGCTATCTGCAGGCGGGGTGCCCGCTCTCGCACGACGAGCTCGTGATCACCTGCGGCTGCACGGAGGCGCTGAACCTCGCGCTGCGCGCCGTCACGAAGTCCGGCGACACGGTCGCGATCGAGACGCCCGCCTACTTTGGATTTCTCGAGATCATCCAGAGCCTCGGCCTGAAGGCCCTCGAGGTGCCCACCGATCCGCGCACGGGCATCTGCCTCGATGCCACGCGCGACGCCCTCGCCAACAACGACGTGAAGGCCGTCATCATCATGCCGAGCTTTTCCAATCCGCTCGGCTCGTGCATGCCCGACGAGAAGAAGGCGAAGTTCTACAAGATCCTGCAGGAATTCGACGTGCCCGCCATCGAGGACGATGTGTATGGCGATCTCCACTACGGCGAGCGGCGGCCCAAGCCGCTCAAGGCGTGGGATACCGATGGCCGCATCATGCTGTGCAGCTCCTTCGCCAAGACCCTCGCGCCTTCGATGCGCGTCGGCTGGTGCGCGCCCGGCCGGTACTTCGAGCGGGTGCGGCGTCTCAAGTTTACGAATACGCTCGGCACGCCCGTGGTGCTGCAGAAGACCATCTCGGACTTCCTGCGGAATGGCGGCTACGATCACCACCTGCGGTCGATCCGGCGCGCGTATCACCACCAGCTGCACTTGTTCTCGCAGGCGATCCTGCGGTACTTCCCCGAGGGCACCCGGCTCAGCCGGCCCGAGGGCGGCTTCGTGCTGTGGGTCGAGATGCCCCCGGGCATCGACACGCTGAAGCTGCACCGTGAGGCGCTCAAGCAGCACATCAACACGGCGCCCGGGGCGCTCTTCTCCGTGAAGGACCGCTACCGGAACTGCCTGCGGATGAACTGCGGCGTGCCGTGGAGCGAGACGATCGCCAATGCCGTCCGCACGCTCGGCGAGCTCGCGCGCAAGCAGCTCTAGTTTCCGATTAACGGAGGGCGGGCCTCTATTTGAGACCCGCCCTCCCAGCCCTTTCGCTTTTTTCTCATGTCCGCCGATCGCACGCTCTCCGCCTCTCGCTCTGGTATCCAGATTCCTGTGACATCGCCTGCACCTGCCTCGGCCGCCTCCAGCCCGCTGCGCGCGGGCCCCTCCTCCGCCGCGCTCGCCCTCGCCTTTGCGACCATCTATCTCCTCTGGGGCAGCACGTACCTCGGCATCAAGATCGCCGTGGAGACGATGCCGCCGTTCCTGATGGCGGCGGTACGCTTCACGCTCGCAGGTTCACTCTTGTTTGGGTTTCTCAAGCTCCGCGGCGCCGCGTGGCCGACGGCTCGCCAGTGGCTCGCTAACACCGTCATCGGCATCTTCCTCCTCTTGGGCGGCAATGGTCTCGTAGTCTGGGCCGAGCAGTACGTGCCTTCGGGCATCACGGCGCTCATCATTGGGGTCAGCCCGCTCTGCATCGTGCTGACCGAGTGGGCATGGCCGGGCGGGACGCGGCCGACATTTTTCACGATGGTGGCGCTGCTGATTGGGTTTGCGGGGGTGACGTGGCTCGCCGCGCCATGGGAGTCGGCCGCGCAGGGCGGCGTGAATCCGGCGGGCGTCATCGCGATCCTGAGCGCGAGCGTCTTCTGGGCGATAGGCTCGATTTACTCGCGGCACTCGAAGCATGGGGCCGAGCCCATCCTCGCAGCTGCGCTGCAGATGCTGGGCGGCGG
>JAZKEV010000306.1:0-1823 GCA_040386765.1 Verrucomicrobiota bacterium | reverse complement strand
AGGATGACGATGCCGGCCGCGATCCCGATATGGACGCGCTCGTCGCCTGGCTGCACGGCGATATCGCGCGTTTCGACTTTGCTGCGATTTCCTCCCACTCGTGGATCGCGTTCGGTTACCTCGTCGTCTTCGGCTCGCTCATCGGGTTTTCCACGTTTGTGTGGCTCATGAAGCATAGCACGCCGGCGCGCGTATCCACGTATGCGTACGTGAATCCCATCGTCGCCGTCTTTCTCGGCTGGCTGCTGCTGCATGAGCCAATCACCTCACGCACGGTCGTTGCTTCGGCCATCATCGTCGGCGCGGTCGCCATCATCACGACGCAGAAAGCGCGGGCGAACTCGGTGAAAAAATCATAAAGCGGGGGGACAAATTCGAGATCGTCATTGTGAGCTTAGCGAAGGCACGCATGCGCGGGAGTATGAGTGAGCGTATGAATGAGGGGTGGTCGGATGGCGCTCCGCGGGAGGTGGATGGATTGCCACGTCGCTGCGCTCCTCGCAATGACAGGGGTTAACAGGGAGAGGGAGGAGGAGAGTCTGGGATCGTAGGACCTGTGGATTGCGAACGGCGGGGCGGGCCGCCCCGCCCTACCTCTGCGCTGCCTCGACAGAGGTGAGACGCCCGCAAAAGATCATCTCACGTTCCTCAGGCCCTTCCGCCTTCGCATTTCCTTTCCCATGAAAATCGCCCTCGCCGCCTCCGACTCCGATATCGCGCGCTGTTTTCCCGTCATGCACCAGCTCCGCCCGCATCTGGCGGAGAGCGAGTTCGTGGCGCGCGTGCGGCGCATGCAGGGCGAAGGGTATCTGCTGGCGTTTCGCGAAGATGAAGCGGGCATCGTCCGCGCGGTCGCGGGCTATCGCTACCACGAGAAGCTCACGGTCGGGAAACAGCTCTACGTCGACGATCTTGTGACCGATCCCACGCACCGCTCGCATGGCCATGGCCGTGCGCTGCTCGGGTGGCTCCGTGAGCAGGCGCGCGCTCACGACTGCGTGCAACTGGAGCTGGATTCGGGGGTGCAGCGCTTCGAGGCACATCGTTTCTACTTCCGTGAGCGCATGCATGTCTCTGCGTATCATTTTATTGTCTCGTTAAAGAGCTAGCGGAGCGAACCCGGGTCCTGCCGGACGGGTCCAACCCGCCATGCAACGCCTACGCCCTCTGCTCCTGCCCCTCGCGGCGGCCGCGCTCCTGCTCGGCGTCGCGGGCTGCAACACCGCCAAGCCCCCCACGACCGCCACGGCGCTCGATCCGGAGATCCGCAAAAAGGTCGAGAAGGGCATCGTCGAGCCGGGCTTTACGCCGGAGATGGTTTACATGGCGCTCGGCAAGCCGAGCGTGCCGGCGGATGGGCTCGCGGACTCCACCCGTGACGGCACGTGGATCTATAACGACTTCCGCGGCAACGACCGCGACTTCATCCGCTCGGGGTTCCGTCGGCGCGTGGTTTTCGATCCGGTTCGAAAATCAGATGTGGTCGTGACGGAGCCGGTCGACGCCCGGCTCTTCCCGCACCTCCGCGCGCACTCCCTCCAAATCACGTTCCGTGATGGCCGCGTGACGGAAATCACTCGGGTGGAGATGCCTTAAGGGGCTGTTTGTAAAAGCACGCAGGCCGTCGAACCCTACGGGTGAGAGGTTAAACGGGCTGGGCCGGCGTTGGCCTCGGCGGCATGGGCCGCTGGCCCACCTCCGCCTCCGCCGCCTTGGCCGAGCCTCGTTTTCCCTCTCACGCCGTCCTGCGCTCTTTCACAAACAGCCCCTAACACTACTCCGTTAAGTAGTACTTGAGTGATTTGGTTGCGATGGTCATCGTG
>JAZKEV010000305.1:0-9143 GCA_040386765.1 Verrucomicrobiota bacterium | reverse complement strand
CCAGGATGGTCTTTCGCGAAATCATGGATCAGCGATTGAAATTGTCGTCGAGCGCGTCGCGCACGGCCTCGGTGAGGACCTGGGGCTTGTAGGGCTTGTGGATGAAATGCGTGCCCGGCGGCGGCCTGAACTCCTCCCCGATCGTCTCGCCTGCGTAGCCGCTCGTGAGCACGACTTTGAGCGTGGGTTTGGCCTGGCGCAGGCGCCCGGCGAGCTCGACCCCGCCCAAGCCATCCGGCAGCACCAGATCGGAGAAGAGCAGCGTGATGCGCGACTGGTGCCATTTCCAAACCTCCAGGGCGTCGACGCCGGAGGCGGCCTGCAAGACGCGGTAGCCGTGCGCCCGCAGGACCGCGACCGCGAATTCGCGCACCGTGGCATCGTCCTCGACGAGCAACATCGTCTCGTTGCCACCTCGCACGGGAACGAAGCCGAGGAGATTCCGGCTCGCCGTGGCGGCCTCGCCCTGCGCCGTCGGCAGCAGCACCCGAAAGCAGGTGCCGGCTCCCACCGTGCTTTCCACTTCGACCCAACCTTTGTGCTGCTGGACGATGCCGAAGACCATGGCAAGGCCGAGGCCCGTGCCGCGGCCGACGTCCTTCGTCGTGAAAAACGGCTCGAAGATGCGGGGGAGATTTTCCGGCGAAATGCCGCTGCCGGTATCGCGCACACTCAGACAGATAAATTCACCCGGCCGGGCATCGGTGTGGTGCCGCGTCGCGGCATCCTCGATGGCGATCGGCTCGGTCCCGATCGTCAGCTCGCCTCCGCCGGTCATCGCGTCGCGAGCGTTCACCGCGAGATTCATGAGCACCTGCTCGATCATGCCGGGGTCGGCGTCGGCCATGGCCGGAGCCGCCGCGAGCTTGAGTTTCAGGCCGATATGCTCGCCGATCACACGCCGGAGCATCGTGGCTATTTCGTCGACCACGCCGTTGAGGTCGACCGCGCGCCGCTCGACCGAGTGCTTGCGGCTGAAGACGAGCAGCTGGCGCGTCAGGTTGGAGGCGCGCACGCCGGCATTGTAGATCTGAGTGAGGGAATGGTTCGCTTCAGGCGTCAGCGTGCCGGCGTCGAGCAAGAGCCTGGCGTAGCCGTTGATGACCGTGAGCATGTTGTTGAAATCGTGCGCGATGCCGCCCGCGAGCTGGCCGACGGCTTCCATTTTCTGCGCCTGCAGCAGTTGCGCTTCAAGATGCTTGCGGCGTGTGATGTCCATCGCCACGCCGACGAGGTGGCCCATTTCGCCGGATTCGCGGAGGGGATATCCGCGATCTTCGATCCACCGCACGCTGCCGTCTGGGTGCCGGATGCGATATTCGACGCGATACTCCTTGCCGGCGGCGAGCTGCTCGCGCGCGTCGCGAACCTCCGGCCGGTCATTGGGTACGATGGCGGCAAGCCATTCGGTGGGCTGCGCGTAGAGGTCTGCCACCGGCCGGCCCCAGATGTGTTCGTAGGCGGGGCTGACATACAGGAACTCCCGGGCTCCCGCCCCCGCGATCCAGAACACATGCTCGACACTCGCCGCCATCGCCCGGAAGCGCGCCTCGCTATGGCGCAGTGCATTTTCCGCGGCGAGATGCCTGGCACGCATCTCCGCCTCGCTCAAAGCACGCCGGATAGCGGGCAGGAGTCGTGTCAGCCGATCTTTCAACACGTAGTCCGCGGCGCCACGCCTGAGGCACTCGACGGCCTGTTCTTCGCCGATCGTGCCCGAGACAAAAAGAAACGGAACATCCGGGCATTTCTCCTGGGCGGCTGAGAGGGCCTTCGCTCCATCGTAGCCCGGCAAGGTAAAGTCCGCCAGAATCAGATCGAAGTTAGCGGCTTCCAACGCCGTGGAAAAGTCGCTGCGTGACGCCGCATAGAAAAATTCGAAATCGATTTCCGCGTTGGCGAGGGCGAGGCGCACAATCTCGCGATCGCTTTTGTCGTCCTCCAAATGCAAGATACGGACAGGCTGGCGCGGCGCAGGCGGAACTTCAGCAGCAACGTCTCCGTTTGGACTCACAACAGCATGTTACCCCAAGTCTACAGTCGGACCATATGGGAATCTACCGGATTTCCGGTAGTATTTGGATTGGTAATACTGGCCGGACGGGGTTCCCTTCATCCGGTTCGAACCAATAGGACGAGCGATGAGTAGCCGCACGGTGCCCACGACGTAGTTACTTCGAATCCGGATTGCGTTAAACACTGCCCCATCTGAAACCCCCGCCTTCCCCAAAACAAAGTTGGGCCGGAGAATGCGCGGTGCCGACCCCGGCACGTTCCGAAGTAATCGGATCCGGCACAGGGCGTCAAAATCAGGCGGGCGGGAAAAGACGTGCGGGCAGACGTGACGTTGATGGTTGGCGCCGGTTCTCTGCGGGAGCGTGAAATGTCCATCAGCCCCTTGCCGCACAGCGGCATCGCCACGAAGGCCTGTTTTTCATGCCTCGCGTGCCTTGCGCCAAGGCCCTGTTTCACAGCGGGCGTGTAGATTCGGCGAATGTCACAGACGAGCCATGCCAGTCCTCAACCTTTTCTGGTCGTCGGGCCCGAGCCGCCGCCGCGGTGGAGGGTGACGGAAAATCTCCCATGGACCGCTCGGTAAAGCCTTCTCAGCAATTATACTGACGACACGGCGTGGTCGCCGCATGGTATCATCTCCCGCTACGCTTCGTTGCACGATGCCCGACTCCCTTCCACCTCCACCACCTCCTCCTTCCCCGGCGACCGAGTCGTTCTTCAAAGCCATCATCGATTCCTCGAGCGATGCGATCATCAGCAAGGATCTGAACGGCATCGTCACCTCTTGGAACAAGAGCGCGGAGCGCATCTTCGGTTATACCGCGCAGGAGATGGTCGGCGCGCCCGTGAGCAAGCTCTTCCCCGAAGATCGCCTGGATGAGGAGCCCGGCATCCTGCGCCGCATCCGGAATGGGGAGCGCATCGATCACTATGAAACGGTGCGTCGGCGGAAGGACGGCGCGCTATTGGATATCTCGCTCACCGTCTCGCCCATCTTCGATACGGGAGGTAAAATCGTGGGTGCCTCGAAGATCGTTCGCGATATCACCGATCAAAAGCGCGAGCAAGAGCGCGTGCGTGTGACGCTCTCGAGCATCGGCGATGCCGTGATGTCCACCGATCACGAGGGCGGCATTGTCTTTATGAATCCCGTCGCGGAACAGCTCACCGGCTGGGCGCTGGCGGAGGCTCAGGGGCGGCCGGTGGAAGCGATCTTCAACATCCAGGATGAAACCACTCGTCAGCCCGTCGAATCGCCCGTCGCTAAGGCGCTGCGCGACCGTCGGGTGGTCGGGCTCAAGAATCATACGATCTTGCTGGCGAAGGATAGCGTCGAGCATCCCGTCGACGACAGCGCCGCACCGATCATCGACGCCCGGGGCAAGCTCATCGGCGGGGTGCTCGTCTTCCGCGATGTCTCGGAGCAGCGTGCCGCGGAACTCGCGGCCCGGCGCCTCGCCGCCATCGTCGAGGGCTCGGACGATGCGATCGTCAGCAAAAATCTGGATGGCATCGTGACCAGCTGGAATCCCGCCGCGGAGCGGATCTTTGGCTACTCGGCCGCCGAAATGGTAGGGCAGTCGATCATGCGCGTGCTGCCGGTCGAGCGCCGCGACGAGGAGCAGCAGATCCTCGGTCGCTTGCAGCGGGGCGAGCGCGTCGAGCACTTCCAGACGGTGCGGCGGCGCAAAGATGGCACCCTGGTCGACATGTCGCTCACCATCTCTCCCATCCGCAATAAAGAGGGTGAGATTATCGGTGCCTCCAAGATCGCCCGCGATGTGAGCGATCTGAAGGCCGCCCAATCGAAGCTGGAAGCGCACGCGACCGAGCTTGAGCTGCGGGTGCAGGAGCGCACCGCTAAGCTGCACGAGACCGTCGCCGAGCTGGAATCGTTTTCCTACAGCCTGTCGCACGATATGCGCGCCCCCCTCCGCGCGATCCAGAGCTACACCGAGATGGTCCTCACCGACTACGGCGCCGAGATCCCCGATGGTGTCGAGTACCTGCGTAAGGTCATCGGCTCCGCCAACCGGATGGATCGCCTCATCCGCGATGTGCTGAACTTCGCTCGCATTTCTCGGACTGAGATCCAGCTCGATACCGTGAATGTCGGCGAGCTCGCGACCGACATCGTGCGCGAGCGCCCCGAACTGCAATCGCCCCGCGCGCTCGTGAAGATCGAGCACCCGCTCCTCGCCGTCATCGGCCACGATGCGTCGCTTACCCAGTGCCTCACCAATCTCCTCGATAACGCGGTGAAGTTTGTCGCCGCCGGAGCGCAGCCCGTCGTGCGCGTTTACACCCAGCTGAACGGCGAACGCGTCCGGATTTGCGTGAGCGATAATGGCATCGGCATCGATCCCGAGGGCCAGAAGCGCCTCTTCGGCATCTTCGAACGGCTCGCCACCGGGCAGAGCTACCAGGGCACCGGCGTGGGCCTCGCGATCGTCCGCAAAGCCGCCGAGCGCATGAATGGCACCGCCGGCGTGCAATCCGCTCCCGGTCTCGGCAGCACCTTCTGGATCGAGCTTCCCCGCGCGTGAACGCGTTGTCTCATTCGATCCTGCTCGCGGAAGACGATGAGAGCGACGTCTTCCTCCTGCGCCGCGCCTTCAAGGAAGTGGGCCTGACCAACCCAGTCCACGTCGTCGCCGATGGCCAGGCCGCCATCGATTTTCTCACTCAGGCCAAATCTCGCGAGGATGAGCGGATGCCCGCCCTCATCCTGCTCGATCTCAAGATGCCGCGCCGGACTGGCCTGCAGGTGCTGCAATGGATCAGGGAGCAGCCCCTCCTCCGCAGCCTGCCCGTCTTCATCTTTTCCTCGTCGGAAAATCGCAACGACGTCGAAAACGCCTACGACGGCGGCGCCACCGCCTACCTCATCAAGCCGCCCTCGCTCGCCGAACGCGCCGACCTCGCCCGCTTCCTGAAAGACTGGCTCCGCACCGTGCAGCCCGGCCTCAGCGTCAGCGAAAGCGTCCGCGCCGCCCAGGCGCAGCGCGCGCTGCGCGGCTGATCGCCCGGCGTGCCCGTTCCTCGGGCTTAATATTGGCGGTGCGCCGGAATTCACCGCCATTTCTCACTGCCTTCATCGTCGCTTCACACGGCGGCCACAGGCTGAGTCATGGCCGAGGCACACCGCGACGGGACAAAGCAAACGAACATTCTGCGCCTGGCGCTGGGGGCGGGGCTTGTCCTGCTCATACCCTTGGTTTTGACGCTGCTGGCTCTCTGGCATTGGAAGCCGGGCGCTTTGGTTCTGGCCGTGGTGCTTCTGGTCGGCGGCGCCGGTCTCGCGTGTGAACTGGCGACGAGGCAGTTTGGCAATACGGCGTACCGCCTCGCCGTCGGGGTGGCGCTGGTGGCCGTGCTCCTCCTCGTCTGGATAAATGCCGCCGTGGGTGGCATCCTCGGGGACGACCCGGCCAACATGATGTATTTCGGGGTGCTCCTCGTCGGCCTCGTCGGCGCCCTCATCGCACGCCTCGAACCGCATGGGATGTCCCGCGCGTTGTTCGCCACGGCGTTCGCCATGGTGCTGGTCCCGGCGATTGCATTACTCATCGGGACGCCCGCTTTTGCCAACGGGGCGGCGGCCGTGTTTGGGCTCCATGCCGTCTTCGCCGCGCTGTTTGCGGGATCGGCTTTGTTCTTTCGGCGCGCGAGCGCCCATCGCGTATGAAAATCAAAACACTCTTCACCCTTTCACTGGCCTTCGCGCTATCCGCCGCCGGGCAGTCCCAGCCGCTGGACAAAACGAAACTCGACCCGTTTCTCGATCGGCTCGCCGGAAAGCATCAGGCCATGGGCAGCCTCACGATCGCGAAGGACGGCGAGGTGCTTTACACCCGCGCCATCGGCTACGGCCAGATCGACGGGGTGGAAAAGAAACCGCTGAACGCCGCGTCGCGCTTCCGGATCGGCTCGATCACGAAGATGTTCACCGCCGTGATGATCCTCCAACTCGTGGACGAGGGAAAACTTCAGCTCACCGATCCGCTCGACCGCTTCCTCCCGCAGGTCCCGAACGCCCCGAAAATCACGCTCGCGCAGATCCTCGCGCATCGCAGCGGCATCCCGAATGTGCGACGCGAACGCGATCCGCAACGCAATGTGAACACGCTTCCGATCACGAAGGACGAAATCCTCGCGCTGATCGTCAAAGCCACGCCCGATTTCGAGCCGGACACCAGGAGCCTCTACAGCAATTCCGGCTTCTTTCTCCTCGGTCTCATCATCGAGCAGGTGACCGGCAAATCCTACGCCGCGGCGCTCGAAGAGCGCATCACCGCGAAGCTCGGCCTCAAGGATACCTACACCGCGACCGGCAGCATCGACGTGAGCAAAGGCGAAGCGCTCACCTACATCGCCGATGGCCCCGGCTGGAAACAGGGCATCGAAACTCATCCCAGCATCCTCTTCGGTGCAGGGCAGATCGTCTCGACGCCGCACGACCTGGCCCGCTTCATCCACGCGCTCTTCGCGGAGAAACTGATTTCCCCGGAGAGCCTCACCCGGATGAAAACGATCCGGGATGGCGAGGGGCTGGGCCTGGAGCCTTTCGCCCTCGGCGGCAAAACCTTCTACGGCCACGCGGGCGGAGGCGACAACTACGGCGCGTGGCTGGCCTACCTGCCCGAGGAAAAACTGGCCATCGCCTACACGACGAACGCCAAAGTCTACCCGGTGCCCAGCATCGTGAACGGCATCGCCGACCTCTACTACAACCGGCCGGTTCAGATTCCCAGCTTTGAGACAATCGTCGTGAGCCCGGAAATTCTCGACCGCTACGTCGGCGTTTATTCAAGCGCGGAAGTCCCCGTGAAGTTCACCATCACACGCCAGGGTTCGACGCTCTTCATCCAGCCCGGCAAGGAGTCCCCAGCCGCGCTCGAAGCCACAGCCGAAGACAAATTTCAACTCATGGGCGGAAGAATCGTCTTCGAATTCGACGCCGCGAAAAAACAGCTGCTCCACAAACGCGGCGGCCCTCCGAAGGTTTTCACGAAAGAGGAATAACGCCCCCGGTCGGCGCAGTCCGGCTTGATGGCTCGCTCAAGCAAGGGGCTTTCATCGGCTTGGTGACGAACGACCTCTTGGTTGGCTTGAATCGTCACTCGAGGTCCTCTGGAAATACAGCGTGCGCAGGGGACTCGCGTGAGATGAAGGAGGTGCCGTCCCAGCCTAGGGTATACGGCACGTGCGTCGCATGGGCCGGGTCCTCAAATGCGGTGTAGACCACCGTCACCAAGGCGCGTCGCAGTTCCATGGGAGCTGCGAGCAGCGCCTCCTGAAATGCTCGTTTCACGTCTTCGGGGGCAACGGGGGCAACTATATCCAGCCACAGCTTCACGTAATTGCGGCCCCCTAGGATCGAGACAGAGCCTACAGGTCGGACCTGCTCTGCCGTGGAGAAAGCCAGCGCAACAATCCAGAAATCATCGCCATCCGAGCCGAACACCTGGCCGTAGCTGTAGGGAAAGCGCGGACCAGCGACACTGGCCATACGCGCCAGCACCCATGCAGCAATGGGCGCACCTCCGAGAACCGGCAGTTGGCCGGTAAACTCCAACTGTGCGGCGAAGTCGTTCTCCTGAAGTGATACCGAACCCGGCAACCGGACGTTTGTGTACTTCGGGTCACAGACGAACCGAATCGGGCCAACGCCGAAAGCTCCGAGAATGTCTTTCATCTTCTGAACGTCATATATGGCGCCCGGATTGCCTCAATCCAACGGGACTTCGTCCGCGACAGGCGCCAAAACTCGCAGCCCTGATCGGGACATCGGCTTTAGCTAGGCATTTTCCTCAATTTGATCACGAAGCCTGATGCCATAGTGCTCCAGGCGTGTGACAAAGACAACGGAAGCGACCACGGATAGCCGATCGGCATCTGTGACGGTGAACGCTGGCCCATACTTTCCGCTGCTCTCTTCGATGGCGATGTTCGCGTCCGCCCATGTGTTCTCGAATGAGACGCGCTCACAGCATTTGAGAAGCACGAAGAGACTGCCTATCCCGCCACTCCCTTCGCGATGCAGCCGGATGAGCAATTGGGAATGTGAAACGGAATATTCCCACGCTTGGGCCGTGGCCCCGCTCCACTCCTGCAATTCGCGAAGCGCGTTTTCTTTTCCCGCAATCCAAGATTTGGGCCACATTGTCTTTCGGCTAAATGTCGTGTCTTCCACTCGGCTTGGCTCAACCCAATAGCACCTTCCGGCGTAGCAGTGCCGTGACTCGCGGTCCGATCAGGGCGCTGGTGCGGGCACCTTGAACGGCTTTTGTTTCAATGTCTTCGCGGCATCGAACCAACTCGCATCATTCTTCGGCATTTTCGCCTGACAAATGATGGTGAAATACCTTCCGGGCTTAAACCTCGTCATGCCCCCTGTGCCTGCATAGCCTAGGTTCTTGAAGAAATACGTCCCGCTTTCACCATTTCCGTCTTCCTCGAGAATTACGAAGGCGTCGTAGTGGCGACGGAGGCTCACCGAGGCGGCGTAAACAAGGGACGTATACCATGCATCCTCTGCCTTTACGGGACCGAGATTAATGCGAAACCGGTCGTTGCCAAGTTCTTCGACCGACCAGCCCGGAAACTCGCTCAGCGGCCTTGGCGCTACGGCACAGCCAGCCATCAATAGGCAAAGGCAGATGATCAATTTCATCAGGTGATGCGTTTCAGGCTGAAGATATCATGCGTGATTAGAGAAGATGCTACGAAGAGAGCAGCGACATGGAGCCAGAGGAGGCAGATCGATCCCCACGGGCCGATGATCATGTCTAACAGCGCTGCAAGACCCCACATTGCCAAAGGCATGACCGGAATACCGGGAAAGATGCTGACGCCTCGCCGCTTGGTCTCGGGCACCGCTGCCCGTGCATCTTCGACCGCGAGCCGCGCCGCCGGCGCGAGGATTATCGTGATCCACGCGAGGAACAGGACGATGGGAAGCAACAGGGTCATGATTTCAACCTGCGTCACAAATACGCCGCGCGTGATTCGGCACAAGCTATCCTCGCCCTGAAGCCCCGCGCACCCGCTCTACCGCTTCTCCTCCTCATGCCGCAGCCCATTCAGCGCCGCGCGCGCCGCAGCTTCCTCGGCGACCTTTTTCG
>JAZKEV010000304.1:5130-8488 GCA_040386765.1 Verrucomicrobiota bacterium | reverse complement strand
CGAGTGAAGCGTCGCGCACTCGCTGCGCAGGAGCAGCTCGCGACCGCCAAGACGCCGGCGGAGCAATTTGCCCTCACGGACGATGCGCTCGCCGCCGGCGACTTGACAGCGCAGGTATGGCGGGTCCGCTCCGCGGCCGCGCTGGCGCTCGGCGATCGCGCCGAGGCGCTCGCCAGCGGCGCCCGCGCTTTCGTCGCCGAGTGGGTCGTGGAAAAGGAGCCCCTCGACCGTGAGCTCGCGCCCGCCACCATGGCATTGCTCGCAAATCTGGAGCGCGAGGTCGGCGGGGCAGCTGCCTTCGTCGCCAGCGCCAACGCCGCGTGGGAATCCGGCAACGCCGAGAAAGCCTTTGCCCACTTGGACAGCGCACTGGCGCTCGATCCCGCATTACCTGCGGTCTGGCGACTCCGCGGGCAGTGGTGCGAGGCCGGCGGCGATCTTGCCGGGGCCGCCTTCGCCCTCGATCGCTGGTGGCGGCTCGATGACTGCACTCCTTATGATCGGTCGCTGGCCTTCGGCATTGCGAGCCGTGCCGGCGCGTGGGAGCTACTCCTCTCGCTGGCTGACGCGCGTCTCGCCGTGGATCCCACTGACACCGAGGCGCTCTTGTTCCGCGCTCACGCTGCCTTCGCCTGCAACCGCCCCTCGGTCGCCCGGGCGGCGCTGCCGGTGCTCGACGTTTCCGTCCAGCGCGATCCCGCGATGCTCCTCACCGTCGCACTCGGCTGCCTCGATCCTAAAAGCCAAAGCGGGGTCCACTTTGGCATGACCTCCTTGCGAGGAACGCCGCAAGAGCCCCTCGGGCTCACCGAGCTTATCGGCTGCTACGAACGCCTCCGGCGCGCTCAAGCAACCGTGCCCGATCCCAAACCCGCCGATCTCGCCGCCAAGCCCGCTGCGATTCACCTCGAACGCCTGGAAGGCCGCATGGCACCCGCCGACTATCTCGCGCGCACGCGTGGCACGCCACAGGAGCCGATGGCAGCCTTCATCTCGTTTTTCCTCGCGACCCTCGAAGGCGCCTCGACCGAGTCTCGCGAGATGGCGGCCGCTCTCTCCGCCGATCACCGGCTCCCGCTCGTTTTTCGGGCACTGGCGCACCGGGCGCTGGTGGCTGATCGCACCGTCCAGCCGCAGCCCGCGCTGCGCGCCAGCGATCTTTATTATGCCTCTTCCGCGCGCGATGCCGCGCCGTGGGGCGCTCCGGGGCAGGAGGTCTTCATCGAGCAGCGAGTCGAGGCGATCAGGCTGCCCGCCGAGTATCCGGTGCGCCTCCGTGGGCCCGACGATACCAGCGTCGCCGTTGCCCTCCCCACGGGAACTGCGGGGCTGGAGTCACCTCATCGCCTCTGGGAATTGCGGTCCCTCACCGTCCAGGGCAGTTTCTACCGCGGCGCCACGAAACACCGGCCCGTGCTTGCCGCGAACGGGTCGCGCTTCACCGCCGGCGAGCTTAATCTAGCGGGCGCAGCGCGGTTCGACCGATGTGATTTCGACCGCTCCACTCTTATCCTCGCTGCCGGTGCCAGCGCCGACTTGCGCGAGCCGAATGGAGAATTTTCCGACGCCCAGATCGCCGGGTCGCTTCGTGTCACGGGGGGCATGCTCACCTTCAGCCGCCTGCCCAAAGTGGCCGCCACCGGCCGCATCGATATTTCCCGAACCCAGCTGCACGGCGCGTTGCCCTTCGCGCTCCCGGCAGGGGCACAGAGCTCGTGGCGCGACGTGATCCTCTACTCCACCCTCGAGTGGCCGAGCGATCTGCCGGCCGGCTGGAACATCCAAGGGGCGTTGATCACCGCACCCAACAAAGGCGCCGCGCAAGCCCTCATCCCCCTCGCCGCCCCGCACACCGGCCGCGTCCATGTGCTTGCGACCCGACACTCCACCCCGACGTATCGGGCCAATACCATCGCCGAACTCCTTACCCTCCTCGCGAAAGCCAAGCCGGGCGATACCGTGCAGCTGGCCACCGGCGAACATAAAATCTCGGCTCCCATCGAAGTCCCTCCAGGCGTCACGCTCGCTGCCTCGAACGGCACAAAGCTCTGGGTCGAGCGCTCCAGCCCGGGCGCATTCAAGATTTCGAAGGCGGGCGCGGTACGGATCACCGGGTTTAGGACGGAAGTCGTTTCCGTAACGAGCACCTATCACGGTTTCCCCGCGGTGGTCACGGACGGCTTCCCCAAGACCGCGGTGATCGTGGGCAGCGATGCCTGGGCCATGGTGGAGTACGGCTCCTTTACGCAGTGGAATCACCCTGCCCATAAGATCGGGAGCGTGGCCGCGGGCGGACGCCTGGAATTTTTCCAACACCATGTGGACGACCAGTTCACGATCGATCCGAAGGGTGTCCTCGTGCGGGGCACGCCCCGCTACGATGCGTCCGCCGCACTGCGGACCATCGTCAGTGAGCGGACGCGCACCGAACTGTGGCGGGATGCCGGCGCACGCTTCGACCGTGCAGTCGCCAGCTCCAAAACCCGCGAAGAGCGCCAGCAGGCGGGGCGAGCCCTGGCAAAGATGTTCGGCGAAACTGCACTCCGGACAGGCGCCAGCAAAAGTGACAGCGTGCGCGCACTCATGAAGCTCGTGGTGCCGACATTGCAGCGCTTCCCAGCCGAAGCCCCCTACATCTTCGGCAGCACGGCTCACTTTCATCTCGATCACCCTGAAACCGTGCGGGCAATGATGCCTGCTCACCTGCTCCCCTACTTCAAGACTTTCACCGCCAGCTACTATGAAGCGCAAAGCCTGGGCGCCAAAGTGTCGTCCGACAACGTCTACAGCATCATGCTGGCGCATCCTCCGGGCAGCCCGACCTACGCCGCCGCCCGCGAAGCCATGGCGCGCAATCTCACCAACGCCCAGTTCGAGGCCGAGTTTGCCGCGAAGAAGCAACGCGAGGCTGAGCTCGCCGTCGCCTTGGAAAAGCAGCGCAAGGAATCCGCGCGCCTCGCCGCCGAGGCGGCCAAACGCGCCCCGCAGTACGCCTCCGCTCCATCCTCCTCCGGCTCCAGCAGCTCTTCCAGCTCGAATTGGTCTTCGCGCAGCTACAGCGCGCCCTCGTACACCCCACCTCCCGCCTGGACGCCCAGCGAGAGCTACAAGATGCAGGTGTACCGCCACAACCTCAACGTGCAGATCTCGAACGTCACGCGCCGATATTGATCATCCTGCGGCGCAGAGCGAACGGCATCGCTCGACGCCAGCGCCACGACAGGCCCCCGCTGGCCTTGACCCCGCGCAACGTGGCGCTGCCGCCGCCCTCGATCGCGTTGATCACCTCATCCAATTCGCGGCCGCGCAGCGCCCCGCCATCCCCTTCTCCGGCAAGGTCGGCAATGATTCGCGAGAC
>JAZKEV010000304.1:0-5120 GCA_040386765.1 Verrucomicrobiota bacterium | reverse complement strand
GCGCGGGTGCTTTCGCTGTGTTGCAGTGCCAGGTTTTGGCTCCGCGTAGTCAGCGCCCTTGTTGCCCTGTCGTCCGGAAGACTCATCGCGGGAGATGAGGCGGCGTGGCGTGTGCGCGTGTGGAACGAGGCCGAAGGCATCGGCAACAATGTCCGCTCGGTGCTGCAGACCGCGGATGGATTTATCTGGATCGTCGCCAACGGAAAACTCATGCGCTTCGACGGCGTGCGGCTGGAGCATTTCCCGCTGCGCGAGCTGGGCGAGCGCGGCTTCGATCGCCTGAGGCTGGCGTTCGCGTTGCGCGAGGGCGGCTTCGCCTTGGCGATGACCGACGGCTCCTTTGCCCGCATCTCGAGCGACCGCGTCGAACTCATCACCACGGAGCTGCCGTCCGGCCGCGTCGAAACGATTATCGAAGAACCGGATGGCACGCTCCTCCTCAGCTTCGACAACGACGCGCTCTATCGTTGGCGGGAGGGGCGGCTGATTGCCCTGACTCAAGCGGACGGGCTGCCACCGGGCTCCGGTTCGAGTCATGGCGACAGCCTGCCGCCGGGTTTCAGCCCCAACCCCACGATCACCGCAGACGAACAGAATCGCGTGTGGATCGCCCGGGACGGCATGGTCGGGCGATTGGTGGCGCCACGCTTTGAGACGCTCATCAAGCTGGCGGACCACCGCATGAAAATCGCGCCCTCCCGCGGCGGCGGCATCTGGATCAGCTCGGGGCTGCAGTTATTTCACTGCAATGCGCAAGGTCAGTTGCGCCCGGTCGCACGCATCCCCGCAGTCAGTTCCGCGCGGGTATCTGCGATCCTCGAAGATCATTCCGGAGCGGTCTGGGTCGGGGCGCCGCCCAGCGGACTTTTTCGCTACAACGGGACCGATTTCCAAAGCATACCGATTTCACATCGCGAGGTGGTGACGGTGACGGAGGACCGGGAAAGAAATTTGTGGGTGGGCACCTCCGGCGGTGGTTTGAATCTCGTGCAGCCTCGCATCCTGAAAATCGAGGGCGCCGAGACCGGTCTTCCGTTTCAGGCGGTGCAGTCGATCTGCGAGGATCGCGAAGGCACGCTCTGGGCCGTGACACAGCAGGGCACGCCGGTCCGGCGCGTCGATGGCATCTGGCAGGATATACTGCCCGAGGGCCAGGAACTCGGGGAGGAAGCCTCGTGCATCGCGGTCGATCCGACTGGAGCGGTCTGGATCGGCACCGTGAATCACCGGGTGTTTCGCTGGGAGCGCGGGAAGCTCACGAGCTGGGGACGGAAGGAAGGCACTTCGAGCCTGATCATCCGGGCCCTCTACGTGAGCAAAGCCGGCGACGTGTGGATCGCCGGCGGACGGCCCGGAACGCTGCAGCGTTTCCGGCAGGGCGAGCGCACCGATTTCAAACTCCCTGTAATCCCCGATTCCATCTGGGCGATCGCCGAAGGCGCCAACGGCGAGATCTGGGCGGGAGGAACTCGCGGAACACTGTTCCGAGTGACAAGCGACGACCGCGTGACGAATGAAACGCCGCGCACGTCCCCGGAGCTGAGCGCCATTCGCGCACTGCATAGCACGAGCGACGGCACGCTCTGGCTCGCGTATGAGCTGGGCGGCATCGGGCGGCTCAAGGACGGAAAGTTCAACCGCTTCACCGCCGCCCACGGCCTGGCGGACGACAACATGCGGCAGGTCATCTCCGACGGCGAGGGCTGGCTGTGGTTCGTTTCACTGCAGAAGCTGTTCAAGATCCGGCAGGCCGAGCTGGATCGTGCCGCCGAGGGCGAGAGCACACCGCTGCAGCCCATCTACTATGGAGAAGACCACGGGGTAAGGCTCACCCTCGGCCGCAGCGTGGGCGCCGTGCGCACTCGAGATGGCCTGCTCTGGCTGCCGCTTGCGACCAGCCTCGCGATCGTAAATCCCAGGCTCCCACAGGAGCCGCTCGGCCCTCCGCCTGTCTTCATCACCAAGGTCGCGGTCGACGACCACGTCGTGTCGTCCTACCTCGGGTCGTGGCAAAAGCCCACGGCAGCGGAGGCCGCGCTGGAGTCTTCGCGGCTCGCGCCCGACCACCGCCGGATCGAGATCGACTTCACCGCCATCAGTTTTTCCGCGCCGCGGCAGGCACGTTTCCAATATCGGCTCGACGGTTTCGACGACGAGTGGAGCGAGCCCGGCCCCGAGCGGAAAGCCACCTACGGCAGGCTGCCCTCCGGCGCCTACCAGTTTCGCGTGAAAGCCAGCAACAGCGACGGACTGTGGAACGAAACCGGCGCGACCGTCGCCCTCATCGTCGAGCCCTTCCTTTGGGAGCATTGGTGGTTTCGCGCGACGGTGGTCGTGGTCTTCGCGGGGGTCGTTTTCGCGGCGACCCGCTACGTGTCGTTCCGGCGGCTGCGCGCCAAGCTGCGTGTAGCCGAGCAGGCCACGGCGCTCGAGCAGGAGCGCACACGCATCGCCCGCGACATCCACGACGATCTCGGCAGCCGGCTCACGCGGATCATGATGCTCAGCCGCCTCGCCGCGCGGGAGGCCAATCCTCCCGAGGCCACCTCCGGTCAGATCCGCGAAATCTCCGAGGCCGCGCAGCAGTTGATGAAGTCGCTCGACGAGACGGTCTGGGCCGTGAACCCGCGGAACGACGACCTGCCCAATCTCATCAACTACATGAGCCACTATGCGGTGAAGTTTCTCCGCACCGCCGGCATCGAGTGCCTGCTCGACCTCCCGGACGATCCGCCGAGCCTGCACGTATCCGCGGAGATGCGACACCACGTCTACATGGCGATGAAGGAGGCTTTGAACAACATCGTGCGCCACGCGCAGGCGACGCAGGTGCAGTTCGCCGTGACGTTCACGAACGGCACCCTTTCCATCACCCTCGCGGATAACGGCGTGGGTCTCGCCACCGGGCCGACCGAGCGGCAAGGCAACGGCCTCACCAACATGGCCCAGCGCCTGAAGCAGATCGGCGGCACGTTTGAGATTTCCGGCGCTCCGGGTGGCGGGACGCGGGTTTCGCTGAGCATCGACGTGCCCAAGGCGCGCTGAATTTTCCCATGGCATCCGCCTGGGACTGCTCGCTTAATCGGGGTCAAACATGGCCATCTCCGTTTCCATCATCGAGGACGACAGCGGTTTGCGCGAGACGCTGGCGGCCCTCCTGAATGGATCGAAGACCTTTCGCTGCCTGGGCACCTATGCCACGGGCGAGAAGGGACTGGCGGGCATCCTGGCCGAGAAGCCGGAGATCGTCCTGATGGACATCAATCTTCCGGGCATGAGCGGGATCGAATGCGTCGCGAAGCTGAAGGCCCGCCTCCCGGCGCTGCATGTGCTGATGCTCACGACCTACGAGGAGGGTGATCTCATCTTCAATTCCCTGCGCGCCGGGGCGGGCGGGTATCTCTTGAAGGATAGCACGCCCGAGGAACTGCTCCAGGCGCTCGAAGACGTGCGCAGCGGTGGCGCGCCAATGTCGATGCCGATCGCCCGCAAGGTGGTGCAGCACTTCCACCGCACGCAGAGTTCCACTTCGGACATCGATCAACTGAGCCCGCGCGAGTACGAGATCCTGTCGCTGCTCGCGAAGGGGTTTCGCTACAAGGAGATCGCCGCCAAGCTCGACATCGCCATCGGCACGCTGCGCACCCACCAGTCGCGCATCTACGAGAAGCTGCACGTGCAGTCGCGCACGGAGGCTACGGTGAAGTTTCTCAGCGGGAAGAATCCGTAGACGGCGACATCGCAGCCTCTCATTTTCAGGCGACTGAATTTGAACAGAAGAAAGGAGTTAGTCGGTTAGCTCGACGCTTCCGACCTCCTTTCCAAAGGGCTTACTCACGCCCGCTCTTCGCCCAATAGCTCTCCCACTTCATCATATCCCGCCACATCGAAAGCTCCCGCGCGCCGATTACACGCCGCCAAGTGCCGTCTTCCTCGCGTCGAAATTCTTGCCTCTCCCCATCGAATTTCCCTTCGCCAGGTCGAAGCGTGAATACCGTGGCGCGCGCCCCATTCTCGCCCATCTGCTCCTCTCGCGTTACAAGGTACCCCTTGAGCTCGGGGGCCGATGCGAGGAGGAATGCGGCGAGCTTTTCGGGCGTACCGTATTCCGCCCGCACTTTCGCGGGAACCCCCTCCATTAATCCGCCCATCCATTTGATCGCGTGTTCATCAAGGTAGATGCCCTTCTCCAACGCTACTATATCCCCACCGGCTATCGCCCAATACTGCGATTGGATCGTATCGGATACCGTTCCCCGGCCTACGTTCTTCCAGTCCTTACTATTGCTGATCATCTTAGCCGCGGGATTTCCGGTGACCGCTTGGAGCGGGGGCTCGAAAGCAACCTTCGTATCAGGCTCAGAAGTAGGTTGCGGAGATATCGGTCGTAGCGGTGCTGCCTGACGCGGCGCAGAGGTCGCCACTTTTGCAACAGGAGTACTCGATTCCGCGCCGTCATACCAAATGGCAAATCCTATGAGGACCACCACCGCGACCACTCCGATCCATTTCTTCGTTGTCATCGAATATAACCTCGCGCGCAATTTGGCAGCCACTGCCTCACCGCGCAAGCCGAAGTATCTCACGCTCCTCAATGCGCAACCTCACCGCGCCTAGCTGCCACACTCGTCCAGCAGGCTAGAATCCCGGCGACTACCATTGCAACAAGCACACTGCGCAATATGATGTCGGCTGCCAAATCCGACAGCGACAGGGCTTCCCCAATCGCCCCGAGGCATGTACACGGCTTCGCGTAGTCCATCCACCAAAGACCGGCGCGATAGATCGCGAGTACTGTGCCGAACCAGATCAGCACCACACCTTGCAGTTGACGGTCTCGCCCAAAAATGCAGAGGGCACCGATCGCCAGTTCGAGCACCGCCACGACGCCCATCAGCGTGCGGTTCGGAATGCCCAATATCGGATCACGCTCATTTAGAATGGTCGCAGCTCCGGTAGCACCTACTATCTTTCCAACCGCAACTGCGATCAAGAGCATCGCGATCCCGACGACTGCCGCGCGGCAGAATCTCGGATTTAACAGCTTCATGGTGGTAAAGGTTAAGGGTGCGCGCGTCGGTACGCACGCACCCTTCTAGGTCATATGACGCAGTAACAAT
>JAZKEV010000303.1:0-1563 GCA_040386765.1 Verrucomicrobiota bacterium | reverse complement strand
GGAGGGTCGGATCGCAGGTAGCCCGCCGCGTGAGCGGCGGGACCTCAGGAGCCCCAATCGCCACGTAGGCCGCCAACTCGCTGGCGCTTTGTCCGACTACGGACCAGCTCCCGCCAGCCAGCCACCAGCCAGCTCTGTCCACACCATCGCGCCGCCCGCCTACTCGCAACGCGACGCGACGCGCCGGCCCACCACCTTACTTCTCCGTCTTCGCCCCACCCGGCGCCAGCCCCAGCGCCCACAGAATGCCACCCGAGAGATGCGCCTGATATTGCTGCGCGACCTCCGGTGAATTCTTCCGCGAGCCGTCCTTCTCCTTGAAGCTCGGGTCCCACACATCCTCACGATGGCCGAGCGAGGTGTAGAAGACGCGGCCCTTGCCGTGCATCTTCGACCACGCGATGCCATTGTGGCCCGGCTCCTTCGACTGCGGCAGCTTCTCCAGCGAGATCAGTGAGTGCACGCGCGACTGCTCGTAGTCCTTGAATTCGTAGATTTCGTCAAAGACCGTCCACGTCGCCGGCAGCGGGGCGCAGGCCGCGTGCGTATCGTCTTTCTTGATACAGTCGACCGTCACCTGAGGGCCGTGCGTCCGGAACGCCGCCCCGATCATCGCCGTGTACGGCGGAAATCCCGCGAAGCGCCCCGTCTTGTGAAACGTATCCGCCGCCGCGTGCACGCCGACGAAGCCCTTGCCCGACGCCACCCAGTCCACGAAGCCCTTCGGGTCGGGCAGCGGCAGGTCTCCCGTCGTGCTCAGGAACAGCACCGCGTCGTAATTCTTCAGGTTCGCCGGGCTCAGCTTTTCCAGCGCCGCGCGGAACTGCGGCTCGACCGCCGTCCAGTAGGCCTTCTCCTCCACCTCAAATTTCTTCAGCGCCGCGTCGAAGTCCGGATCGGCCTTCCCCTTCTGCGGTGCCTTGGGCTTGGTCGGCGCCTTCGGCAGGCCCTCGGGCTGCCGCACAAACTCCACCGTAAATTTCCCGCTCTTCGCCGCCATCTCGCTCAGGATCTTTTCGCCCGTCGGGATCGAGGCATGCCGGAAGCCCATCGTCACCGAGACGACGAGCACTTTCTTCGGCGCCTCCGCCGCGATCATCGGCGCCGCCGCGACCAGCGCGCACGCCACACTCAAAAGGCCCATCAGGAACCGGGATAATTTCATAGAGGTAAAGGGTGGTAACTAGAAAGACGCCCCAGATCAGGACGCGATTCGCCACCCGACGCACGCCCAAAAAAACTCGCCCGCGCCTCCAACCCTCCCGCCCCCACCGGCATCTCATCAGTCGACGCGTCACCCCTCCTCAACAACCGACAATTCAATACACCCGTCATCATGAAAAAGTTCCTTCGCTCCCTCGCGCTCTGCGCCGCCTTCCTCCTCGTCAGCGCCGCCCACGCCGGCACGCCGCTAATCTGCCACCCCTACGCCATCGGCGACGCCAAATCCCTCCCCGGCAGCACCGGCGACTGGAAAGGCGTCAACCCCGAGTACAACCGCGCCAACCTCGTCACCGACACCCTCGCGATTCTGACACCCGAGACGCCCATCATCGCGGTCAG
>JAZKEV010000302.1:0-21923 GCA_040386765.1 Verrucomicrobiota bacterium | reverse complement strand
AGTTCGGCCGCATCCTCGTGATCGTCACCCGCCAGCTGGGCGACGTGTTGCTGACCACGCCGCTGATCCGCGCCGCGCGCACGCGATGGCCGAAGGCACGCATCGACGTGCTGGGCTTCTCCGGGACGCTGGGCCTGCTGCGCGGCAACACCGACATCGACGAGTTGATCGAAGTCCCGGGCGGCGCCGGCTGGCGCGCCTCGTGGCCCTTCATCAAGCGGCTCTGGCGCCGCTACGACCTGGCCTTGATCGGCCAGCCGAGCGACCGCGCCCACCTGTACGGCTTCATCGCCGGCAAGCGGCGCAGCGGCTTGGTCACTTGGCAGCGCTCCAAGTCTTGGTGGCAGCGGCTGCTGCTGGCGCATGTGGTCGAGGTCGTGCCCGACCGCAGCCATGTGGTGCTCGAAAAACTCGCGTTGCTGGCGCCGTGGGCGCCGCCGGTGGCCGAGGTCAGTGCCGTGACCCCGGCCGAAGCACCTTTGCCCGACGCGGTGCTGGCCGCCTTGCAACCGGGTTACCTGGTGGTGCAGGTCCCGTCGCTGGTGCACTACAAGCAATGGCCGCTGGCGCATTTCAAACAGCTGCTGCCGGCGCTGTTGGTCGAGGGCCGCCAGGTCGTGTTGACCGGCAGCGGCTCGCCAGCCGACCTGGAGCGTGTTGCCGAGGTGGCGGCGCCACACGGCGCCTCGCCCGCGGTGCTGAACCTGGCCGGCGCCTTGAATTTGAATCAGGTCGCCACCCTGCTCGCGGGCGCCAGCCTCTACATCGGCCCGGACACCTCGATCACCCACCTGGCCACCGCCTGCCGTGTGCCGGTGATCGCCTTGTACGGTCCGGTCGATCCGCGCATCTTCGGGCCTTGGCCGCAGGGCCACTCCGCCAGCCAGCCCTGGGTGCCGCGTGCCGATCGGCAAGTGGTGGCCAGCATCACGCTGCTGCAAGGCCCGCAGCCCTGCGTGCCCTGCAACGGCGCCGGCTGCGAGGGCCACAACGACAGCCGCAGCGACTGCCTGATCGCCATCACGCCGCAGCGGGTGCTGTCCGAGGCGCGTCGGGTGCTGGGCCAGGAAGCGCGATCGGTGCGTTAACCTCGGCTTTGTGGCGCGTGAGCGGCGCTACGCGGGTCGAGTCGGCGACAACGAGACGAGCCAACCAATGCGGAGTGGTCGATGAAGGCAGTGATTCTGGCGGGCGGTTTCGGGAGCCGGATTTCGGAGGAGACCAACCTGAAGCCCAAGCCGATGATCGAGATCGGCGGCAAGCCCATGCTCTGGCACATCATGAAGCTGTATTCGGCCGGCGGCGTCAACGACTTCGTCATCTGCTGCGGCTACAAGGGCTACGTGATCAAGGAGTATTTCGCCAACTACTTCCTGCACATGTCCGACGTCACCTTCGACATGGTGAACAACCGCATGGAGGTGCACCACAAACACGCCGAGCCCTGGCGGGTGACCTTGATCGACACCGGTGAAGACTCGATGACCGGCGGCCGCCTCAAGCGGGTGGCCGACTACCTGCGTGACGAAGAGGCTTTCTGCTTCACCTATGGCGACGGCCTGTCCGACATCGACATCGCGGCATCGGTCGCGTTCCACAAGGCCCATGGGAAGCTGGCCACCATCACCGCGGTGGCGCCGCCCGGGCGGTACGGGGCCTTGCAACTCGATGCCGGCGCCGTGCGTGGTTTCACCGAAAAGCCCCGCGGCGACGGCGGTCTGATCAACGGCGGCTTCTTCGTGTTGTCGCCGCTGGTCATCGACCGCATCGCCGGTGACGCCACCAGCTGGGAGGCCGAGCCGCTCGCCGGTTTGGCGCGTGACGGCGAACTGGTGGCCTGGATGCATGCCGGCTTCTGGCAACCCATGGACACACTGCGCGAGAAGAACCTGCTCGAAGACCTGTGGCAATCCGGACGCGCGCCGTGGAAGAAATGGTGAGTCCGCCAAGCCCGGCCTTCTGGCGCGGCAAACGCGTGCTGCTGACCGGCCACACCGGTTTCAAGGGCGCATGGCTTGCGCTGTGGCTGGCGCGGCTTGGTGCCCGCGTGACAGGGCTGGCGCTGGCGCCCGCCACCGCGCCGAACCTGTTCGAGCTGGCCGACGTTTGGTCGCTGTGCGACAGCCGGGTCGGCGACATCCGGCATGCCGATGCGGTGGACGCCGCGGTGCGGCACGTGCCGCACGACGCCGACGACAGTCGGCCAGGGGGCATTGCCCTGCGGAGGGCCGCCGAAGATGAGGCGGCCACCGATGGCGGAGCGGCCGGGGAAGTAGCGCTTGGCGAAATTCTCGTCGACGACGAAGGTGTTGCGGTTCGTCGGACTGTCGCCCGGCGGGAGGAAGCTGCCCTCCAGCAGCTTGAGGCGGAGCGTGTCGAAATACTCGGGCGAAACGACCACGCGGCTGGCGCCGGGCTGCGGCGAGCCGGGCGGGAGGGTGTCCTCGGCGAGGGTGAAGGCATTGAGCGGCAGGCCGCCGCGGAACGGCGTCGCAATCGAGAGCGCGGCGGACGACACGCCAGGAATCTCGCGCATGGCCTGCAGGACGCGGTCGTGCAGGGCGCGCGAGGTCTCGTCGGTTTTGCGATGGGCGAGCGGGATGGCGATGCGGCCGCTGACGACGCCATGGGGATCGAAGCCGGGGTCGACCGCGAGGGCCTTGATGAAGCTGTGCATCAGCAGGCCGGCGACGCTGAGCAGCATGACCGCGATGGCCACCTGGCTGACGATGAGGATGCCGCTCAGCCGGCGCACGCCGGCGGCGACGGAGGAGCCGCGCGAGGTGCGATGGATGAGCTGCATGAGATTGGCGCGCAGGATGTGGAAGATGGGCGCGATGCTGATGAGGAGCGCGCTGCCGAGGGAGAGCGCGAGGGTGACGCCGAGCACCTGGCCATCGAGCGCGAAGGGCAGCGCATCGGGCATCATCCGCGCGCGGTAGAGGTTGAAGAAATACGTGAGCATCGCGGCGAGGCCGACGCCCAGCGCGGTGCCGAAGGTGGTGAGGAGGAGGCTCTCGAGCAGGAGCTGCCGCGCGATGACGCCGCGACTGGCGCCGAGCGCGAAGCGGATCGCGAGCTCGGACTGCCGGCCATTGGCGCGGGTGAGGAGGAGGTTGGCGACATTGACGCAGCCGATGAGGAGCACGAGTGCGACGCCGCCCTGGAGCAGGAGGAGGGTGGTGCGCAGCGGCTTCACGCGCTCGACCTGCGCATTGATGACGACGATCTTGTGGCCGGAGCGCTCAATGAAGGCGCGCAGCTGCGGGGCGGCGGCATCGTTGAAGCGCTGCTCGACCGCCTCGGCCTCGGCCTGCGCCTGGGCGACGGGGACGCCGGGCTTGAGCCGGGCGAAAAGGTTGGGGCTGTTGCCATGGCGGTTGCCGATACCGCCCTTGGGATCCCAGGACATGGGGCGGACGAAGCGGGCGCGCGCGGCGTTGAAGGCCTCGAGGGCGCGGGGCGCGACGCCGATGATGGTGAAGGTCTCGCCATCGAGCCGAACGGTCTTCCCCAGCACGCCGGGGTCTTCGCTGTAGTGCGTCTCCCAAAACGACTGCGTGAGGACGAGCACCTTGTCGGCGGCGGGCAGGTGGTTCTCGGTGGTGAAGAACTGGCCGATGATGGGCTTGAGCCCGAGCACATCGAAGAGATCCGCGGTTACGCGCAGGCCGGAGAGGCGCTCGGCCGAGGCATCCTCGCCAAACATGCCTTCGAAGGACGACCAGAGGCCGACCTTGGCGTAGGAGGTGGTGTTGTCGCGGTAATCGAGGTACTGCGTGAGGTTGCTCGAGCCGCGACCGCCGCCGCCTTTGGGATAGGTGTTGTAGATCTCCACCAGCCGGTCGGGTTGCGGAAACGGCAGGGGCTTGAGGAGGAGCGAATACACGGCGGAGAAGATCGCGGTATTGGCGCCGATGCAGAGGGCGAGGGTGAGCAGCGTGATGCTGGCGAAGCCGGGGCGCTTCCAGAGCTGGCGGAAGGCGTGCCGGAGATCGCTGGCCGCGCCGGAGAAAGCGCGCGTGAAAAAGGAGGCGCTGGAATCGGCGCGATCCGGAGCAGCGGGAGCGGGGGCGGGAGCGTCGGGCATGGTGGCGAAGAGGGAGAGAAATGGAGAGGCGAGAGAACAGCGCTGGGGGAGATAGGGAAGTGGCCAACCCGGAGAACCCGGAAGGGGTGCGCGCGGTTACAGAAAGATCGAAGGGCGTCGGGATAGAGAGAGGCAGGGGCGCGGAGGGCACGGACAATGGGATGGACGGCGGGCGCGATGCGGCGAACGGTGGCGGTGGGTCTGAGGTGGGTGGCGCAGGGGGCGGCGGTACGAAGGTGTTGTATATCAGAATGCGGGGATGATGTGCCGGGCGTGGAGCGCAGCGTGGCGATGCCGCTTGCCATGGGGGCGGGGGTGGGATTTTCGAGTCGCATGCCTCGCGCCACTGGTCTCGCCAAGGAAGACTTCGAACTGCTCGCGCAGTTCAGGTACACGCTCCGCAAGTTTCTCGGGTTCAGCGAACGGGCGGCGCTGGGGCATCGGGTGACGCCGCAGCAGTATCAGGTGCTGCTGGCGATCGAGGGTTTTCCGGGGCGCAACTGGGTGACCATGGGCGAGCTGGCGGAGCAGATGCAGGTGGCGCATCACAGCGCGGTGGGGCTCGTGGATCGGATGGAGGCGCTGAAGCTGGTGAAGCGGGCGGCGAGCAAGGAGGACCGGCGGCGGGTGCAGGTGACGCTGACGCGCAAGGGGCTTACCGTGCTGGAAAAACTTTATCGCATCCATCGCGAGGAGCTGCGTGCGGTGGGACCGAAACTGGTGGGGCTGCTGCGGCGCGCGGCGGAGGAGCCGGCGCGGTTTGCGAGCCCGGCGTGCGCGATGCCGGAGGTGGAGGATTGAGGGAGAGTTGGCGGACGCTCAAGAAAGAGGGAACAGGAAGAGCGGAAAGGACGGGAAGAGCGGAAGAGTTGGCGGGCATTTCTTTCCGACCTTACCGTTCTTCCTGTTTCTGTTTCAGACGGAGGAACGCTCATCTGCGCTAATTTGCAGAGGCGATGGCGGCAGGCGGGGCTGTGCGGGCTTCGCCTGATCGGCGAAGCGCGGGGGGCCTGCAAGGGATCTTCTTCGTGTCGTGGAGGTTAGGGCTTCGAACGGTGAATCGTATCAGCTCGCGTCCGGGGCGGGTGGGGGCTGAGGGAGTGCCGAAGCTCCGCGCTACGGGATGACGTGGCTGACCTAAGTGGCGGACGGCCACGTAATCATATCGTACTACGATAAATTGATTGGCGGGCGGGGCGGGAAGTGTCTTGCTCGGCGGCTTTTCCACATGCCGCAGGTCTTTCGCACATCACAGATCATCACGGCTACCATCGGAGCTATCTTGGCGATCTCTGCGCTATCGTACTTTGCCATGACAGGGGCGGGGCTGATGCTGCTGGGGTCGTTTGGCGCTTCGGCGCTGCTGCTCTTTGCGCTGCCGGATGCTCCGCTCTCGCAGCCGCGGAATGTCGTGTGGGGGCATCTCTCGGCCTCGGTGATCGCGCTGGCGTGTCTGTCGGTGTTTGGCGCGCAGTGGTGGGCGATCGGCGTGGCGACGGGGCTGGCGGTGGGCTTCATGATGGCGACGCGCACGGTGCATCCGCCGGCGGGTTCGAATGCGATCATCGTTTTTCTGGCGAAGCCCGGCTGGGAGCTGCTGGTCGGCTCCACGCTCACGGGTACGGTGACGCTCGTGGCGATCGCGTTTGTGTATCACCGTACGGTGCGGCGGCATCGGTATCCGCTGTATTGGCATCGGCTGCCGGTGCCGGTGGCGGTGCGGGCGTGAGAGTGGGTACGGAAGAGAAAAGAGGCGCCAGGCTTTCCTGTTTTGCGGGTCAGCTTCCGACGAAGAACGCTCATTTGCGCTAATTTTAAGAGGCAATGGCGGCAGGCGGGGCCGTGCAGGCTTCGCCTGATCGGCGAAGCGTGGATATTTTTTCAACAAAAGAATTCCCGCGACGGCGTGGACACTTGGAGTGCGGCGAAGAATCCACGCAGACGCGGGCGTGGGCAGAATGCAGGGTGCGCGGACGGCGCTCCGCGGGAGGCGGATGGATTGCCACGTCGCTGCGCTCCTCGCAATGACAGGAGATGAACAGGGGAGGGGGTGGCGGGAGTGTTGGGTTGTCGAGCCCTTGGATTGCGAACGGCGGGGCGGGCCGCCCGCCCTACCTCACGACCCGCTCGTGGCTGCCGCACACTTCGCGCTTCTCATTGAGCGAGGGGATCGGGCAGGCTTTGTCGGAGCGGCGGCTTCGCGCCTTGCCGCTGCACGTCGTCGCCCCGCTCTCACTGCGTCCCTCCTCCCGCCCAATCCCATGCCTCACTGCTTCCTTCTGAAAAATGTTCTTACGCGTCGGTCGCATCTAGCTTCGCTGGTGACTGCCTTGCTCGTCGCTGTGCTTCCTCCCGTGGACGCAGCGGCTGCGTCGCAGGCGGAGATCGTCGAGGTTAAGAAGATCTGGGACGCGGGCTCGCACAACGCGTTTACCGATCTCATCTGGTGGCAGGACCAGTGGTGGTGCACGTTTCGCGAGGCCGATGGCCATGTGGGCGGCGATGGTGCGATCCGGATTTTAGCGTCGCGCGATGGCGTGACTTGGAAGTCGGAGGCGGCGCTCACGGAGAAGGGCGTCGATCTGCGGGACCCGAAATTTTCCGTCACGCCGAAGGGGCAGCTGATGCTGAACTGCGGCGGGTCGATCTACGAGGGCAAGACGCTGAAGGGGCGTCGCTCGCGCGTGATGTTTTCGGCGGATGGGCGTTCGTGGAGTGCGCCGCAGAAAATTCTGAAGGAAGGGGAGTGGTGCTGGCGCGTGACGTGGCACGAGGGCACGGCTTACTCGGCGGTGTATCGCTCGGTCGGGTCGAGTCAGACGCCGGGGCCGGAGTGGGGTCTTGTGCTCTACCGGAGCAAGGACGGCGTTACATGGGATCTCATGAAGGAGATGGAGGTGAAGCGGCGACCGAACGAAACCACGCTGCGTTTCGAACCGAACGGCGAGATGATCGCGCTGGTGCGGCGTGAGGCGGAGGACACGATGGGTTATATCGGGCGGGCGAAGGCGCCTTATACGGAATGGACGTGGCAGACCAGCAACCACCGCTTCGGCGGGCAGAATTTCATCAAGGCCCCTGATGGGCGCTGGATCGTGGGCACGCGCGATTACTCGAATGCGAAGAAGGGCACGTTTGTCGGCGCGAAAACGATTCTCGCCGAGCTGGAGAGCAGCGGGGGACTGCGGGTGCTGGCGACGTTTCCGAGCGGCGGCGACACGAGCTACCCCGGGATGGTGTGGCGCGACGGCCAGCTCGCTTTCGCCTACTACTCAAGCCACGAGGGGAAGTCGGCGATCTACTTTGCGCGGGTGAAGCTGTGAGGGGGCTTGTGGCCGCCTGCCCACACGAAATCACGCCGCTGGTGACGGGGGCGTGAGGCGCGCACACGAATATAGGCGACGGGCGCACCAGCGTCCGTCGCCTCGCCTGAGAGTGATCGCGACCTTACTTGGCCGGAGTGACTTTCTTGGTCTCTTCGGTTTTGACGGTGGTGCCATCGGCCTTCTGGGTGACCGTGGTCTCCTTGGACTTCATGGTGCCATCGCTCGAGGTCTTAACGTCTTCGGTCTTCGAGACAGTCCGGTCGCAGCCGACCAGGCCCATGGCGACGAAGACGAGTGCAGCAACTGACAGAGGTTTGAGGTGTTTCATACTGCAACAGTTTGCGCGATTTTATCGCGGCAGAGTATGGGGTCCACACCCCTCCGGTGTGCACCGCGCCGGATCAGGGAGGAAGGCTGGGCAGGATATCCCGCGTAGAGGGCTCGTTTCGCGCTTTACCTTGTGCCTTTTGGCCCAGGTCGAATGGTATAAGGAATGTGTGTTGCGAGTCTGAGGAATACAGGGACCGGTCGTTTCGTGCTGCGGTGTGCGGTTTATTGCCTGCGGGCGTTTCCTTTGGCGATCGTGATGGGGATCGCCGAGGCGCAGGTGACGGTGCGCACTTTCCAAGTGGAGCCGACAGGCGAGTATGCGAAGATCGATGTCGCCAGCTCGAATCAGGCGATGAAGACATTGCTGCACGGCGACACCAAGGAAAAGAGCGACATGGCGAAGCGCGTAATCGCGGCCTCGGATCAATTTACGCCTCCGGTCTTGTATGCGTTGGCGTCCATGCTTTTCGAAGCCGGGCGGAAGGACGAGGCGGTCTTCTGGTTCTACGCGGGGCAGGTGCGCGGGCGCTTTGACGCTACGATCTGTGCCGACAAGACGGCGGGCAGCGGGATAGGCGTGCTCAACCAGCAGTTCGGGCCGCCGATCAACGAGTACGCAGGCAAAGATCCGCAGAAACTCAAAAAGATCGTCCAGCGGGTAATCAAATGGGACGAGAAGACGCCGTACAACTATGACCATCGTTGGATAAATCTGCACGGCCTGGGTGGATTCACCGGCGAGGCGGGGGCGAGCTTGAGCGTGGACGAAAAAACCTGGCCGGAGATCGCGCGGACGAACCGCGAGAAAGCCTGGGCCGGCGTTCGCACGTCCATTGGAGATAATCCAGAGGACTACTTCACCGATCCCAACGTGGTCGGGCTTGCGCGAGCGGCGGCGGTCGGAAACGCCGCGGGTATCGCAAAGTATATCAAGGCCGGCGCCGAGGTGAATGCCGTGGGAAAAGACGGGGCCTCCGTACTTTGGTTTACGATGCTGGCGGGCAACAAGGCGGGCTTTGCGCGCCTGCTCGAGCTAGGGGCCGATCCCACCCGGCGGTTTGAGCTCATGCGGATGTCGGTGGCATACATGAGCGTGGCGCGGAGCGACGATAGCTATCTGGAGCTGTTGCTCAAAGCGAAGTTCGATCCCAATACAGTGCTGTCCGAGACGAAGAAGCCGCTGATCTTCGAGACCGTGGGATTTGGTGGGGACTCCAAACTGCGTTTGCTGATCGCGCACAAGGCGGACATGAATGCCCGCGATGAGAGTGGCGGCAGCGCTTTGATGGCGGCTGGGACGTTATGGCAGTTTGGCAAGATACTCACCCTGCTCGAACATGGCGCCGACCCGGCGATCCGAAACCAAAACGGGCAGGATGTCGCGATGTGGCTGTTCATCGCAGGCAACCTCACGCCCGAGGCGAATTACCAGCGGTTGCAGGTGATCGAGAAGCTCAAGGAGCGCGGCTATGTCTTCGACGAGGAGATTATCGCGAAGGCGCGTATCCAGAATCTGGATGAAGCAACCGGCAAGGCGCCGCCGCGATTTTTCAAGGACAGCAAGGAGCCGAATCCGGAGTGGGTGAAGGCGAATGCGGGGAAGACGGGGCCGTGAGGGCGGACGGCTCATTTGCGGCATTTTATACCACTTACGAAGCGAAAACAGACTATAGGGAGGAGCGCGGGGAGGGGACCAGGGCAGAATGAAGAGGAGCGGGAAGAGCAAAGGGCCATGGCTTCGCCTCATTGCCGTGCTTGTTTCGGGCAGAGACGGAGAACCGCTAATCTGCGCTAATTTTCAGAAGCGCTGTGAGCAAAGAGGGCCATGCAGGCTTCGCCTAATCGGCGAAGCGCGATCCTCTTTTCAACAAAAGGAGGCAAACCGCCGGAGGTTTTTACAGAAGGTAACGGAGGGAACGAAGAGCGCAGCCGCCTTCGTTCATAAAGTCCGCTCTCGCAAGCGACCTTAGGCGCGGGGGAGGGCTCGGAGTTTCGCTTAGCTTGAATCCTTGAGGCGATGGTCGTCGGGCTCGTCGGTGGCGGAGTCGGTGCTTACGAGCACGACGAGGGCGATGAGGATGAGGAGGACGGGGATCATGGGCGGCGAGCGGAGGCGGCGAAGACGGGGGCGGCGATTTGCGGCACGGGGATCTCGGACTCGAGGAGCTCGCCGATGCGGGCGGCGGTGGTGGCGGCGAGGTCGGCAGCGGCGTGGCTGCCGCGGCGGTCGAGGAGAAACGCGAGGTCGCGTAGCTCGGTCTGCAACTGGAGCCAGGGAGAGGCGTTCATCGCGAGAGTTGAGTTGAGGTGGGAAGGATGCCGTTAACGGTGGACACGATCGGGGACTCTTCGGCGGTGCGCCACGGTACATCGGGCCACCAGCGGTGGGTGGTGAGGGCCGCGGTGGGTTCGACGCTTTCGCCGGGGCGCGGCGTGGCGACGGTCGCACCGGCGCGCGTGGCGGCGGCGAGCACGCGCTCGATGGGCTCGGTCCAGCCGTGGGGCGCGAGCTTGAAGAGACCCCAGTGGATGGGGATGAGGACTTCGCCGCGCAGGATGCGATGGGCGGCGACGGCCTGCTCGGGGCCGATATGCCAGTCGGGCCAGTTGGCATTGTATTCGCCGATCTCGATCAGGGTGGCGTCGAAGGGGCCGAGGCGCTGCGCGATGTCGGCGAAGGCCTCCTGCATGCCGGTATCGCCGGAAAAATAGACGCGATGCTTCGGGCCGGCGAGGGCGTAGCCGGACCAGAGGGTGAGGTCCTTGTCGAAGAGGCCGCGGCCGGAGGCGTGCCGGGCGGGCGTGCTGGTGATTTCGAGGCCGCCCACGCGTTTGCTCTCCCACCAATCGAGCTCGACGATGCGGCTCTCGGGCACGCCCCAGAAGGCGAGGTGGGCGCCGACGCCCAAGGGCACGATGAAGGTCGTCGGCAGATCCTTCAGGGCGGCGATGGTGCGGTGGTCGAGGTGGTCGTAGTGATCGTGCGAGATCAGGATCGCGTCGAGCGGGGGCAGGTCGGCGAGTGCGAGCGGGGGCGCGTACCAACGCTGGATGCCGGCCCAATCGACGGGCGAGGCGCGGCCGCCCCACACGGGATCGGTCAAGACGCGGAAACCATCGAGCTCAATGAGCGTGGTGGAGTGGCCGAGCCAGGTGATGCGGAGGCCGGAGGCGGGAGCCGCGCGGAACTGGGCGGGGTCGACCGGCTGGGCGGGGACGGGTTGGGTGGGGCGGGCGTGCGGCGCGGATGCGAGGCCGGCGCGGAGGGCTTTGCTGAAATCGCTCCAAAGGGGCTGGGGATTGTGGAAGCGTCCGTCGCGCCAGAGGGGCGAGCGTTCCATGCGGCGACGGCGTTCGCTGTCGGGCCGGCGACCGAAGCCGGTCCAGCTATCGGCCAGGCCGGTGGTCAAGGCGGTGAGGGTGGCGATACCGGCGACAGCGGCGCCTTTGCGCAGCGAACGGCGCGAGAGGCAGCGGGACTTGGGTTGGGGGATTTCGGCGGGGAGAGTGGAGGTGAGAGTCGACATGGTCGTGGATGGATTTTGGGCCGGGCTCGAATCGGCTGCCCTTGGGCTTGCGCGGGACCGTGGGCGGTCCGTAGCGTGCCGGCATGAGCAATGGATCAGAGCACTCGGCGGATAGACTTAATTGACAACATGGATACTTATTGTCTACTTGGTCTATGAAGTCAACTACGAAAAAAGCGACTGCGGTTCCTGAGCCGGGCAATGACGCGCGCCGGGTGGTGCTGCTGGAGGCTGCATTCGGGGTATTTGCCCGGTACGGCTACCGGAAGACCTCGATGGACGAGGTGGCGCGGGCGGCGCAGATCTCGCGGCAGGGCCTCTACCTGCACTTCGCGAACAAGGAGGATCTTTTCCGCGCGACGCTGCGGCAGGCGGTTGATTCCGCGCTGGCGGCCGCGCTGGGGGCCTTGAAGGGAGAGGCGGCGCTGACGGAGCGCGTGCTGGGAGGATTCGACGAGTGGGTCGGTCGCCATGTGGGGCGATTTGGGGCCGATGCTTCCGACCTGATCGAGGCGGCGGAGACGGTGGGCGGTAACGTGATTGCCGACCAAGAGAAGCTGTTTCTCGAAGCGGTCGCGGCGGAGCTGCGCGAGGCGGGGCTCGCCGCCGCGTACAAGCCGGCGGGGCTGACGACGCGTCAGCTGGCGGAGAATCTGGCGGCTACCGGCAAAGGGTTGAAGCACAGCTGCGCGACGCGGGAGGAGTTTCGGCAGGCGTTTGCGACGGCGGTGCGGATCACGTGTGCGCCGTTGGCGGGGCGATAAGAGGGCTGCAGGTTGAGATATCTGTAGGTGCGGACCGAACTGGGCGCGCACACAAGGGGCGGGCAGCAACCTACGTATTTCGTCCCGGTTCGCCGGTTCCGGGGTCACGTGCTCTTGAAGCTTTAAGTGCAGGACCAAGCTCCCCAAGGTGCGCCGATGTTTTTCCGTCGTCTGCTCGCTGTCCACCTGAGCGCCTCGAGTCTGGCGCTGGCGACGCCGTACAGCGCCTACAACTCGTTCAACGCCCAGCTCACGCGCGCCTTTGCCGTGCCGGAGACCGTCACGACGTACAAGAGGACGACGATTTATTCCTCGTCGAGCACGCTGACCAACACACCCAACGCCCGCTCTTCTGGCCCGAGCAGCTTCAATGCGGTGGGACCGCGCGCGGAGGGCAACAGCTGGGCGATGCCTTCGCGGCAGGCGCCTTTCACCTGGGGGCCGGGTGCGCAGAAAGCGCCGCCCGATCCCGTTAACACCAAGATGATCGGCCTCATCCTCAAGGCCAAGGCCTCGGGCAAGCGGCCCGATCTTACCAAGGCCACGGAGCTCGAGCTTTATGAGTTTTACGTCGGCTTCGGCGTGCGCCGGGCCGAGGCCTTGAGCGCGGCATTGAACGATTATCGCGAAGGCACGCGATTGATCGGCGAGGCGCGCAGCGCCGCGCAACGCAAGATCGACGCGTACATGGCAAAGGAAGCGGGCACGCGCGCCCTGCATGCTCGCGAGCTGCAAACCGCGAAGGCGCGCGCGCTCGCGGCGGGCGATGTCGCGACGGCCCAGGCGTGGCTCGATCTGGCCATGCCCCAAGGCCTGTGGCGCGGCGCCTTCATCGAACACAATCCCAAGGAGGCGGCGGCAGCGATCTTTCACGCGGCCCAGCGCGGGATACCCAAGGCAATCCGCATGGCTTGGGGGCAATTCCGGCGCGACGACCCGGAGGGTTTTATCTGGCGCGATCGCTGCGTCGCGCTCGGCAGCCTCGCCGCGATGGACGCCGCCTTCACGGCCTACACCGGCGGGGCCGTCACCAACTACGCGGCGGCGGCGGCTTTGTTTGAGAAGAGCTACCCGCAGATACCGACGACGGTGGCGTTTCTCGATGCGGCCTACACCCAGGGTGCGGCGTCCGCGAGATGCGCGCATGCCCTCGCCCAGCTTTACGCGCAGGGCGACGCGACGCTGCGCGCCGATGGCGAGAAGGCCTTGGCGTGGGCGCGACGTTTGCCCGCCTTCCGCCAGGCGCGGTGGCAGGAGTGGGGCAATCTCACCCGCGTCAACGCGCTGAACCACCTGCTGCAAAATCCCGCCGTCGCCCAGGCGGTCGAAAAGGAACTGCTGGCCGAGTGGCTGGAACTGGCCCGGCTCGAGCCCGCCTCCGACACGCTCGATCCCCGCACTCAGACCGTGCTGGCGGAGATTTTTAGCGGCACTCATCCGGCATTTCCCACGAGCAAAGACCCCGTCCGAGCCGAGGCGGCCTTCCGGCAAGTATACCTTTTGGCGGAAAAGCATTTTGGCGCCGCGATCCGGCTGATCCAATACTGCAACCGCACCGGAGAATGGCACCGCGCCGGGAAGACGGCCGAGTTCGAGGTGGCCCACGCCAACTCCCCGCTGGCCTACGAACTTGGCCTCTACTGGCGCGATCGCACGGATGGGAAAGCGGATCCCGCCCGGGCGATCGTTTATTTGGAGAAGGCCAGGATGGTCGCGCCGCTGGGAGTCATCGCGCTGGCGGAAACGTATATAAAAATGGGCCGTTTCGCCGAGGCCGAGCAGGCGATCCTGGATCGAAAAAAATATAGTCTCATAGGTTTCGATCTCTTCCGCGCGTACGCGCACCTCAGTCTCATGCAACTGCGGGGGGATTTCGGCGGCCACGGCAGCGAGCAAGCGCGCTCCGCGCTCGTCGAGGCGCGCGCGCTGCTAGCCAAGGTGACGGCACCCACGGCGGAGCAGCGGGAATATATACGCTCCTTCGAGTTTCAGTGCGTAGCGCAGCCGCTGCTTTCCCGGCAGGAAGAATTCAACCGGCGCGACCGGGCGCTGGATGCACAGCTGGACGAAATGGCGCTGAACCCGGCCAAAACTCCGGAGGAGAAAAAAGCCCGGGCGGACGCCCTGGCCGAGATCGAAGACAAGAGGCGGATCAACGCCGACTATCGCCGGGAAGAGTTCAAGGAAGCGCTGCCGAAGCTGTATGCGCAGGCGCTCACCGGTTACGAACCCGCGCAGCGGATGTGGGCCTGGGTGGCGTTGAGCGGCCAGGTGACGATCTCGCCGGAAGAGGCCCATACCGCCAAAGCCTTTTTATATGCCGCGGCGAAGGACGGGGATCTCCTCTCGCTCTCCATGCTTGGGCAGCTGCTCTTGCAGGACGGCCAGCGCATCCAGGCAGGGGGCTCCGCGCCGCAGGAAACCCTCGATGGTCTATACGCTGAGGCGGCCGACTGGCTCGAGGCTGCGCGGCAAAACGGAGCGGCGGAAGTCCTGTGGCCGTTGGTGACGGTGTATCGCGACGGTTTGGGGCGGCCGAAGTCGCCGGAAAAGGTCGTCGTGCTGCTCGAATCGCTGGCTGGAAGCGGAGACACCGAGGCTCGTGCTCAACTTGGGAAGGCGCGGGGCTGAGGGCGCGGTTGTTGATCGAAAAGAGACGCGATCGTTCTCGTTTTTACGGTCCAGTTTCAGATAAAGGAACGCTCATCTGCGCTAATTTCCTGAAGCGATGGGGGCGACTAGGCTGTGCAGGCTTCGCCTGATCGGCGAAGCGCGGATATTTTTCGACAAAAAGGATTCCTGCGGCGGCGTCGGTGAAGGGGCAGGGCCTGATGGGTTCGGCTGATTCAGAGGGGGCGGTGATGTGAAGTCAGAGTTTGGGGACGCGGATCGTGCTGATCATTGCGCTGCCGCTCAGGGCGTAGATGAGGGCGACGGGGTGCAGCGTCATGCCCGCCAGCTCCCAGCGGCCGAGCCAGAGGTTGAGGCCGAGGCGGTCATAATAGTGGAGCACGCCCAGGAAGAGGACGATGAAGACGCTGGTGGGGATGGGGGTGCCTTCGAAGTATTTCACCTTGCCGCTCTCATCGGAGAGGGCGGCTGAGGTGGCGTTGAAGCGGGCGAGGCGGCTGATGCCGCAGCTGACGAAATAAAGCAGGATGATGACATCCCAGCCGCCGCGGAGGCCGACCGCGTAGCCCACGGCGGCCGGCGCCATGCCGAAGGAGATCACGTCGGCGAGCGAGTCGAGGTCCGCCCCGAGAAAGGACGAGCGGCGGCGCCAGCGCGCCACCCGACCGTCGGCGAAATCGAGCACCAGCGCGATGGGGAGCAAGCCCATGGCGAGGACCAGCCAGCGGCTTTCGCCTGTGGCGATGTAGTGCATGGCCGCGAGGACCGAGCCGCTGCCGCAGGCGCCGTTGCCCAAGGTAAGGAAGTCCGCGAGGACGAAGGAGCGGATCAAGGAGAAGCGACGCGGCTTTACGTTGGGGGCAGCTGAGCTGGCGGGTTCCATAACGTCCCATGGTGGTCTGGGATGCGGCTGCGTTCCATACCATAAGAGACGGGCGGGGCGCTGGGTGCGCGGGCGGCCTCAGCGGGACTCAAGCAGTTAAGAACCACGAATGGACACAAATGCCCTTCGATCCCCGCGTTTGTCTTCCGAGCGTAGCGAAGAATCCGTGGCTACGAGGGAGGACGGACGCGTGGATTCTTCGCTACGCTCAGAATGACAGATCTTTTTAGACACTCTCCAAGAGAATCGAGCCGCTCGCTTTCACGCTAGCTTCCTCAAAGCGGCCCTTGCACGAGCCAGACTTCGTCGTTTTCCCGGTAGAGGCGGAGGGTGCTTTCGCCGGTGGAGCCGACGAACTCCGGCGGGGTGCCCCAGAAGAGGGCGGTGGCTTCGTGCTGGGGATTGTGGGCGAGGATCTGGAGGCGGCGCGGACGGGTGGGAGGCGAGGCGGGAAGGGGGATCTCCAGCGCGAAGCCGAAGCGCGCGGGGGCGTCGCCATGATGGCGGGCGACGTCGGGGCGGTCGAGCCAGGGGTAGACCGAGCAGGGGGCCTCGCCCTCGAGCAAGGCGGTGACCTGGTGAGCGGGCGTGCGCGCGGCGCCATCGCGCGCCCAACCGCGCAGCTGGAGGATGCCGCCGTGGAGACGGACTTCGTCGACGAAGCCGGTGAGCGTGGCGGGGGCCGCGGGGCGAGGCGGCGGAGAGGTGCGCGTCAGCGCCGGGGGGGCGAGGGGGAGGCGCGAGAGCTGGGCGCCGGTGGCGTCGCGGGTGAGGGCGAGGAGCGTGAGACGCGCGGCGCGGCACGGGGAGAGGGGGCGGTCGAGCCAGGCGGACCATTGGGCGACGCCCGCCGAGACGGCGAGGGGAGCGGAGAAGCCCTCGACCACGCCGTCGACGCAGAGGGCGAGGAGCAGGCCCGGCGGCAACTCGCCGAAGAGCGTGCCGCGCAGGCGATGCGAGGCGGCCTCGCTCGCGGCCGGTGATAGCGGATCGACGGCGAGCGAGAGGCCGGTTTCCAGCGGCAGGGTCGCGAGCGGGACGGAAGCGCCGAGGAGACTGGCGAGGTGGGCGGTCGCGCCGGGGTTGGCCACGCAGCCGGAGAGATAAATCTGCGGCGTGAGCTCGCCGGGGGTGACGACATTTTCGCCGAGGCAGGTGCGGCAATCGTGGTGGAGATTTCCGGCGACGAGCTCGCTGCGGAGCTGGCCGAAGGGCGCGGCGCTTGCCCAGACCGTGGCCATTTTTTCGGCGGGGAGATGGCCCATGTGGCGGTTGCTATTGCAGCACACGCGGACCTCGCCATCGGCGGCGAGGTTGAAGCTCTCCCAAGGCACGGGACAGACGCTGCGGCGGGCGTCGGGCTTGTGCAGCTGCGCGCAGGCGTCGCGGCCCCAGTCCGGCAGGGCGCTGGTCTGGCCGGTGCGCTGGTGCCACTGGTGCAGCTCGCTCAACAGCGGGCCGTCGAGCACGGAGGAGGTGCCGGCGAGCAGCTCCTGGCCGCGTGCGACCTGCTCGTAGATGCGGGCGAGGTCGTCGGGCGTATCGGCGCGCAGGGGGAGAAACGATTCGCCCTTGGGGCTGTCGAGCGAGATGAGGTCGACGCCGAGATCGGCCATCTGGCGGATGAACGTGAAGACCTGATCCACGTTGGGCCGCATCACGAGCATCGCGGCGCGGACGCGCAGCTCTTCGTTGCGCTGGCGGGCGCGCTCGGCGAGCACGCGCTCGAGCGAGTGGCGGACGGTGGCGTAGCTGGCCTTGACGCGGATGGCCTCGAAGGTGGCGGCCTCCGCGCCATCGAGCGAAACCTGCAGGGTGGAGAGAAGATTTTCGGAGACGATGGCCGCGATCGCTTCATCCTTGAGGACCATGCCATTGGTCGAGGTGAAGATGTGGAGGTGGGCGTTGCGCGAGCGGGCGTGGCGCAGCATCTCGAGGTAGTGCGGGTTGAGAAACGGTTCGCCGAGGCCGAAGGCGATCAGCCACAGCAGGTCGGGCAGCAGGGGATCGAGCGCCTGAAACGTGGCGGGCGACATGAAGGCCGTGCCCTCGCGCTTCGCATCGAAGGGATTGAGGCCGCGCAGGCACATGACGCAGTGGAGATTGCAGGGGCGGCTGATCTCGAGGCGGGCGAGCAGGGGGCGGTAATCGACGCCGGGCGTGCGTTCGCGCGAGCGTTGCCGGAAGCGGACGAAATTGGGCCACAGTTCCGGCGCGCGCAGGCAGAGCGCGCGAAAGGCGAGGGCGCCCGGCCGGGGCTGGCCGCCCACGAGGAGGCCGCGCGCGGAGGTGGCGGGGCCGCGCGCCGAGCGCACGGAGAGGGCGTTGCCGGGGCCGGCATCGGGCGCGACGAGCGCGAATGTGTAGGTTTTTTGCGCGCTGCCCGCGACGGGGTGAAATTCGAAACTGAGCCAGCCATTCGCGAGGAGGCTTTCCGTCGCGAGGGGGCCGGCGATGCGCACGGGCACCGGCGGGCCGCCATCGGCGAGATCGCCCTCGTAGAGATGGAGCCAGAGGTGACTGCGCTTGTAGTGGAAGGTGGGCTCGAGGTAAATTTCGATGCGGTGCAGGGCATCGTGCGCGCAGGTGAAGACCTGGCCGACGGGGCGGTCGAAGGTGATTTCATCCGTGGCGCCGTCCCATTCGGATTGCTCGGCGCCGACGCGGTCGAAGGGCAGGAGGAAGACCGGGCGGGAGCGCATGGCGGAGGGCTAAGGGCGGACGCGGGAGGCGGATATGCAGGGTGCGGGTGCAGACAGGCCGAGAGGAAAGACCGCTGAATGGGGCGGTGGTGCTTGCGTAGGGTGACAATCGAGCGGGTCGGACCCGCTACGGCGTTTTACTCTAGACTGCAGCCGACCACCAAGTCGGAGGGTTTTACAGAAGAAACGAAGGGAACGAAGAGCGTGGGAGCCTTCGGTTGCAGGCAGGGCGAGACCGGACGTGTTATCGTCCGCTCTTCGGGTGCAAGCTTTGACTCGTCGCAGGACGGACCGGATGCCAACCACTTCATGATGGACCGTGTCTAGGAGCCGCGCAGTGTGCCAAGGATGCGCCTGACTCCAGCCTCGGCGAAATTCGTCGCGGCGCTTTGTCTCTCCGTCGTCGCTGCGTTTGCGCAGCCATTGCTCTATGTAAGTCAATCTGGGCCGCTGCAGATTTCCCAGATCACGGCGGCGGGAGGCGTGACCTCGTGGCCGGTCAACGCCAGCGGTCCCCAAGGCCTCGCGTTTTCGGCAGAAGGCGAACTCTTCGCGGGCATCGACGGGACGGCCTCCATCGTCCGGGTCTCCGCCACGGGCGTGCTCACGACCTTCGCCCCCGGGATTAGCTACCCGCGCGGTCTCGCGTTTAACGCCGCCGGAGAGCTGTTTGTCGCCACGGTGAACCAGGGACTCTTCCGGATCACGAGAAACGGAACCGTCTCCGTCTTCGCGAATCTGCCGGACCTGCGGGGGCTGGCCTTCGACGCCGCCGGCAACCTCTACGCGAGCCATAGTGGCGGAAATCGCATCCACAAAATCGCGCCCAATGGGCAAGTGTCGACCTTTGCCACCGGACTCACCGCTCCGCAAGGACTGGCCTTCGACCGCGCGGGGAACCTATTGGTTGCTCACCCTGAAACCTCGGCTATTTTGAGCGGCGGACTCGTCACGCGGATCACCCCGGCGGGCGTTGCCACGACGATAGCGCGCCTCGCCGACTTTCAGATCCGCGATATCGCCTGCGATCCAGTGACAGGGGTCCTCTACGTTTGCACGCTCTCCACGATCTACCTGATCGAGCCCGATGGAATTCCACGCGTGTTCGTGCGGTTGGGCGGGCCCACTTATCTAGCAATCCCTCCGCTGACTCCGCCCTCCATCACGGAGCAACCCCGCTCGCTGACGGCAACCGTGGGCAGCCGAGCCACGCTGGAGGTGGTCGCCGCCGGCTCCGCGCCGCTGACCTATCAGTGGTTCAAAGACGGGGCGCCCATTGCCGGTGCGACGGCGCCCGTGTACTCCCTGCCGGCGGTGACGGCTTCCGCCGCCGGCCGCTACACCGTCACTATCACCAATGGCGCGGGTTCGATCACCTCCGCTCCGGCGCTGCTCACTCTCATTCCGCAGGCGTTTCTCTCCAACCTTTCCGTCCGCAGCCCGCTCGACGTCGGCGAGGTCCTGATCGTGGGCCTCGCGGTCGCCGAAGGCGGCAAGCCGGTGCTCGTGCGCGCGGCGGGCCCGGCGCTCGGCGCGCTGGGCGTGGCCGGTGCGGCTGCCGACCCACGTATGGAGATTTTCAAGGGGTCGGCCCGGATCGCGGAGAACGACAACTGGGCGGCGGACTTGGCGCCCGTGTTTTCCAGCCTAGGGGCCTTCGGATTCTCGGCGGGCAGCGACGATGCGGCGCTGTTGCAGCGGCTCGACGGCGCGAACAGTGTGCACGTGCGCAGCGCGAGCAGTGGAGTGGTGCTGTTCGAGAGTTACGACGCGGGCGCTCCGGCCGCCGCGCGGCTGGTCAACCTCTCCACGCGGAGTCACGTGGGCAGCGGTGACGGGGTGCTCGTAGCGGGCTTTCACATCAGCGGCTCCGGCACGCTCCGCATCCTGCTGCGCGGGGCCGGTCCGGCGCTGGCGCCCTTGGGCGTTTCCGGAGCTCTGCCAGATCCGAGGCTCGAGGTTTTCGATTCCGCAGGCCGCAAGATCGGTGAGAACGACGAGTGGGACGCCTCGCTCGCCCCCACCTTCACCGCCGTGGGAGCGTTTTCCTTCGCGACCGGCAGCCGTGATTCGGCGCTCGTGCTTATGCTGACTGCGGGCAGGAGTTATACGGTGCAGCTTTCAAGCGCGGACCTCCGCCTGGGCGAAGGGCTGATCGAGGTCTACGAGGTGCCTTGATCGCCGGGAGCTGCGAGACTGACGTTTTCCGTCCCTGCGACGGAAAGGGTTGTCTGAACCTGAGGCTTGCTCACTCGCGCTTGAAGCGGCCGGACCAGGTGTTTTCGCGGTCGAGCCAGCGGTCGAGCCAGGCGAGGCTGTATTGGCGGGCGATCGGGGGGTAGCTGTGGCCGCCGGGGTAGGAGAACCAGCCGAAGCAGTCGCCGGCGCCGATGCGGCGGAGCTCGGTTTCCATCTGGGGCGGGTCGATATTGTAGCGTTCCTTGTAGTAGCTCAGGGTCTTGGCGTAGCTCTTCCGCGTCTGGCGGGCGGCGAGCACGCTGGGCTGGCTCTTGTCGTCGCGCCAGTCGCGGTAGACCTTGGCGACCGCGAGGCATTTATCGAGGAGGTTGCGGCGGTTGTAGAATTCCCACTCGCTGCACAGGATCAGCATCGGGCGCGGCGCCACGAGCATCATCAGCTCGTCGAAATCGACGGGGACGGGGAGCTTGGGGTCGTCGACGTAGGGGCGGAATTTTTTGATATAGATATAGTTTCCCTTGCTGCGCGCCCAGTTTTCGGTGGGGCGGTGCCAGTCGAGCACGCCGCCGATGCTGATGGTGGCGGCGAGCCGCGGCTCGAACGCCGCCGCAAACACGACGGAGTGACCGCCGAGCGACAGGCCGACGTTGCCGATGTGCTTGGGGTCGACGAAGGGCAGCGTCTGGAGGAAATCGACGCTGCGCATGATATCCCAGGTGTTCTTGCCGACGATGGACCAGCCGGGATGGCGTTTGTAAAAGGGCCGCGACTGGAGCACGGCTTCGCCGGGCTCGACGCGCTCGCCGTCGGTGAGGAGATCGATGCTGAGGGTGATGTAGCCGTAGCGGGCGAGGTGCAGGCCGTAGGAGCGGCCGCCCTCGGAGGAATCGGGGGCCTCGACGGCGGTGCGACCGCAGATGCCGACGGTCGCATCCTTGCCCGCGCCCTGGGTCGTGCTGTGGATGCAGATCATCGCGGGGAGGGGTTGCTGCTGGGCGCGCTGGGGCACGAGGAGCCAGCCGGTCACGCGGTCGGTCTTCTCCGATTGGAAGCTGACGTGGTAACGGTCGATGGTGCCGCCCTCCTCGGCGATCTGCTGCTTGAGGCGCTGGCGCTGCTGGGCGTTCAGGCGCTCGGAGGGGCAGCCGGGCTCGAAGGTGACCTTCCGTTGAAGGGGCTGGAGCGGGGGAATTTCGGTGGGGAAATCGCCGAGCAGATCGAGCCAGCCGCGGCGGATTTTTTCGCGGCGGAGGGGCCAGGGTTCGGGGGTGGCAGCCGCGGGTTTGCGGGCGGCGGGGGCTGGTGTGGGGGTGGGCGCCGGGGTCGGTGTTGGGGCGGGGGAGGGTGCGGGTGCCTGTGCCGCGGAGAGGGCTGCGCCTGCTAGTGCTGCGGCGCCTCCGCCGAGCAGGGCGCGGCGGGTGAGGCTGGAGGCAGAGGCAGAGGTGGAGGTGGGGGCGGGGGTGGGGTGAGG
>JAZKEV010000301.1:0-3637 GCA_040386765.1 Verrucomicrobiota bacterium | reverse complement strand
GTGTCTTTGAGGTTCTGTTTTCAAAATAGAGCCACCGTCTGTCATTCTGAGCGCAGCGAAGAATCCACGCGTACGATGGCGGTAAGGTGTCCGTAGCCGTGGATTCGTCGCAGCGCTCAGAATGACAAACATCCCGGACGCACCTTCAGGGACCGCCCCATTCTTTACGATTGGCGTTTCCGCGGAGTTTTTAGACGTTGGAGGCGTGCCTCTGCATGATCTCCCGCAACGACAATCCCTGGTGGCTCAGACCGCCGGGTTTCTGCGGGCGCAGATCGATGGCGGCGAGTGGCGCGACTGGCTCCCGAGCGAGCGCTCGCTGTGCGACCTGCTCCAGGTGAGCCGCAACACGCTGCGGGCGGCGCTGGCGCAGCTGCAGAAGGAGGGGCGGATTCGCGCCGTGCACGGGGCGGGCAACCAGATCATCGGGGGCGGCAAGCGCGGCGCGGTCAAGGCGGCCTCGAACGATGTGGCGCTGCTCACGCCCGAACCGGTCGAGCGCCTGCGGCCGATGCAGACGCTGTGGATCGACGACATGCGCGCGCTGCTCAGCGAGCGCGGCGTGCGGCTGCGGGTTTTTCACGGGCCGCAATACTACGCGCCCAATCCCGGCCCCGCGCTCCAAAAACTCGTCGCGCGCAATCCCCACGGGTGCTGGCTCCTCATGCTGGCCACGGAGTCGCTGCAGCGGTGGTTCGCGAAGAACCGCGTGCCGTGCATCGTGGCGGGCTCGACGTATCCGGGCCTCGACCTCCCGTCGCGCGACCTTGACCACCGCGCGAGCTGCCGCCACGCCGCGGGAGCGTTGTTGTCCCTGGGGCATCGGCGGCTGGCGATGCTGACGGTGAAAACGCGGCGCGCGGGCGATCTCGAGAGTGAGGCGGGTTTCCTCGAAGGCGTGAAACAATCGCGACACGCGGGCGCGGAGGCGCTGGTGATCTACCACGATGAGACGGTTGCCGGCATCGCGCAGGCGACGCGTCGCGTATTGAAACTGAATCCGCGGCCGACCGCGCTGATGGTCGTGCACCCCTATCACTATCTCGCCGTGGTGAGCCGGCTGGCGCAGAGCGGCGTGCGCGTGCCGGAGGATATCTCGATCGTCTCGCGCGACGACGACCTGTTTCTCGGCTATCTCTCGCCCGTGCCGGCACGTTACGCCGTAAATCCGCACACGATGGCCAAGAGCCTCCTCCGGCCGGTGCTTGAGCTGCTCGAAGGCAGCGCGATCACACAGCGGACCGGGCGGATCATGCCGGAATTTGTGCGAGGGGAGTCGGTGGTCGCGGTGGATGGGACTTAGCTAAAAGCTGGAAGTTAGGCGCGGGGGTAGTTTCCGGATCGAAATCGGACTTTTGGCACAGAGAGCACAGAGGAAAGAGGCCACGGAGCCGATCTACTTGCAGCCCTCCGTGACCTCCGTGCCATCTCGGTGCGCTCTGTGTCTATCGTTTTCGGCTCGGATTTGATATCGACCGAGACGTTACCTCTTCCCGTTGAGCAGCTCCTTCACGAGCGCATCGGCGCCGTAGACTTTCTTAAGCGCTTCGATGATGGCGCGGCTATCCACGCTGATCGCGCGGGCCTGCACCTCCTCGTAGGCGAAGTCGCCGACGAGGCTCTGGATATTGCCATCGAAGATGATGCCGACGAACTCGCCCTTGGTATCGACGACGGGGCTGCCGCTATTGCCGCCGATGATGTCGGGGGTGTGGACGAAGTTGAACGGCACCGTGAGATCGAGCGCGGATTTTTTCTCGGCCCAGCGGGTCGGGATATCGAAGGGCTCCTTGTTCTTGTGCTCGGCGCTGCGCGCGTAGAGGCCGGCCATCGTGGTATAGGCGGGGATCTTCTTGCCGTCTTCCATGTAGCTCTTCACGGGGCCGTAACTCAGGCGAAGGGTGAAGGTGGCGTCGGGCGACCGGGTCGGCCCCTCGATCTCGAAGCGGGCCTTCTCAATGAGCGCGTGCGCCTGCTGCCGCGTTTCGTCGGCGGCCTCCCACTGTTTGCGGAGCGCGCGGGACTCCCCGTCGATCAGGCGGGCGAGCTCGATCAGCGGGTCGTTGGCAGCTTGCACGGCGGCGGTGCCGCCCTCGTAGAGCTTCTTGCGCACGGCGACGTCGCGGACCTTGGTGCCGTTGATGAGTTCGGCGGCGCGGTCGCGCGGGGACTTGCCGGCGAGAACCTGCTGCACGAGCGGATCGTCGAAGCCCGCGACCTCGGCAAAAAGCGTGAGCGCATCGCTCATCAGCACGATTTCGAGGTCGGCATAGATCGGCTTGTCGGAAAACAGATTCATCTCGAACGACTCCTTGCGGGCGTCGCCGAATTCCTTGAGCCGCTCGCCATTCGGCTTGGGCCGCTCCTCGGCGGCACGGAGGAGGTTGCGCGCGATCGTGAACGAATCGCTCATCACAGCGTGGCTGTTCTCGAGCAGGCGATAGCGACGGTAGATCTTTGACTGCGCGGCAACGGCGTTGGCGATGGCGTCGTAGGCGGCGCGGACCTCGCGGCCGTTGGCGCGATCGCCCAACTGCTCTTTGAACGCCTTCTCCTCCGCGATCTTTGGCACCATGATAGCGGGCGAGTAGAGTCCCGACTGGCGGCCGTCGTAGACTTTGCGCGAATTCTGGATGCTGAAGAGCTCATCCTTGGCGCGGCGGGCATTCTCCTCGCTGCGATTGCCCCACGCGCCGAGGAGGACTTCGAGGCGTTTCAGACGCGGCACGGCGTAGGGATACTGCACGTCACGGAGCGACTGAAGCTCGGCGAGCGTGAACTGCCGGTTGGTGCTGCCGGGGTGGCCGGAGACGAAAGTGAGGTCGCCCTCCTTCGTGCCCGTCTTCGACCATTTCAGGTAGTGCTGAATCTTCGCCGGCTGGTCGTTTTCATAGGCGCGATAGACGGCGCTATCGAGATTGAAGCGGGGAAATTCGAAATTATCCGGATCGCCACCGAAGAATGCCGCCTGCTGCTCCGGCGCCCACACCAGGCGGACATCGGTGTATCGCTTGAAGCGATACAGATGATACGCGCCGCCCTGATAGAGGGTGACGACATCGCTGCGGAGGCCGGTCTTGTCGCGCGACTCCTTCTCGATCTCGGCGATGATCTTGCGGCGGGCCGCGGCGGCCGCATCGCCGGTGGCGCCGGCGGGGAGTCCGGCGTTGACGCGGGCGGTGACGTCTTCGATCGACTGGAGCACGTTGAGCTCGAGATCGACGAGCTTTTTCTCTTCGGCCTGGGTCGTGGCGTAGAAGCCATCGCGCAGGTAGTTGTTCTTCTCGTCGGAGATTTTCTGGAGGTCGTCGGAGGCGACGTGGTGATTGGTGATGACGAGGCCATCGGCGGAGACGAAGGAGCCGGAGCCGCCGCTGTTGAAGCGGACGGAGGACTTCATGAGGTGCTCAAGCCAGGATTCGGTGAGATCGAAGCCGTATTTCGCTTTGATCTGCGCGCGGGGCGGGGCGGAGTAAAGCCACATGCCTTCGTCCGCGCGGGCGAGGCCCGAGAGCGCGGCGAACGTGGCCGCCAACGCGGCGCAGCGCCGGGTGAAAGGGGAACGCATTTTCATAGAGGGGAAGAAGAAGCGCAGCCGGAAGGCGATTTCCAGCCGGAAGCGACGAAAGGGTAGCTC
>JAZKEV010000300.1:4529-4982 GCA_040386765.1 Verrucomicrobiota bacterium | reverse complement strand
GACCGACGCATTATCGATGACCTTCTCGTTGACGAGTTTTTCGACCTCGAGGAGCGTCGCGTGGCCGGCGATCATCGTGGGCGTGATCGTGTAGCCGGTGAAGGTCGTGGGCTGATGCTCAGTCGCTGTGTCCCCCTCGGTTCGACCGATGATGATGTCCTTCTTCTGTGCGGCACGAGCGCGCTCACGCTGTTGCTCCATCAGGCGTTCGAAACCTTCCGTATCTACGGTCATTCCGCGTTCGCCTGCGATGAGCTGGGTCATGTCCAACGGGAACCCGTACGTGTCATAGAGCATGAACGCCCACTGCCCGGCAATCTGAGGGGCGGGCATGCCCAACTCAGCGTAGCGTGATGAGTTCAGATCTTCTAATTTGAGATTTAGAAGAGGAAGTTTCGAGAGGGGGTGACTGATTTCGGTTTCACCCCGACCGATGCGAGAAGCCGTGACGGA
>JAZKEV010000300.1:0-4519 GCA_040386765.1 Verrucomicrobiota bacterium | reverse complement strand
GTCCCGCTAGCACTGCGGAGCGCTGAACCGCGTGGAGTGAAAACCCACCAAATTTTTCGATACCTTCGTCGAGGGTTCTACCGAAGCTATTCTCCTCACTGCGAATCACGCGGCGAATGAGATCCTGCTGCTGCTGTAATTCAGGAAATACGCTACCGAGCGACTCGACGACGGGGCCGACGAGCTGTTCGAAGAAGCCGGTTTGCAGACCAATCTTCTTCCCGTAGAGAATACCACGACGAAGAATGCGCCGGATAACGTAGTTGCGGCCTTCATTGCCGGGGATGATGCCGTCGGCGATGGCGCAGCTTACGCAGCGCGCGTGGTCGGCGAGGACGCGGAAGGCGACGTCGATGTTTTCCTGCTCGGTGAGGCCTTCGCGCTTCGTGGGGACGGTCGCGGTGTAGGTCTTACCGGAGAGCGTGGAGATCTTCGTGAAGAGCGGCGCGAAGACATCGGCGGCGTAGTTCGACGGATCTTTGTCGAAGTTCTTGAAGCCATCCGTCGTCGCGTAGATGCCGGCGACGCGTTCGAAGCCCATGCCGGTATCGACGTGCTTGGCGGCGAGCGGCGAAAAGGTGCCGTCGGCGTTGGCGTTGAACTGGATGAAGACGTGGTTCCAGATCTCGATGCAGCGGGGGCTGCTCGCATTCACGAGCTTGCGGCCAGCGGTCTCTTCGTCGCTCGGGAGGAGGTTGAAGTGGATCTCGGAGCATGGGCCACAGGGGCCGGTGTCGCCCATCATCCAGAAATTATCCTTCTTGTTACCGTTGACGATGTGGACGGCGGGATCGAGGCCTTCCTTGCGGAAGATGGCTGCCCAGATGTCGTAGGCCTCCTGGTCGAATTCGGAGGGGTCGTTCTTCGACTTGTCGGGGGAGTAGACGGTGGCGAAGAGGCGCTTGGGCGGGATGCCCCAGACCTTGGTGATCAGCTCCCAACCCCACTGCAGCGACTCCTTCTTGAAGTAGTCGCCGAAGGACCAGTTGCCGAGCATCTCGAACATCGTGTGGTGGTAGGTATCGAAGCCTACATCCTCGAGGTCGTTGTGCTTGCCGCCGGCGCGGATGCACTTCTGCGTGTCGGCCGCGCGGGTATCCTTGGAGGGCTTCACGCCGGCCCAGGAGGCGACGTCGGGAGCGCGCTCACCGAGGAAGATCGGCACGAACTGGTTCATGCCGGCGTTGGTAAAAAGCAGTCCGGGCGAATCGGGCAGCAGCGACGACGAGGGTACGATCGTGTGGCCTTGTTTCGCGAAGAAATCGAGGAAGCTCTGGCGGATCTGGGCGGAAGTCATGGGCGGAAGGAGCGCGGAAAAGTAGCGAGTAGCGAGTAGCGGGTAGTGAGTAGCGAGTAGCGAGTAGCTGGCGGTCGAGAGCGAGGCGTTCGAATCGGTGATGCTCGCTACCCGCTACTCACTACTCGCTACTTCAGATCAGAGGTTCGCGATGACGGCGTCGGCCATTTGCTTGGTGCCGACCGAGGGTTTGCCGAAGGCGATGTCGCCGGTGCGGGTGCCGCTGGTGACGGCTTTCTTCACGGCGGCTTCGATGCGCGTGGCGAGGGCATCGAGGCCGAAGCTGAAGCGGAGCATCAGGGCGACGGAGAGGATCTGGGCGCAGGGATTGGCGATGCCCTTGCCGGCGATGTCGGGGGCGGTGCCGCCGGCGGGCTCGTAGAGGCCAAAAGGGAGGCCGAGGCTGTTCTTACCGGCGCCGAGCGAGGCGGAGGAGAGCATACCGAGGGAGCCGCAGATGACGGCCATCTCATCGGAGAGGATGTCGCCAAACATATTCTCGGTCACGAAGACATCGAACTGGTTGGGATCGCGCGCGAGCTGCATCGCGGCGTTGTCGACGTACATGTGGCTGAGGGCGATCTCGGGGGCGTGCTTCGCCATGTACTCGGTGACGGTCTTGCGCCAGAGGACGGAGGTCTCGAGAACGTTGGCCTTGTCGACGGAGCAGAGCTTGTTCTTTCGCGCGCGGGCGGTCGTGATGGCGACCTGGAGGATGCGCTCGATCTCGGTCTTCTTGTAGACCATCGTATCGATGGCCTGAATATCACCATCGGGGAGTGTGGTCGTGGTCTTGGGCTGGCCGAAGTAAACGCCGCCGGTGAGCTCGCGGATGCACACGATATCGATGCCATTCGGGATGCGCTCGGTCTTGAGCGGGGAGGCGTCGGTGAGCTCGCGGTAGAGGAGACCGGGGCGGATATTGGCGAAGAGGGTGAAGTGCTTGCGCAGGGGCAGGAGCGCGGCGCGCTCGGGCTGCTCCTTGGGCGGGAGCTTCTCCCACTTCGGGCCGCCGACGGAGCCGAAAAGGATGGCATCGGACTGCTCGCACAGCTTCAGCGTGGAGTCGGGCAAAGCCTTGCCATGGTTATCGATGCCGGCGCCGCCGACGTCGGCCTTGGTGTAGGCGAGGGACAGGTTTTCCTGTTTGGCGACGTGCTCCAGCACGCGCAGCGCCTCGGTCATAACCTCGGGCCCAATGTAGTCTCCGGCAAGAACGGCGAACTTAAGAGTCGGCATAAAGGAAACTGAGGTAGCGCGTGCCGGGGCGAAGGGAAAGGGAATTTTCACGGTTGCGCGTGGAGCAAAAGACCGTGGATTGGATTCCGTGAACCTCCACGTCCTGCCGGCAGGACCCATCCAAACCAATGCCTATCTACTGACTGCGCCTTCGCGCGGTGAAGCGGTGCTCATCGATGCACCGGAAGGGGTATGGGGGGCGGTGAGCGATATTTTGACCCGCGAAGGGTGTAAATTGACGGAATTGTGGATCACCCACGGCCACTGGGACCATACGCAGGGCGGGGCGGAAGTGGTGCGGCAGTCGGGCGCCAAGGTGCTGGCCCACTCGGACGACAAGATGCTAATCGAAACCCCGGAGGTGATGAACCGCTTCATGGGCGAGGACCTCAACCTGGAGCCGATCCTCGTGGACCGCTGGGTGGTTCAGGGGGAGCGATTCGAGGCGCTAGGGACCGGGGTCGAGGTGCGGCACGTGCCCGGACACTGCCCGGGGAATGTGTTGTTCTACTTTGCAGCGGCGAAGGCGGCCTTCGTCGGTGACGCGCTCTTCAAAGGCAGCGTCGGTCGGACGGATCTGCCGGGCGGCGATTCGGAGGTGCTGCAGCGTTCGATCAGGGAGCAGATTTATACGCTGCCGCTCGACACGCTGGTGTTTCCGGGGCACGGAATGAAGACGACGGTGGGACACGAACGCACCAACAACCCCTATGTCAGCGGTTAACGAGCACGAGCCCTTCATGCGCCGCGCGTTCGCGCTGGCGCAGAGCGTCTGGGGTATGACGCATCCCAACCCGATGGTCGGCGCCGTGATCGTCGAAGACGGGCACGTGGTGGCCGAAGGCGCGACTGCGCCCGATGGCGGACCACACGCGGAACGGCTGGCACTGTTGAATCGCGGCAAGACTCCGCGGCCGGGAGCGATTCTTTATGTGACGCTTGAGCCCTGCTCGACCCATGGGCGCACGGGCGCGTGCACCGATGCGATCATCGCCTCGGGCATCAAGAAGGTGGTCGTCGGCGCGACCGACCCGAACCCGGCGCACGCGGGGCGGGGCTTCGAGGTGCTGCGCTCGGCGGGCATAGAGGTGGTGACGGGCGTGCTCGAGCGCGAGTGCTACGATCTCAATCTGATTTTCAACCACTGGATCACGACGGGCGGGCCGATGCTCGCGGCCAAAGCAGCGACGACTCTCGATGGCAAAATCGCGTGCCGCTCGGGCGAATCGAAGTGGATCACCAACGAAGCGGCGCGGGCCGACGTGCACCGCTGGCGGAAGCTCTTTCCCGGCATCGCGGTCGGCGCGATGACGATCTTGAAGGACAATCCGCGGCTCACCGCGCGGATCGCAGGCGAGCCGGAGTGGTGCCCTTGGCGTTTCGTTTTCGACGGGCTGCTGCGGACGGTGGTGGACAAGAATCTGCCGGCGGTCTTCACGGATGAATTTCGCGACCGCACGATCGTGGTGACCACGCCGCACGGCGGGCTTGGCTATGTGCGCAAGCTGCGGGAGATGGGCATCAAGGTGTGGATTTTCGAATCGGGCACGCAGCGCGTGTCGTTCCAGGACTTTCGCAAGAAGTGCGCGGAGGAGCGGATTTCCGGCGTGTACGTGGAGGGCGGCGCGCAGCTCGTGAGCGAGCTGTTGAGGGCCAAGCAACTCGACTATCTCTTCGCCTATCATGCGCCGGTGATCTTCGCGGACGACAAGGCGAAGTCGATTTTCAGCGGCATGCGGCCGGAAAAAGTCGATCAGGGCGTGCGCCTCATCGACGTGAAGCATGAGATGTTTGACGGCGATCTGCTCTCGCGCGGCCGCGTGACGTACCCCGACAAGCTGCTGGTGGATGAGACGGTGTTTGGCGTGCGGTGAGGGGTGCGCGTTTTCTTTTCTATGAAGCTCATACCCCAATCGATGCGCGGCGCGCTGGCGGCCGCGGGCGTGGCATTTTTAGCGAGCGGCGCGGTGGCGCTGCGCGCGG
>JAZKEV010000299.1:0-4247 GCA_040386765.1 Verrucomicrobiota bacterium | reverse complement strand
ACGATACCCATGACGAAGCGAAAAAGACGATAGACACACAGAGCACGGAGAATGACACAGAGGTCACGGAGGGCAGCCAGGTGATCGGCTCCGTGGTCTCTCTCTTTCCTCTGTGCACTCGGTGTCAAAAATCTGATTTCGACGAGTAAATGGTATGACGCATGAAGCGCGGATTTTTACATTCTCAGACAAGACGACGGCGCGGGGCGGGGGCGCCCGGTTCTCCTCTATTTCCGGGGTAATCCGGGCTATTCCGGGGTTGTGCGGGATAGTCCGGGGCATTCCGAGGTTGTCCGGGGTATTCTGGGGTAAGTTGGGATCGGCCGGGGAAAAATCAGGTGCACCTATGCCAAGGCTGCGGCGACAGGCACCCTTTCGTTTTACCTTGGCGGAACGGGCTTCCGCGGAAGTCGGGGATGCGAGAGGGAGGGTTAAAAACCGCCCTACTTCAAGTCACTTGCGCTCCACCTGCGTTTTCCTCACTTCTCTCCACCCTCGCTTGCCGCAGGCGTACCGCTACTTAGCGGGTCTTCCGCCCTTGGATCGGCTCGACTCCACCGCACCCAGCTTGCAGAAACAAACCATGCTATTTGCCGGCCGGACACGTCGTTCCGGGTTCAGTATCGTCGAGATCATGATTGCCACCGCGATCCTGCTGGTGGGCTTCATCGGTCTTATCCAAGCGGTGACGATCGGCTCGCACTCGCTCGATACGGCGCGGAGGGTCCAGGTCGCCACCCAGCTCATCTCCGCCGAGATCGAGAAGCTCCGCGGCGGCCCCTGGAGCGCCATCGCCAATATTCCCATCACCCCCAATCCCCCCAGCATCACCATCAGCTCGACCGGGGTGATTTCCGGCGACCGCGATTGGTTCGCTCTCTCCAACTACACTTCCTCCACCGCCGCCGACGACAATACCACCCTGAGCAATCTCGCCCGCGGCTTCACCTGCACGCTCACCCGCACCTACCTGCGCCCCGCCTCGGCGACGGCGAGCACCGTGACCTTCGTCAAGCTGTCCTACACCGTCACGTGGAAGAGCGGCCCCCGCCTCACGCATAAACACACGATGGAGACCTACCTCGGCAAGAACGGCCTCCATCTGTCGTATCAGCAATCCTGATGCAGCGCAGCTCCGGCCGTAGTCGCGGTTTCACCCTCGTAGAGCTGCTGGTCGCCACGACGCTGGCCGGGATGGTGATGCTCGCCATGCTCTCGTCGTATCTCTTCGTCGGCCGCAGCCTCGCCCGCCTCGCCGGCTACCAGGCACTCGAAAACGAGGCGCGCAAGACCCTTACCTACCTCCGGCAGGATTTCGCCGTGGCGAAAGCGGTGAAGAACGGGACCACGCCCACCTCCACCACGCTCACGCTCGTGCTTCCCACCGGCCAGGTGACCTACACCTACGCCGACAAGAAACTGCGCCGCCAGGCCACCGTCGGTTCCACCCTGGATTTCTATCTTCTCAACAATTCCGCGTGCGAGTGCGCCACCTTCGCCTTTTCCTACTACACCACGACGGATGGCACGCCTGACAGCCAGCTCTCCGAGACGACACTCATTCCGTACAGCATCAAACAGATCGAGGTCAGGTTCACGCTCGAGTCTCCGGCAACATGGCCGAAGCAACGTCGCACGCGCTTCGATGCGGCGTCCTCGCGGTTCCTGATTCGCAACCGCGCTCCTCCCGATGGTACGTAAGGCTTACGCGTCGCGCCCGCGCGGCTCCATCACCCTGCTCGCCTTGTCCCTGACGACCGTGATGGCCATCGCCCTCGCCAGCTACCTCGCGTTGTGCTCGCGTTCCAACGATTTCAGCACGCGACAGCTTCAGCAGGACAAGGTCCGCGAGCTGGCCCAAGTCGGCCTCGAGGAAGCGCTCTGGGCCCTCAATCAAAAAAATTGGACGAGCAGCGGGCCCGGCGGCAACACCGCGTGGAGCATCTCTGGCCCCAACCGCACCGTCACGCTCTCGTATCCCATGTCGGGAGCGACTGGTCAGGTCGTCCTCACGGTCACCATCCCCCCTCCACCCCCGCCCCCCACACCCCCGACTACCTGGCCGAGCATCACCGCCATGGCCACCCTCACCGAGTCCAGCGGGAGGATCTTTAAGAAGACCCTTCACGCCACCACGGGCCCCGCCCCGCTCTTCGGCAATGCCATCGCCTCCGCCGAGTCTCACGTGCGCTTCGACGTGAAAGGCACCGTCGATAGCTGGAACTCCGATCCCAACAACAACGGCTCCTTTGCCGGCTACTCCGTAGAAACTCCTGTTCATCCGAACAACTATGCCGCCGTCGTCGCCGGCCGGGACGACGGCTCCGGCGCCTGGGGCGTCCGGCTTGAGCAGGCGGAGGTCAAGGGCTATGTCGCCACCTTTGGGCATCCGGTCTACTACTCCACCTCAGGCAACCCCCCGGCCAAGGTTCTCGGCCCCACGAGTCCCAGCGGGACCACCGTCGATTTGACCCGGGTGGGCAAGAGCGCGTTCGTGCCGGTTTCGCCGGTGTTTACCGTTTCGACTCCGTCGCCGACGGGTACGAGCAGCGTGGGCGGCCTTCTGGCCTTTGTGGGCGCAATACTAGAATTGTTGCTCAATGTGGTGAAAATAAATGACGATGTCGTGATCAACGGCGACGAGATCGACAATGTCGTAGAGTACATCGCCGCCGCAGCCCTGCCGTTTCTATTCCCAGGTCCTAGCATCGTGATCGAGCGCCCCACTCAGATGGTAGTGAACGGAAATTTCACGATTTCGGGGATCGGTCGGGTTCGAATCGCTACAACTGGTTCGCTCGAGCTGTTCATCAACGGCAACATCAACATCGGCGGCAACGGCTTCGAAAACGAGACCAACGACCCCAAGAAACTCGCCATTTATTCGACTGGCACCGGCACCAGCGCCATCACCTACACTTCAACGCAAGACTTTTGCGGTGTGATCTATAGTGAGAATAAACCTATCACGATCAGCCAAAACGGGCCGTTCTATGGAGCACTACTCAGTCGCAAGTACATACGTTTCACCTCCCCCACCTCCGCTCCCGTCTTCCACTATGACCTCGCCCTCCGTCAACGGATATTCCCTAGTGTCACAACACCTTACGTTATCCGCCAAGTAACTGAACCGTGACTCCGTAACATTTCGCGTCGCCAGCACAGTCCCCGCCGACCTACTATTAACGCGCTTCATTCATGTTCGCCGACCTAGCCAAGCGCAGCCCCCGCCGGCGCCTGGTGTTGGAGTTTACTCCACACCAAGTCCTTGCCGCGGAGATCAGCCGTCCCCATCGGGGCCGGCTGGAGGTCGAGGCTGCCGAGGAATTCGATCGCGACGACGAGGCGGGGCTGAACAAGTGGATCGAATCCCGGGCGTGGACCCGAGTCATATGCGGCTTGGTGCCCCGGCGCGGCATCGTGCAGCGGGAGAACCTGGAGATCAACCGGCTGGGCGAGTCCGACTACCTCTCCAATATCGTCGAGGAGCAGCAGCGCGGCCGCTTCCTCACCGCCACCCCTTTCAAGGTCGTCAACCCCGACGCGTGGACGCTCCGGACCCTCAGTGCCGTCGACGGCTCTCCCCTCGCACCCACAAACCAGACCCAGCCCGCGCTCATCTGCGGCATCGCCAACGACGAGTTGCAGGAGGTGCAGCAGCGGATGGTGGACGAACGGCTGATTCCCGAGCGGATCGAGGCGGGTCTTCTGTCGCTCTTCAGCGCGCTCTACGGCCACATGGAGCGCCGCGGCGGCCTGCGCGCGGTGGCGGTCGTCGTCCTGCACGAGGCGTTTACCGCCGTCTACATCCTCGGCAAGGAGGGCGTGCACACGCCCAACCCCGTATTCCACGGCATCGGGTCCATCGTCGAGCTGGCCCGCAAGGAGCTCAACGTCCGCGACGACTTGGAGGCGCGCCGCCTGCTCGAGGCGGCCGATCCCTCCGCCCTGAAGTTTGCCGACCGGCTCGTGCGCCGCGTGGCGCGCGATCTCAAGCCGGTGATGGACTCCTACGAGATGACGACCGGCCAGCCGCTGGACGAGGTCTTCTGCGCCTATCTCCCGCCCAAGCTCACCTGGCTGGCCGAACCGCTCGCCCGCGTGACCGGCCGCGTGCCTATGGCGATCAATTGCAACGAGTGGCTCACCACCGCCCGCCTGCAGATGCCGCATAGCAACTCCTTCGGCTCGCAGTGGCTCGGCGCGCTGAACCTGATGGCGAGCCTGAACGAAAGCGGTTCCGGCAA